>JAFNVH010000025.1 GCA_017379895.1 Rikenellaceae bacterium | reverse complement strand
TGGGTGGTTCGGACCAGTGGGGCAACATCACCACAGGTACCGAATTGATCCGCCGCAAGCTCGGTGGCGAGGCTTACGCTATCACCTGCCCGCTGATCAAGAAGGCTGACGGCACCAAGTTCGGTAAGACCGAGAGCGGTAACGTATGGCTCGACGCTCGCTACACCTCACCCTACAAGTTCTATCAGTTCTGGTTGAACGTGAGCGACGACGACGCTAAGAGCTACATCCGCATCTTCACGTTGCTCGACCGCCAGACCGTTGAGTCGCTGATCGCCGAGCACGAAGAGGCTCCCCACCTGCGCGTGTTGCAGAAGCGCCTGGCTAAGGAGGTGACCACGATGATCCACTCGGCTGAGGAGTACGAGAAGGCAGTTGCTGCGTCGAACATTCTGTTCGGTCAGGCTACTACAGAGGCTCTGCACTCGCTCGACGAGCAGACTCTGTTGCAGGTATTCGACGGCGTGCCCCAGTTCGCAGTATCGAAGGAGGCTCTGGGCTGCCCGTTCGTTGAGTTGGTTGCCGAGCGTTGCAACATCTTCGCATCGAAGGGCGAAACCCGCAAGCTCGTTCAGGGTGGCGGCATCTCGCTCAATAAGGAGAAGGTTGCCGATCCGATGCGCCCCATCGTTGAGGAGGATCTGATCGCTGGCAAGTATCTGCTCGTACAGAAGGGCAAGAAGAACTATTACCTTATCACGGTAGAGTAATTATACCTAATATAATATCGGAGAGATGATTTTCACGATTCGACTCGAAAATATGGAGTTCCGCGCCGCACACGGCTGCTACGACCTCGAAAAAAAGGTGGGCAATCGCTTCGTTGTGACGGTCGAGATTGAGGCAGAGAGCGAAGAGGCGGCTCGCGAAGACAACGTGCAAAAGGCCGTAAACTACCTCAACGTCTATGAGCTGGTTGGCGAGCAGATGCGCATCACATCGGACATTTTGGAGAATGTCGCACTACGCATCGGCGACGCCATTCGTGCCGAGTGGCCGCAAGTGGAGCGCGTTCGAGTCGAGGTGTCGAAACTCGCACCGCCGCTCGGTGGAAAAATCGAGCGAGTGACCGTAGGAGTTACTCGGTAGGCGTTTTCGTCGAACTGTTGATAACTTGTAAATAAATTAGCACTCGTCGAGAAATAATTTCTGAAAATTATCCTCAATTTTGTAAGCACGTAATCCCCGTAAGGTTGGGTTACGTGCTTTGTTATCTGGCAATTACAACAAAACAACAATATACTATGTCCGAAAAACAAAAATCAACCCAGCTGAAGGAGTATCCGTACGCTGAGGCAGTTGCGACTGCGAAAGAGTATTTCGCAGGTGACGAATTAGCTGCTACGGTGTGGGTGAGCAAGTATGCTCTGAAAGACTCTTTCGGCCACATCTTCGAGGCTTCGCCCGAGCAGATGCATTGGCGAATCGCTAACGAGATCGCCCGTATCGAAAACCGATACACTAACCCGATGTCAGCAAACGAGGTATTTGAGTTGCTCGACCACTTCCGCTACGTGATCCCGCAGGGCGGCCCGATGACCGGTATCGGCAACACTCTGCAGATCGCATCGTTGTCGAACTGCTTCGTTATCGGCCACAAAAACCCCGCTGACTCGTATGGCGGTATTATCCGCATCGACGAGGAACAGGTACAGCTGATGAAGCGTCGCGGTGGCGTAGGTCACGACCTCTCGCACCTGCGTCCCACAGGTAGCCCCGTACTGAACAGCGCGCTGACCTCGACCGGTATCGTTCCCTTTATGGAGCGCTACTCGAACTCGACCCGCGAGGTAGCTCAGGACGGTCGTCGTGGCGCACTGATGCTCTCGCTCTCGATCAAGCACCCCGATGCTGAGCGTTTCATCGATGCTAAGACCGACCTCGGTAAGGTTACGGGCGCAAACGTTTCGATCAAGATCGACGACGAGTTTATGCGTTGCGCACTGAACGGCACTCCCTATCGCCAGCAGTTTCCGATCAATGCCGAGGAGCCTCTCTACAAGAAGGACATAGATGCAAAAGCGCTGTGGGACAAGATTATCCACAACGCGTGGAAATCGGCTGAGCCCGGTGTTCTGTTCTGGGATACGGTGATCCGCGAGAGCGTGCCCGACTGCTACGCTGACGAGGGCTTCGTAACCGTTTCGACAAACCCCTGCGGCGAGATCCCCTTGTGCCCCTATGACAGCTGCCGTCTGTTGGCTATCAACCTTTACAGCTACGTTCAGAACCCCTTCACCGCGGAGGCTAAGTTCGACTTCGATCTGTTCAAGGAGCACGTAAACAAGGCTATGCGTATGATGGACGACATCATCGACTTGGAGTTGGAGAAGGTCGAGGCTATCATCGCCAAGATCGCTGCCGATCCCGAGGATGAGGACGTACGTCGCGTAGAGCTCGAATTGTGGAAGAAGATCCGCGAGAAGGCATTGAAGGGTCGTCGTACCGGCCTGGGCATCACCGCCGAGGGCGATATGTTGGCAGCTCTGGGTCTGACCTACGGCACCAAGGAGGCTATCGACTTCGCAGTGAACGTACAGCGCACGTTGGCAACTTCGGCTTACCGTGCATCGGTCATTATGGCTTCGGAGCGTGGCAAGTTCCCGATGTATGACTCAGAGAAGGAGGCTGGCAACCCGATGATTCAGCGTATCAAGGAGGCTGATCCCGAACTCTACGAGATGATGATCAAGCACGGCCGTCGTAACGTGGCTATGCTGACCATCGCACCTACGGGTACCACCTCGCTGATGTCGCAGACCACCTCGGGTATCGAACCTGTATTCCGCCCCGTATACAAGCGTCGCCGCAAGGTGAACCCCAATGATAAGGACGTTAAGGTTTCGTACATCGATGAGAGCGGTGACTCGTTCGAGGAGTACAACGTATTCCACCACAAGTTCCTCACCTGGTTGGAGGTTAATGGCTACAAGACCGACAATTTGAACTCTATTTCGGACGAAGAGCTCGATAAGTTGGTTGCAGCATCGCCCTACCACAAAGCTACCGCAAACGATATCGACTGGGTTGCAAAGGTGCAGATGCAGGGTGCAATCCAGAAGTGGGTTGACCACTCGATCTCGGTTACCGTAAACCTGCCCAACAGCGTTAACGAGGCTCTGGTTGCCGACGTTTACAAGACCGCTTGGGAGTGTGGCTGTAAGGGTGTTACCGTATATCGCGACGGCTCGCGCTCGGGCGTACTGATCGAGAAGGGCAAAAAGAAGGATAAGGACGAAGAGTGCAAGTGCCAGGAGGATCACAAGCAGTTGATCCGTCGCCCGCAGTCGCTCGAGGCTGAGGTTGTGCGCTTCAAGAATGGTTCGGAGGATTGGATCGCATTTGTTGGTCTGTCGAACGGCCGCCCCTACGAGATCTTTACCGGTAAGATCGAGGAGGACGCAATGTACATTCCTCGCAAGGTCAAGAAGGGTAACATCATCAAGGTCAAGGATAAGGAGGGTAACACCCGTTACGATTTCCAGTACGAGGACCGCTACGGTTACACCAACACCATCGGTGGTATCTCGCGTCTGTTCGACGAGGAGTTCTGGAACTATGCACGATTGATTTCGGGTGTCTTGCGTCACGGTATGCCCATCATCGACGTTGTAGCGCTGATCGAGTCGCTGCACCTCGATAGCGAGACCATCAACACGTGGAAGAATGGTGTCGAGCGCGCTTTGAAGAAGTACATTTCGGACGGTACTAAGTCGAAGCAGGCTTGCCCGAACTGCGGCGAAGATACGTTGGTTTACCAGAATGGTTGCCCCGTATGTATGTCTTGCGGCTACTCGAAGTGCGGTTGATTTCAAAAAATAGAACCTTTTCAAAAAACGGCTTGAATCTACATTCAGGCCGTTTTTATTTTCACTACGACGAACACTGCGCAAAAAAAGGCACATCAAGATTGATGCGCCTTTCATACCTTATTAATATAGCACGCCCCTACTTCTTTGGTTTCAGAACAATATAGGGGACAATCATCTCCTCCATCGAGATACCGCCGTGCTGGAAGGTGTTCTTGTAGTAGCGCACAAAGCGGTTAGCATCGTTCAGATAGACAAAGAAGTCGCTGTTATAGGCGAAAATGTAGCTCGACGTGAGCGATCCCGCAGGCAGCTGAATCTCTTCGGGGCGCGTGATGTCGTACACCTCGCGCACGTTGTAATTAAGATTGCGACCCGTCTTGTATCGCAGATTCGACGAGGTATCGCGATCGCCAACAACCTTCACGGGATTCGTTACGCGGATCGTACCGTGGTCCGAAGTGACGATAACCGTATGACCGCGCTCGGAAAGCATCTTGAGGATCACGAACAGATCCGAGTGTTCGAACCACGAGCGGGTGAGCGAACGGAAGGCTGCCTCGTCCTCGGTCAGCTCGCGGATAATCTCGGTTTCGGTGCGGGCGTGCGAAAGGATATCGAGGAAGTTGTAGACGATGACCGAAAAATCGGCATCATAGATGCGCTGAATATTGTCGATCAGCTTACGACCAGCCTCAGGGCGCACCAGCTTATCGAACGTATAGCGGTAGTTCTTGCCGCTTGTGCGCATCTGACGTTGGAGAAAATCCTCCTCGTATTGGTTCTTGCCACCCTCCTCGTTGTCGTTGAGCCACAACTTAGGCATCAACTTATCAATCGCCAACGGCATCAGTCCCGCAAATATCGCATTACGAGCATATTGCGTAGCCGTAGGCAGGATCGCGCAGTAGAAATCATCGACCGCAACATCGAAGAAGGGATGCAACATCGAGTTGATCGAGCGCCACTGGTCGTAACGGAAGTTGTCGATCAGCAGCAGCGTGGTCTTCGAGTTGTTATCGACGATGGGGAAGATATTGTTGCGCATCAACGTATGCGACATCACGGGCGTATCCTCATCGCGGCGATTGATCCACGACGAGTAGTTGCGACGCACGAACTTGCAGAATTCGTTGTTCGCCTCACTCTTCTGGTACGAGAGCACCTCCTTGATACTCTTATCGGTCGAGTCGGCGAGTTCGATCTCCCAGCTCACGATCTTCTTGTAGATAGCGCACCACTCCTCGAATGAGCGTGCCGTACCTACCTGTGCCGCAATGCGTCCGAACTCAGCGCGATAATCGGCCGTAGTCTGCTCGGTAACAAGCTGTTGCTGATGTACATTCTTCTTGATCGACAGCAGCACTTGATTGGGATTGACGGGCTTGATCAGGTAGTCGGCAATCTTCGAGCCGACAGCCTTATCCATAATGTTCTCCTCCTCGCTCTTGGTGACCATAATCACAGGCGTGGTGGGGCGAATCTCCTTGATGCGGGGCAGAGTTTCGAGGCCCGTAATGCCGGGCATCATCTCGTCGAGAATGATCAGATCGTAGCTCTCGCCGGTCACCATCTCGATCGCGTCGTATCCATTGTTGCAGGTATCTACCTCATAGCCTTTGGCTTTGAGGAACAGAATATGAGGTTTGAGCAGCTCCACCTCGTCATCAACCCATAGAATCTTTACCATAACTGAACGTGCGGTTTTTAATGCGGTTGCATCTACAACGGGGCCTACAAAAACGGCCTCAGCAACCACTACAAAGGTACTTAATATAGTTGTATAATGCAAAAGCAGGGCAAATTATTGTGTTGTCGGGCAATTTTGTGGGGCAACAATCGCAAAAATTGCCTAACCGACAACCACTCAGTCGTAACTTGCTGATTATTAGCAACGATTATATCTATTTCGCTGATTGACTGAGGTTTGGGCCGATTTTTGTTGTATGATGCTCGGCGTCACACGATTCCGCGCAAATCGGCCACATTGCAAAAATTT
>JAFNVH010000024.1 GCA_017379895.1 Rikenellaceae bacterium | reverse complement strand
GAACGAGCCGATTGCGATACGACGACCAATCTCATCCAAAGTTACGTGCTTCTGGGTCATAATACCCTGCATACGCTGCAACTGCTCACGCTTATTAGCGATCTCGCGAGCCGAGCGGTCATCCTCCATAACATTGAAGGTATCGCCCGCCTGAGGAGCACCATTCAGACCCAGCACCTGTACCGGCGTTGCGGGGGGAGCCTCAGTAACCTTCTGGCCACGCTCGTTGAACATAGCCTTCACACGACCCGAGTGAACACCCGACAACATCACATCACCGATGCGCAGGGTACCGTTCTGCACGAGCAGCGTAGCTACGTAACCGCGACCCTTATCCAGCGTCGACTCGATAACCGTACCCGTTGCACGACGATCGGGATTAGCCTTCAACTCCAACAACTCAGCTTCCAAAAGCACCTTCTCGAGCAACTTGTCAAGATTCAGGCCCTTCTTAGCCGAAACCTCCTGGCACTGGTACTTACCACCCCAGTCCTCAACCAAGTAGTTCATTGCTGCCAGCTGCTCCTTGATATGATCAGGATTTGCTGCGGGCTTATCAATCTTATTAATAGCGAACACGATAGGTACACCTGCTGCCGAAGCGTGGTTGATAGCCTCGACCGTCTGCGGCATCACGTGGTCGTCAGCCGCAACGATGATAATTGCAACGTCGGTAACCTTCGCACCACGCGCACGCATCGCCGTAAACGCCTCGTGACCAGGGGTATCAAGGAAGGTAATCTTCTGTCCGTGCAGGTCTACGCTATACGCACCAATGTGCTGCGTAATACCGCCGGCCTCACCCTCGATAACGTTGGTTTTACGAATATTATCCAGCAACGAGGTCTTACCGTGGTCAACGTGACCCATAACAACCACGATCGGCGGACGCGAGATCAACTCCTCCTCGGTATCACCTTCGTCCTCGATTGCTTCCTGAATCTCAACCGACACAAATTCAACAGTGAAGCCGAACTCCTCAGCAACGACAACCAATGCCTCAGCGTCCAAACGCTGGTTGATTGACACCATCAGACCGAGGTTCATACAAGCCATAATGACCTCATTGACCGAAACGTTCATCATAGTAGCCAACTCGCTGACAGTTACGAACTCCGTAACCTTCAGTACCGAGCGCTCCATCTCCTGACGCTCCATCTCCTCGTTCATCTTGGCCGAAACAGCCTCACGCTTCTCCTTACGATACTTCGCGCCCTTGCTCTTCGAGTTCTTAGCCGTCAAACGTGCCAAAGTATCCTTTACCTGCTTTGCTACCTCCTCGTCGCTAACCTCAGGGCGAACAACGGGTTTGGGTGCAGGCTTCTGCTTGTTCTTCTTCTTTTTGCCACCACCCTGCTGCTGAGCCTGCTGTTGCTGTGCGGCATTCTGCTGCTTAGGTTGGTTGGGCTTATTGCCATTTGCGGGTTTCTGCAGACCACCCTGCTGCGGCTTAGTCACATCAACCTTATCCTTAGTGATGCGCTTGCGCTTGGGATGACGGCCACCAGGCTGGAACTGCGACACGTCGATCGTGCCAATCACATTCGGGCCCGACAACTGCGACGACTGAGGACGGAAAATATCATCTCGGCTCTCAGCCAAACGCTCATCATAGGTCTTATTCTGAATATCGTTTGTGGCCTTCTGCTCCGCCTTAGGCGCAGCAGGTGCAGGAGCCACTACGGGCTTCTCTACCTTCGGCTGTACGGGTTTCTGCTCGACTTTGGGAGCGACCTTAGGCTCTGCTTTGGGAGCAGGAGCGGGTGCAGGCTGCTGAGTATTCTGAGGCTTCTTGCCATCCAGATCAATCGTACCCAAAATCTTCGGTACCATTGCCTTCACTTCGTCCTTAACCGAGATGCTCTTACTCTTGATTACAACCTCCTCTTTGAAGTCGTCATCATTCTTCTTCTGGCCGATCGACACTGCCGACGGTTTCTGCGAGATACGCTCACGCACCTCACCGCGCGGATTGCCGCCTCGGTTCGATCCAAACTCCTTCTCAAGCAGAGCATACATCTGCGAATCGATCAACGTGTTAGGCGTATTTTCGATCTTGATGCCCTTCTTTTCGAGAAATTCGGCTATGCTGCTTACTCCAACTTTGAACTCTCTCGCAACCTGATTGAGTCTAAGTTTACGTTCGTTTGACATACTGTTCATTTAAAAGATTTACAAAATAAAAAATTGATAGTAAGTGCAAAGATTTAGCTTCGTAAATCTTTCATTTATTCAAATTCAGCACGGAGAATTGCTACCACCTCCTTAGCGGTATCCTCCTCCAAATCGGCACGACGAGCCAACTCGTCAACGGGCAGTGCGATAACGCTCTTCGCAGTGTCACAACCGATACCCTTCAACGCCTCGATGATCCAAGGCTCGATCTCGTCTGCAAACTCCTTCAAGTCTACATCCTCCTCCTCGATCTCACGGTAAACATCTACGTCGTAGCCGGTCAGCATCTTAGCCAGACGGATGTTCAAACCACCCTTACCGATAGCCAGCGAAACCTGATCGGGCTTCAAGTAAACCGATGCAGTCTTGCTCTCCTCGTCGATCGTAATGGTCGAAATCTTCGCGGGATTCAGCGCACGCTGGATCATCAGCTGGGTGTTAGTGGTGTAGTTCACAACATCGATATTCTCGTTGCGCAGCTCCTTAACAACCGAGTAGATACGCGAGCCCTTAACACCCACGCAGGCACCTACGGGATCGATACGATCGTCATACGACTCAACAGCCACCTTAGCGCGCTCACCGGGGATACGAACGATCTTCTTGATGGTGATCAGACCGTCAAAGATCTCGGGAACCTCCTGCTCGAACAGGCGCTCCAAGAACTCATTAGCCGTACGCGACAAGATGATCTTCGGAGTATTGTTAATCATCTCCACGCGCGAAACTATAGCGCGGATAGTGTCACCCTTGCGGAAGAAATCGCTGGGGATCTGCTCGCTCTTGGGCAGCAGCAACTCGTTCTCCTCATCGTCGAGAACCATAACCTCCTTCTTCCATACCTGATAAACCTCGCCAGTGATGATCTCGCCCACCTTCTCCGAGTACTTCTCGTAGAGGTTAGCCTTCTCCAGATCGAGGATACGCGATGCCAGATTCTGGCGCAACGACAGAACGGTACGACGACCGAACGAGTTGAGCTTAATCTCGTCGGCATACTCATCACCAACCTCATAAGTGGGGTCGATCTTCTTAGCCTCCGAAACCGAAATCTGCATATTGGGATTCTCCACCTCATCGTCAGCGACTACGGTGCGGTTGCGCCAGATTTCGAGGTCGCCCTTCTCGGGGTTGATGATCACGTCGAAATTCTCATCAGTTTCGTACTGCTTCTGCAATGCGTGACGGAATACATCTTCCAACACACCGATCATCGTACTCTTGTCGATGTTTTTAAGCTCTTTGAACTCTGCAAAGTTGCTAATAAGATTCAGATTGTCCATCTTTTTTTACGTTTTATATTTTGTTACTATTTATAATCGAGATGCTCTTTGGTCCAGCGTACCTCGGTCAGAGGATAGCTATTTACGACCGTTACCAACTGCTTGCGCTTCTTACCCTCGACAGTCTGTTTCTCCTCATACGAGAGGGTGATCGACTCGGGCGTTGCCTCCGCAAGCGTTGCCAAAATCTTGGTGCCACAAACCAACAGTACTTCAACCGGACGGCCCACCAACTTCTGATACTGGCGATAGACCTTCAACGGCGAGCCGATACCTGCCGAGGCAACCATCAGCGAAAAGTCCTCGACGTCACGATCAAACTGCTCATTGATAGCGTGGCTCAATTTAACGCACGAATCGATGGCAACCGACGTATCGCTATCGATAATCAGTTCCACCTCGTTGGCGTTGTTACACGTACATTCAACAACGAACATATCGCTCTCCGCGAGCAACTGTTCGGCAATTTCAACTATTTTACTACAATCAATCATTGGGATATATTTACGAAACGAGGGGACTCTCGTCCCCTCATCGTTCCTTTTACTGCTGCAAATATAATACTTATTTATATATAGCGCAAATTTTGTCGCAACTTTTTGACTTTTAGTCACATTTTTTGGCCTTCTGCCACAGTTCTTCCATCTCTTCGAGACTCAGATCACCCAACTCGCGGCCCTGCTCTGCCGCACCTTTTTCGATGCAACCAAAGCGCTGAATGAACTTACGATTGGTGCGTTCCAACGCCTGCTCGGGGTCGATACCATACAGACGCGAGGCATTGATAAGCGCAAAGAACAGATCGCCAAACTCGCCCTCCAACGCTTCGTGATCCTTAGCGTCGATCTCGTGCTGCACCTCGCCAATCTCCTCCTGAACCTTAGCCCATACATCCTCGCGACGCTCCCAATCGAAGCCGACCGAGGCCGCCTTCTCGCCCACGCGATAGGCCTTAACCATCGAAGGCAGACTGCGCGGAACACCTGCCAGCAAGCCGCCCTCACGCTTCTTTTTGCGCAGTTTGAGCAACTCCCAATTCTGTTTCACCTCCTCGGGCGTATCAGCGTGAATATCACCAAAGACGTGCGGATGGCGATAGATCAGTTTATCACACAAAGCGTCAGCCACCGTACCGATATCAAACAGACCCTGCTCATCGCCCATCTTCGAGTAGAATGCCACGTGCAGCAACAGATCACCAATCTCCTCCTTGACATTCTCCATATTGCCGTCGGTAATTGCGTCTACCAACTCGTAGGCCTCCTCGATCGTATTGCTACGCAACGATTCGAAGGTCTGCTTACGATCCCACGGACACTTCTCGCGCAATTCGTCGAGCACATCCAACAGACGGCCTACCGATTCCAAACGTTTATCTTCCATGATCTATAAATTTTCAATTTAACGGAATACAAAGTTATGATTTTCCGAACAGCCTCAATGCTACTCCGTCAAAAAATTACAATATTTTGCAAAAAAATACAATATTCGGAACAAGTTCATCTTCGTTTACGGTGATTTTATCTCATTCTTCTGCAAAAATGCAAACAGCGACACCAAATTATGACTAACTTCGCAGTATCTAACACCAGACTTAATTATACAATGGCGAACTACACTGCTACAATCAATAGCCGTAACCGCACGGCATTTATAATACTACTCGACCGCTCGGGATCGATGGCTGAGCCGATCACGTTCAACAACCAACGTATGTCGAAAGCTGAGGCGTTAGCCGAGATCACCAACCGCCTAATCTTCGAGTTGCTCTGTCGTGCTCTACGCAGCGACGGCGTGCGCAACTATTTCGACGTGGCGCTAATTGGTTATGCTGGCGACGATTTGCAACCGATCGTTAGCGACAACAAAGGCTTTATCCCTATAACTAATTTCGAGAAATTAGCTCACGTAGCTACTACCCACAGCGGTTTCACGTTGCCTCGTTGGGTCGCGCCCGCCGCTGAAGGCTCAACCCCGATGTTCGAGGCCTTGCTCGAAGCCTGCGAGATGGTTGAGAAGTGGTGTGCACGCCCAGAGAATACCAACAGCTACCCTCCTACGATATTCAATATCACTGACGGAGAGGCTTCGGACGGTGATCACGCCGACATTGCGGAGATCTGCGAGCGATTACGCAGTTGCAAAACATCCGACGGTAACGTGCTGTTAATCAATATTCATCTCGCCTCGACCGAGACTACACAATCGATCGTATTCCCCTCGTCGACTGACGAACTTGGGCATAACTACTATGCCCGTCTACTCTATGAGTGCGCCAGCGAAATGCCCTCGCACTACTCGCAAGCGATTGCATCGTTACGTGGCGAGACGACAAGTGCACGCTATCGAGGAATGTGTTTTAATGCCTCAGCTGCCGAGGTCATCGCAATGATGAATATCGGTTCAATCAGCCTAAATGTGATGTAATGAGAGTCTATTCAATAAGCGACTATATCTTAGCAATAAGTAGCGAACGTGCCTTCGCAAATTTGCTCGACATACATCTTACGACGGGACTGAACGGCTCACCAAGTATGCGGACATCAAGCCGTTATCTCGAACTCGATGCGCTATGGAAAGAGATTCCTTGTCGTATTTGCTGTCCGATTGATGCAACTGCAATTCACCACGCCGAAAGACTCAGCGCCGCGCTCAAACGCATCGACACTCCTCTTTTGGCTGCATATCGTCTGCTCCCAAAAGAGTTACGACTTGGTAACGACCTTTGCGATATCGTGCTCGAAGTACACCCCGAAGGTGAGTCTCTAAACCAAATTCTTGCGCGAAAAGTGAGTGCAAAGCAAGCTCGCGCGCTAGCAGCCGAATGGATCGCCACAGCCGAGGCTATGACCGAAGTTCCGTTCTCGCACCGCGCTCTATCGACTTCGCGTATCATCGTGCGCACAGACGGCGGTATGACACTTTGTGGACTGCATCACGGACGCATTGAGAATTCGACAGACGATCATCGTGCCATTATCGAGATCACCTACGAGATACTTCGTTCGGCTATCCCAAACGCCGAATTCCCTACTATCAATGAGTTGGTTACAACGACCGACCGTAGAGAACTTTGCGCCCGTTTGCGCGCCATTGCGGGCGAAACCAAAGTACGACCAATAAGTCGGCCGACCGAAAATACCCAACGCATTACCCGCAAACTGCTTGACAATGTTGATTTTACCAACCGCGAGTGGATAGGCATCATTTCGGAAGATCGAATAGCATTTCGCGAAGGAGATCGCTACGGTTTTCTCGATATGTTGAACAGCGTAGTTATCGAGCCACAATTTGTGCGCGTTGAACCATTCCACGAATGTCGCGCCATTGCCGAAACCGACGAAGGTGTCGGCCTGATCAATAAACAGGGAGAATGGATCATCACGCCTGAGCATAAAGAGCTCTATTGGTCGGCCGATTACAACATCGCAACCGTATATAATGCACACGGTTGGGCTCTCTATGATTCCTTAGGTAATCGTCGCAGCCGCTACTTCGACTACTTGGGAGTGTGCTCCGATCACCGACTCGCAGCCTGCTCCGACAAGCGTTGGGGATATATCGATACACACGGCTGCGAAGTGATCACTCTGCGCTACGACGACGCGTTCGAATACAAAAACGGCCGCGCGCAAGTTGTACTCGACGGGCGGCCGTTTGAAATCGACATCGACGGTTTAGAGATTCTCTAACGTATATCGCACCATACGATTGCGCACGTGCGTACCACCCGCAGGTACCATCGAGTGGTTATCGTCGGGATAGATCGCCAGGTCGAACTGTTTGCCCGCACGATTGAGCGCGCGCACCATCTCGACCGTATTCTGGAAATGGACATTGTCGTCACCCGTGCCGTGAATGATCAACAGCGAAGTGCGGGGCGACAATCCCTCGGCGAAATTGATAGGTGAATTATCATCGTAGCCCGCCGCATTATCCTGAGGCAGACCATTGTAGACCTCCGTATAGACCGAGTCATAGTAACGCCACGAGGTTACGGGCGCAACAGCGATAGCCATCTTGAACAGCTCGCCACCACGCAGCGCAGCACCCAAAGCCATAAAGCCACCATAGCTCCAACCGTAAATTCCGATACGGTCGGCATCAACCCACGAGAGGGTTTGCAGATAACGCGCTGCCGAGATCTGATCCTCGACCTCCAAGCGACCCAACTGTCCGTAGGTCAGTTTCTTGAACTCTTCGCCTCGGAAGCCCGTACCGCGACCATCGACACAGACAACGACATAGCCATTCTGCACCATCGCGTCCTCCCAGCCGAGCGACCAGCTATCTGCTACGCTCTGCGAGCCGGGACCCGAATACTGCGTCATCAACACGGGATACTTCTTACTCTTATCGAAATCCGACGGGCGCACCATATATCCATTCAGGCGATCGCCACGCTCGGTCGTGAACGTGAAAAACTCCTTGCGAGGCAATCCTGCCGTCGCCTTCACATAGTCGGAATTATCCTCCAAAACGCGCACCTGCTCGCCATTGGCGCGGTGCAGAGTCACCACCTGAGGATCGTTCGCCGACGAGAAATAGCTGATATAATAGCGCATACCGCGGCTAGGCGAGATACGATACATACCATCGCGATCGGTAATGCGACGCTTGCCCTTGCCATTGAGTTTCACCGAGTAGAGATTGCGGCGCAGGGGCGAAGTTTCGGTCGAGAGGTAATAGACACTCTCGTCAGTAACCTCAACTACCTCAGTCACTTCCCATGCACCCTCAGTCAATGCACGCAGACGTCCACGCGAAGCGCTATACAGGTAGAGGTGCATATATCCGCTCTCGGTTTCGTTGCGCACTACAAAACGATCCCCGTCCGAAAGGAAGGTCACCGTGCGATCGTCAACACGCTCGACATAGCGCGGCGAACGCTCGTCATAGATCACGCGCGACGTACCTTCAGCCGATGCCAGTAGCACTTCGAAATGGTTTTGCTGGCGATTCTCGCGGAAGAAATACAGCTCACCGCGTGGAGTCCAGCCGATGCGGGGGATATACTGATCCGTTTCGGCTCCGACATCAATCTTCGTGCGGTTACCCGTCGCAATATCATAGACATACAACTCGACCGTCGAATTGCGCTCTCCAGCCTTCGGATACTTGAACTTATAGGGGCGGTTGTAGAGCTTCGCATCGTAGCGCATCATCTCGAACTCCTCGACCTCGCTCTCATCGAAACGCAGGTAGGCAACCTTCGCGCCGTCGGGCGAGAAGGCAAAAGCTCGCGTAAAGGCAAACTCCTCCTCATAAACCCAATCCGTTGCACCGTTGATAATGTGGTTACGCTTGCCGTCATTAGTCAGGCGACGTACCGCACCACCCTGCTGCATATCAGCGATATAGAGATCATTCTCAGCAACGAAACCGACCCAGCGATTGTTGGGCGAGATCACCGCATCGCGCTTGCCCTCGATCTCGGGAGCAAGTTCCTCGGCACGACCGCCAACCTTCGCAACATAGTAATCAGCCGTGAACGAGTGGCGATAGATTCGTGCGTGTTTCGACGAGATGAGTAACAGGCTCTCGTCCTGCGAGAACTCATAATCACTCACTCGCACTGCACCCTCGGCCTTAGCGTCATAGATCACATCGGTCTGCGCGCCCGTTGCGTATGCAAATCGGCATACCGAGCCGCCAACCATAGCCGTATAGTGCTCGCCATCGGCCGTCGAGCGCAGGCCATAGACCGAACGCTGCTCGGCGCCAATGCGCGCAATGTCAGTATAGGTGAATGGCTCTGCGGCATTGCCAATCGCAACCGCCACCAGAGCCACCATTAACAATAGGTTCTTCATAATCATACGTTTAACAAGCCTTCAGACTCATATCGAGGCTTCTGATCTGGTGAGTCAGCGCACCCACCGAAACGAAATCAACACCACACTCGGCATAGTCGCGCAGAGTTTCGAGCGTGATACCGCCACTCGACTCAATCTCGCAACGACCAGCAATGCGCTTAACAGCCTCGCGAGTCATTTCGAGCGAGAAGTTGTCGAGCATAATGCGATCGGCACCACCCGCAGCAAACACCTCGTCGATGTTCTCCAACGTGCGCACCTCGATCTCGATCTTCAAGTTGCGACCTGTGCGAGCCAGATACTCGCGGCACTTGGTCAACGCCTGAGCCACACCGCCCGCAAAATCGATATGGTTATCCTTGAGCAGAATCATATCAAACAGACCGATACGGTGATTCTCACCGCCACCAATCTTCACTGCCATCTTGTCCAGCACGCGCATACCGGGAGTGGTCTTACGGGTATCCAACACTTTGGTCTTCAAACCCTCCAAGCGATCAGCATAGACAGCTGTTTGGGTTGCTACACCACTCATTCGCTGCATAATGTTGAGCAGAATACGCTCAGCCTGCAACAACGATTGCAGACGACCCGACACGTAGAATGCCACGTCGCCAACCTTCACGCGAGTGCCATCTTCGAGCAACTGCTCGAACTCCATTTCGGGATCCAAACGGTTGAGCACCATCTGTGCCACCTCGATACCCGCAATGATGCCCTCCTGCTTGCACAGTAGGCGCATACGACCGCGCTCCTCGGCGGGAATGCAGCAAAGCGAGGTGTGATCGCCATCGCCAATATCCTCTTTAATAGCAAGTTCGATCAACTCTTCAACGAAGGGAATGTATTCAGCTTTCATAGTCATATATGTATTTTGTTTGTTTCTAATGGAGCAAAGGTAGCGATTTTTCGCAAATATACCTTAAATAAATAACAACTTTCGGTCTTTCAAGCAATTATTCGGCGGGCTCGATTGCGCACTCAACCCACTCGCCATCGATGCATAGACGCGCACGACCGCCGCGAACGGGTTTTATGACCGACGCCTCGACGCAGATCATCTTCGGGCGAGCGTGGCGGTCGATATATTGCCATACATCGCCCAACTGCACCGCCGCATAACCCTCACTGAATTCAAAAGCACTCTTATAAACAGGCTGAATCACCCAACTCCCCTTCGCATCAGTGTAACCCCAACGGCCACCGCGCGCCGTGAGTTCCAAATGGTCGCTTTCGGATACACCATTGACAGCTTGATTCAAGGCGTCACGCAATTCCTCAATATGCAAAACGGGCGTTCGCAAGGCATTGATTATCATATAGTGAGCCGCATCACCTGCGCGGGCAAACAGTCGCTTCATTTCCGCCACTGTCGCATTCATTCCAGCCACTGCCTCCGACGGATCGATCAGCACTCCATCGCCCCGATCAAAGCGGCGATAGAGATCGTAATCGAGTGCTAAAGCCGCCAGCGTCGCCGAGATCAGCGCAATCGGATAGTCGTCTAGATGGCGATCGAAATTGCGCTCCGTACGCGACGGATGGCGATAACCCTCCGTACCGAGTTGCGACGTAGTCAATCCCGCAAGTTCGGGCGTATAGATCGAGTCGATATCAATCAGGCGCATTCCGTCGGGCGAGCAAATGATATTCTCGGGTTTCAGATCGCCGTGCGCCCACTCCTCATCAAGCAGAGCCAGCGCTAACCTATCGAACTCGGCCGACAAACGAGCCAAACGCTCCGAATCGCGCTCAACCACTGCGTCCAAAATCTCATCGGCCAGCGTGCGACCCTCGATCCACTCGCCCACCGTAACTCCGACCTCGACCGTTCCGCCCGTATCGTCGTCGATCATCAACTCCCGATCGAGCCACTGACAATAGGCCGTGAATGGCGTTCGTTGCGAGCAGGCACAGCGCTCCTCGATCGCTTGCGGAGGTCGCAGATAGCATTTGAGCATCATTGTACGTCCCTCACTCACAATACGAAAGACCGCAGCGTCGTTACCCGTTCTGAAGCTACCCTCGGGCACAACACGCGGCACACCGAGCGTGCGGAAATGCCCGACGGGATCGGCCAGCGTCTTCAAATATTGGAAAACCGAGAATATCATCGTCACTCTCCTCTCGTAGCCTCACAACGAAAAAGGTTGCCCGACACACTCGCGCGCGGGCAACCTCTCAATCTCTAATATATTGGAGGATTACTTGTTCAATCTCTCACGCACGCGCTGTGCAGCCTTCTCGAGCAATTCAGCGGGACAGCACAATGTGATACGAACGTAACGCTTACCCTCGCTACCGAAGATTGCACCGGGAGTTACAAATACGTCGCACTTCTCCATCACCTCGTCCGAAAACTGGAACGAATCACCCTCGTAGCTCTCGGGCAGCTCAGCCCAAATGAACAAACCTGCCTGACCCTTGCGGTACGAGCAGCCCAGCGCGTCGAGCAACTCATAACCCTGCTTCTCGCGAGCGTAGTAGATGTCATTCAACTCCTTGAACCAATCATCGCCCAAGCCCAGCGCGGTCTCAGCTGCTGCCTGCACGGGATAGAACATACCCGAGTCCATATTGCTCTTGAAGCAGAGAATTGCATCGATCCACTCCTTCTTAGCGAAAATCGCACCTACGCGCCAACCTGCCATCGAGTGACCCTTCGACAACGAGTTGAGCTCCATAGCAACCTCCATTGCACCCTCAACCTGCAAAATACTCATAGGCTGCGGGTTACGAACAAAGCTATACGGATTGTCGTGGATAATCAGAATATTGTGCTTAGCACCGAACGCCACCAACTTCTCGAACAGATCGGGAGTCGGAGTCTGACCGGTCGGCATATTGGGATAGTTGACGAGCATCATCTTCACGCCCTCCAAGCCGGCAGCCTCGATAGCCTCGAAATCAGGCAGGAAGCCGGTCTCCTTGTTCAGCGAGTAGGTAACCATCACACCACCCGACAGCTTAACTGCTGCGCTGTAAGTGGGATAACCCGGGTTGGGAACCAACACCTTATCGCCAACATTGAGGAAAGTCTGACAGATGTGCATCAAACCCTCTTTCGAGCCGAGCAGAGGCAACACCTCCGAACGGTAGTCTACCTCGACATTGTAGTAACGCTTATACCAATCAGCAAATGCCTTACGCAGAATAGGCTCGCCCTGATACGACATATATTTGTGAACATCGGGACGCTGTGCCTCCTGCGCCAGACGGTCGATAACCGACTGGTGGGGCGGCAGGTCGGGACTACCCATAGCCAAACGAATGATTTGACGACCCGTAGCGGCCTCAATTTCGCTGATTTCACGCAACTTACGCGAGAAGTAGTACTCGCCAATACCGTCCAAACGATTTGAACGCTCGATAGTGACTTTGTTCATAGTTGAGTTTGAAATATTATGTTTTAATGTTTTTGCCAGATTTTTGACCTACAAAGGTAATCAATTAATTCGATTGTTGTTCGACCGACAGCCGATTTTTTCGAGCCGCAATTACTCGGTCTGATCCTCAGCCGCATCGAGCAGATTGGAATTCAGTAGCTTTTTGGGATTGATGCCGTACTGACGCAAGCGCTCGCTATTGCGAACGAGGTTGTCGTTGCCCGTCGTAAGGCGTCTATACGCCTCATCGTAGCTGCGTTGAGCGTCGCCAAGACCCTTACCAACACTCTCCAAAGCGCCCACGAAACGAACGAACTGATCGTATAGCTTGACACCCAACTGCGCAATGCGCTCGGTGCTGCGATTGCGGTTATCGCGCTGCCAAAGGTCATCGACCAGCTTCAACATCGCAAACAGATTGGTCGGCGACGAGAGGATCACCTTGCGGTTATAGGCCTCCAACCACAGGTCGTCGCGACACTCACGCATAGCCTCCAAGAAGGCCGACTCGATCGGAATGAACATCAGCACGAAATCGGGCGTGCAATCCAGCAGGCGATGATACTCCTTACGGCTCAACTCCTTGATATGCTGGCGAATCGACTCGATGTGGCGAGCCATTGCCGAAGCACGATCGGCGTCGTTATCGGCACGTGTATAGTCCAAATAAGCCGTCAGCGACACCTTTGAATCGATAATCACGCGCTTGCCGTCAGGCAGGTTCAGTATCACATCGGGGCGCAGGTTGTTACCCTCCTCATCTTTGAGGTTGGCCTGCACCACATAGTGCTCGCCCTTGATCAGATTCGAGTGGTCGAGAATCGTCGTCAGGATCATCTCGCCCATATCACCCTGCACCTTCGAATTGCCACGAATGGCCTCGGTCAGGTTATTGGTTTCGTCGGTAATGCGACGGTTAAGATCCATCAAGTTTTTAAGCTCGTTTTTCAGGGCGCCGTGGCGTTCGACATCGTCGCGGTGGATCGACTCGACACGCAGACGAAAATCCGTAATATTATCTCGGAACGGTTTGAGTAACTGCTCGATAGACTCTGAATTGGTCTGGCGGAACACACGGCTCTTCTCCTCCAGAATATCGTTCGCCAGATTGCGAAACTGCTCCTGCATAGCCTTTTGCATCTGCTCCATCTCGGACTTCTGCTGCTCAGCCGTTGAACGCTGTTGTTCACGCTCCTGCTCGAACGCTCGTTGCTGATCCGCCAAGCGGGTTTCGAGCGCCTCGATACGCACCTCGCGTCGCTCCGCCTCAATTTGCACCTCGCCCTTCTCGGCAATCAGCTCCAAAATGCGACTCTGTAACTCCTCGGCACGTGCCGTCATCTCGTCAGCATCGCGACGAGCCGCATCGCGCTCAGCCACAGTCTCGGCACGCGAGAGTCGTAACTCACGTCGCGAATAGATCAAAGCCGCCAAAAGCAGCACTACGATAAGCGAAAATGATATGATTAGTGCAATATTCATACTCAGTGGGATTAACTTTCGGCAAATATAGCTATATTTTTCGAGAAATATGCGTACCTTTGTCGTTAAAGAACAATCAAAAATTTATGGAACGTATTATCTCTCCTTCGATGCTCTCGGCCGACTTCGGCAATCTCGACCGCGACACCCGTATGATCGACCGCAGTGCGGCTCAATGGATTCATATCGACGTGATGGACGGCGTATTTGTACCCAACATCTCGTTCGGTTTCCCCGTGATGAAACCCATTCGCAAGGCCTCGAACAAGGTGCTCGACGTGCATCTGATGATCGTTGATCCCGAAAAGTATGTGGCTCAGTTCGCTGAAGCAGGTGCCGACATCGTGACATTCCACTACGAGGCAACCCAGACCCCGCACGAAGCGATTCGCCTGATACGCGAGAGCGGTGCTAAGGTCGGTATCTCGATCAAGCCCAAAACTCCCGTCGAGGTACTGCGCGAGTTGCTGCCAGAGGTGGATTTGGTGCTGATTATGAGCGTCGAGCCGGGATTCGGTGGTCAGAGTTTCATTGAAGGCTCGACCGACAAGGTGCGCGAGTTGCGCAAGATGATCGACGAGGCAGGTCTTGACGTTACGATCGAGATCGACGGTGGTGTTTCGGCAGCAAATGCAGGCGAGCTCTACGAGGCAGGTTGCGACGCACTGGTAGCAGGTAGCGCCGTATTCAAGGCAGCAGATCCCGAGGCTGAGATTTTGAAGATTCTCAACGCATAACACAGATGATTTCGATTGATAATCTCACCGTCAGTTTCGGCGGTTGGACGCTCTTTGACGAGGTTTCGTTTCTGGTCAATCCGAAGGATCGAATCGGTTTGGTGGGCAAGAACGGTGCGGGTAAGACTACGCTGCTGCGCATCATCACGGGCGAGCAACAGGCCACATCGGGCGCCGTAACTAGAAATAGCGACTGTACGATCGGCTATCTTCCTCAGCAGATGAAGGTTGCCGACACCACTACGCTTATCGACGAAACAGCCAAAGCCTTTGCCGAGGTGATTGCCATCGAGAATGAGATCGAACAGATTACAGCCGCGCTGGCCGAACGCGACGACTACGAATCGGCCGAATATGAGCAGTTGATGCACCGCCTCGACGAGTGCAACAACCGCTATCACATCTTAGGTGGCGACAGCCGCGACGCCGACATCGAGAAGACGCTGCTCGGATTGGGTTTCCGACGCGAGGATTTCAACCGTCCGACAAGCCAATTTTCGGGTGGTTGGCGTATGCGTATCGAGCTGGCGAAATTGCTGTTGCGACGACCGTCGCTATTCCTGCTCGACGAGCCGACAAACCACCTCGACATCGAGTCGATTCAGTGGCTCGAAGAGTACCTGCGAAATTATAATGGTGCGGTGCTGCTCATATCGCACGACCGCGCCTTCCTCGATAACGTGACAAACCGCACGATCGAGATCTCACTCGGCAAGATCTACGACTATAAAGTACCTTATAGTAAGTACGTTGTGTTGCGACGCGAGCGACGCGAACAGCAGATGGCCGCGTACGAGAATCAGCAACGTATGATCGAGAAGACCGAGGAATTTATCGAGCGTTTCCGTTACAAACCAACCAAGTCGAATCAGGTGCAGTCACGCATCAAGCAGCTCGAACGCTTGGAGCGCATCGAGGTCGATGAGGAGGATCTCTCGACACTCAATATCAAGTTCCCGCCTGCGCCCCGCACGGGACAGATCGTTGCCGAGGTGAAGGAGGTTGGCAAGAGCTTCGGTGCGAAACACGTTTTCAGCGGCGCCAACTTTGTGATCGAGCGTGGCGAGAAGATCGCACTCGTAGGTCGCAATGGCGAGGGCAAGACCACGCTGGCGCGTATGCTCGTCGGCGAGCTGACTCCGAGCGAGGGTTCGATCCGCTTAGGCGCAAATGTCGATGTGGGTTACTATGCTCAGAATCAGGAGGATTTGATGGACGGTGAGATCACCGTTTTCGACACGTTGGATCGCGTTGCCGTTGGTGATATCCGTACCCGACTGCGCGATATTTTAGGTGCCTTCCTTTTCCGAGGCGAGGATATCGACAAGAAGGTCAAGGTACTGTCGGGTGGCGAGCGATCGCGTCTGGCAATGGCGCGTTTGATGCTCTCGCCTCACAACCTGCTCATTATGGACGAGCCGACCAACCACATGGACATGCGCTCGAAAGATATTCTGAAAGAGGCACTTATGCGTTTCGACGGTACGGTTATCGTCGTGTCGCACGACCGCGAATTCCTGGACGGTATGGTCGATAAGATCTACGAGTTCCGCGACGGCGGCGTGAAGGAGTATCTGGGCGGCATCTACTACTTCCTCGAAAAGCGCAAGGTCGAGTCGCTGGCCGAGATCGAGCGCAAGGCAATACCCACTACCACAACAAAAGAGGGCACGGCGACTTCATCGGGCAAGCTCTCCTACGAGCAAAAGAAGGAGCAGGAGAAGCAGATTCGCAAATTGCGCAAGGCGGTCGAGGCTATCGAGGCCGAGTTAGCCGACATCGAGGCCCAAATTGCTGATTATGACGCACGTTTTGCAACTGCAACCGAGTACAACGAGGCCGATTATCGTGCTTACGACGAGTTGAAAAATCGCTACGACCGCCAGATGCACGAGTGGGAAAAGGCGAGCTATGAACTCGAATTGATTGAAGAAAATTAGAAAAAACTGAGATATGGCAGATAACCTTATATTTGGAATTCGCCCCGTGGCCGAGGCCATCGAGGCTCGCAAGCAGATCGAAAAACTCTACATCCGCAAGGGTGCCGATGGTCAGTTGATGACCGAGTTGCGCGATCTTTGTTTCCGTCATCACATTCACGTTCAGGAGGTGCCCGTCGAGAAGCTCAACCGCCTGACGCGCGGCAACCACCAGGGCGTCGTGGCACAGATAGCATCGATAGAGTATGCAACGATCGAGGATATTTTCGAGCGCGTGCCCGATGACGAAACGCCCCTCGTGGTTATTTTTGACGGCGTTACCGATGTGCGAAACTTCGGTGCAATCGCCCGCTCGGCCGAGTGTGCAGGTGCGCACGGACTGATCGTTCCACTCAAAAATGCTGCGCCCGTCAATGCTGAAGCAATCCGCTCGTCGGCAGGTGCACTGACCTCGATTCCCGTATGTCGCGTAGGTTCGATCCGCAATACTATCAAGATGTTGCAAACCGAAGGTTATCAGATTGTTGCAGCCACTGAGAAGAGTCACAAACTGCTCTACGATGCCGACTTCACCCGCCCGACGGCGATCGTGATGGGCAACGAGGAGCGCGGTATCTCGAAGGAGGTGATGAAACTTTGCGACGAGCAGTTGGCGATCCCGATGATCGGCCACATCGAGTCGTTGAACGTTTCGGCTGCGGCTGCCGTAATGCTCTTCGAGGTCGTGCGCCAGCGAATCGGCTAATCAAATGAAACAGAGCTACAACCACCCTAAGCTCGGTCCGATCGAGATCGAGCGAGTGGCGCGTGCCCGCAACATTCGCATCTCGGTGCGCAGGGGGCGTGTGCGCGTAGCGTACCCGTGGTTTTCGTCGCGCGAGCGAGCTCTGCAATTCCTTGAAACTAAGTTAGATTGGGCACGTACGACGCTCGAAAAACAGCAACGCACCGAGGCCAAGCACATAATCCGCACGCCATTTCGTACCCGCCAGCACGAGTTGCAAATTGTAACCGACGATCAGGCAACACGCCCCACCGTGCGCGTAACGAGCGACGCAATCACATTGCGCTGTTCATCATCGGTCGAAATCGCCAACGAGGATATTCAGGAGTTGATTAAACGTGGAGTTACCGAGGCTTTGCGACGCGAGGCGCGAGAGCTGTTGCCCTCGATGGTCGAGACCGCGAGTCGTCGTACGGGGCTCAGCTACCGCTCGGTCGCAATACGAGCCACACGTAGCAAATGGGGCAGTTGTTCGTCGCGTAACGATCTGTCGCTCAGCGTATATCTAATGCTACTACCCAACCATTTGATCGATTATATCATCGTTCACGAACTCTGCCACACGGTTCATCGCAACCATTCGGCCGAGTTTCACTCGTTGGTTGATCACCACCTTGGTGGGCGCGAAAAAGAGTTCAACCGCGAATTAAAGCAGTATCATACGCTTTAATCCGCGGTCGATAAATGACCTGAGATTGGTTAGTAGTCCAGACCAGCCGCAGCAAGTCCAAACACAAATATAAACAGCATATAGAGCACTACCCAGCCTATTCCGACAAACAGACCGATCTTGCTCCATTTCAGTGCTTCGCGCGAGAGGCGTTCAGCCTCCATTTCGTCGCCCGAATAGAAAGCATTTTCGACACGTGCCGCATTGATAATGCCGACTATTCCGAACGGCAAGCAGCAAAACAGCGTTACCAAAATCGCCTCAACCAGATAATTCTTAGGCGGATAGCGGCGAGGTTGATTTGTCTGAGGATTATTGTTGATCACTTCCATAGGACTGAAATATTGAAATTAGTTTTACAAATGTAGTAAATCTGCCGTAAAAAAGCTACTTTTGTACTAACAAAATTGACGCGCAATGAAACAAAATTGGAAACCCGGAACAATGGTCTACCCCCTGCCAGCCGTACTAGTCAGCTGCGGCGCGACACCCGACGAATATAACCTCATCACAATCGCTTGGACGGGCACCGTATGTACTGAACCGCCAATGTGTTACATCTCCGTCAGACGCGAACGACACTCCTACGACATCATCAAACGCACGGGCGAATTTGTCATCAACCTCACCACCGAAGCGCTGGCCGAGGCGACCGATTGGTGCGGTGTGCGATCGGGTCGCGAGTACAACAAATTCGAGGTCTGCGGCCTAACTCCTGCCCCAGCAGCTATGGTTAAGGCTCCGATTATCGAGGAGGCTCCCATTGCCATCGAGTGCCGTGTACGCGAAGTGATTCCGCTCGGCTCGCACGATATGTTCCTCGCCGAGGTGGTCAACGTACAGGCTGATGAGGCTTACATCAACCCCGAAACGGGACGCTTTGAGCTGGAGCGTGCCCGCCCGATCACCTATATGCACGGTCACTACTACGCGCTCGGCAAGCAGATCGGACGCTTCGGCTGGACCGTCCAGCGCAAACGCAAAAAAACTAAGTAACAATCACTTATATACCAAAAACCGCATCCCTCGCTATGAGGGACGCGGTTTTATTTTCGGCGTACGTGCGAAACGACTACTTTGCGAAGGTCATTCCGAGGCTCATACCGTCGTACTGATCGGCAACCTGCGAAATCGCAGCAATCGACGAATTGTTCGACACGGCCGACAAGCCCTTGATAATCTTCAACATTTTGTCCGCCGCAAACAACAATTTCAGATTGCCACCCGACAACTGCGCCTCGCCCTTAATCTGGCCAATTTTAACCGAGGTTTTGGTCGTGAAGTTGAGCGTCAGAGACTTAGTCGCACCGTCGAACTCGTATGTTCCTCGCAGCGTGCGTTTGCCCATCGTAAGTGCAAACTGCTTGTCCTCAGTCAATGTAATCGCCGCCGAGCCTACCTTCAGCCCCACCTTCTCATAGTAGGTAGCCATCTTTTTCTCGATCGTGCCCGACATCAACGAGCTACCCGCCTGAGCCAGCGCGTTGTCGCTCTTGAGAGCAAGTGCAGGCTGAATATAACCCCACTCGCCTACGATAGTCTGCTCGGTTGTTGCGCTGCCCTTCACGGCATTCACCACACCGCCCAAAATATCCGTCAGGCTCTGCGCCTGAGCACCGATACTCATTACGAGCACCGCCGCAAGAATCATTAATCGTTTCATCTAATTATTGTTTAGACGTTTTAACCACTCTGCCGACACCGCATCACTCGGCATCTGCCAATCACCACGCGGCGACAAACCTACCGAACCCACCTTCGGGCCATCGGGCAGTGCCGAGCGCTTGAACTGCTGATTGAAGAATCGACGAACAAACGTCGTAAGCCAATGATTTATTGTCTTGTCGTCATATTCGCCCGCAAAAGCCTTACGCGCCAGGAACTCGATCTTTTCTGGTGCATAGCCACAACGCATCAAGCTGTATAGGAAGAAGTCGTGCAGTTCATACGGACCCACCAAATCCTCGGTCTTCTGAGCAATGTTGCCCTGCTCGTCGGCAGGCAACAGCTCGGGACTGATAGGTGTTGCCATCACATCGCGCAAAGTTGCCGCAACAGCCTCATTCTCAGGCTGCGACGCAAACCAACCCACCAAGTGACGCACCAATGTTTTGGGCACTCCACCATTGACACCATACATCGACATATGGTCGCCATTGTAGGTTGCCCAACCCAGCGCCAACTCGCTCAAATCGCCCGTACCAACAACCATAGCATTCTCCATATTAGCCAGATCCATAAGCAGTTGAGTACGCTCGCGAGCCTGCGAATTTTCGTACGTCACGCTACGATCGGTCTCGGGCAGACCCAGATCCTCAAAGTGCTGGCGACAAGCCTTGACAATAGAGATCTCGCGCACGGTAACACCCAGCGCCTCCATCATTCGCAATGCATTATTATAGGTACGACCCGTCGTGCCAAAACCGGGCATCGTAACGCCGATCACGCCCTTACGTTCCAGACCCAAACGGTCGAACGTAGCCACAGTAACCAGCAGAGCCAAAGTCGAATCCAAACCACCCGAAATGCCGATTACGGCCTTTGTAGAGTGGGTATGATGCATACGCTTGGCCAAGCCCATTGTTTGGATTTTGAAGATTTCGGCACAACGTGCGGCACGTTTCTGCTCATCACGTGGAACAAAAGGCGACGGATCAATCTCACGATCAAATCGTGCCTCGACATCGCCCACCGGCAAGTCTATTGCAATCGTTGTCATCGACGGCTCCATAAAGTTCTCGCCGTGCAGCGTAGTCGAGCGACGACGTTCCGAGCGCAGATAGTCGATATCGACATCGCAAATAACCAGCTGCTCCTCGATTGCAAAGCGCTCACCCTCAGCCACAACACGACCATTCTCAGCTACAATTGCGCCACCATCGAAGACCAGATCGGTAGTCGATTCACCGAATCCTGCCGACGCATAGACGTAAGCGGTCATCGTGCGTGCAGATTGTTGTGCGATCAACTCGCGAGCATATTGGTATTTCTCGGCCACCGCCGCGCAAGCCGCAGGGCAAAGAATAACCTCAGCACCACCCTTCGCCATTTGCGACGAAGGAGGAACAACCGCCCAGAGATCTTCGCCAATTTCCACTCCGAAATTGACATTCTCGGCCGAGAAGATCAACTCGCGACCAAAAGGCACCTCGTAACCGCACAATCGAACACAGTTGCCATACAGTCCGACGCCTGTTGCAAACCAGCGCTTCTCGTTCGATGCTCCGTGATCCGAGAGGAAACTCTTAGGCACAACGCCAACGATCTTACCTCTCGAAACAACTGCTGCACAATTATATACACTACCGCGCACCTCAACAGGCAGACCCACAACGAATGCGCCCTGCAACTCAGCCGACACATCGACCAAGTGCGCCAAGGCCACCTCGGCAGCCTCCAACAGCGCACCCTGCAACAGCAGATCGCTACACGTATATCCCGTCAGCGACAGCTCGGGAAAGACCGTCACCGCCACACCCGACGCATCCGCACGACGCATCAAAGCCTCGATGCGTACGGCGTTGGTCGAGCAATCAGCAACTGCGACCGTCGGAACGGCCGCAGCAACCTTCATAAATCCAAAGTTCTTCATCTTCAAATTATTCAGCCCACAAACGAGCCAGATTCAGAATAACCTGCATCGCGCGACCCATAGTTGTCAGCGAGCAGTATTCAAACTTGCCGTGGAAATTCATACCTCCCGTAAAGAGGTTGGGGCACGGCAGACCCATATACGACAGACGCGAACCGTCCGTACCACCACGAATCGGGCGTACCAGCGGCTCAACACCAGCCTCACGCATAGCCGCCAAAGCACGCTCGATGACCTCGGGATGCGGCTCGACCATCTCGCGCATATTGTAGTACTGGTCGGTCAATTTCAGCTCGATCACGCCCTCGCCATACTTCTTTGTGAGCAGCGCAACAACGTCCTCCAAGTATGCCTTCTTCTGCTCGAACTTAGCACGGTCGTGGTCACGAACGATGTAGCTCATATCAGCCTCCTCAACCGCACCATTGATGCCGATCAGGTGATAGAAGCCCTCGTAACCTTCGGTATGCTCGGGACGCTGTACTGCGGGCAACATCGAGTTGATCTCGCAAGCTACCTGCAAAGCATTGATCATCTTATCCTTAGCATAGCCAGGGTGAACATTGCGACCCTGAATATGGATCTTTGCACCTGCGGCGTTGAAGTTCTCATACTCCAACTCGCCCTCCATACCACCATCGACCGTATAAGCAAACTGAGCACCAAAAGCCTCAACATTGAAGTAATCAACACCGCGACCGATCTCCTCATCGGGAGTAAAGCCGATACGGATCTTGCCGTGCTCGATCTCGGGGTGAGTAAGCAGGTACTCTGCCGCCGTCATAATCTCGGCAACACCCGCCTTATCGTCCGCACCCAGCAGCGTCGTGCCGTCGGTGTGGATCAGCGTATGACCCTTGAAGAAGTTGAGCTCGGGGAAGTCCGCAACGCGCATTGTCAGCTGATCGTTGAGTTTGATGTCGCCTCCCTCGTAGCACTCGATCACTTGCGGTTTAACATCTTTGCCGCTCATATCGGGCGCTGTATCGACGTGCGAGATAAAACCAATGACGGGAGCCGACTCCTTGCCCTTCGAGGCAGGAATCGTACCCATCACGTAACCATACTCGTCCATCGTCACCTCGATCATACCCAGCGCGCGCATCTCGTCAGCCAAATCTGCCAACAGCACTTTCTGCTTGTCGGTCGAGGGGAAAGTCGTACTATCCTCGCAGCTCTGCGTATCGTACGACACGTATTTCAAAAAACGTTCTTTCAGTTCCATAGTTCTTTTTAGTTTTGTTCGGTTTAGACTACTCCTCCTTCTTGGCGCGGTACGAATCCCAGATCATATAACCGATGATCAGCACGTACATCACTACCGACAGCCACTCAGCACCCTTCGATGCGTTCCACTCGGCAGCAAACCAGTCGATCTCGCAGAAGCGCAATACTGCACTTACAACACCCATCAACGCACCACCAGCGATGAAACCCGACGCAATCAGCGTACCACGATCAGCACGAGCCTTGTTCAGCGCCTTATCCTTCGAGCGGCTCGACACGAACCAAGCGATCAGACCTCCCACCAACAGCGGAGTATTGAGCGACAGAGGGATGAACATACCCAGTGCAAATGCCAGCGCGGGAACACCGATCATAGTCAGCGTCAGCGCCAAAGCTGCACCTGCGAAGTAGAGAATCCAGGGGGTCTCGCCACCCGACATCAACGGACGGATAACCTCAGCCATAGCGTTTGCCTGAGGAGCTACCAGCGGGCTATCGGGGCCAAAACCGTAGGTCTTATTCAGAATGATCATCACACCTGCAACGGTTGCAGCCGAGATCGCCGTACCGAGGAACTTCCAACCCTCCTGCTTCGAGGGGGTGGTGCCCAACCAATAACCGATCTTCAAGTCAGTAATGAAACCACCAGCCATCGACAACGCAGTACAAACCACACCACCGATGATCATCGCTGCGGTCATACCTGCCGTGCCGTTCAAGCCGATGCTAACCAGTACCAACGACGAGAGGATCAGCGTCATCAGCGTCATACCCGACACGGGGTTCGAACCTACGATTGCGATTGCGTTAGCAGCAACGGTCGTGAACAAGAATGCGATAACGAATACGATCAGGATTGCTACAATCGAGTACAACCAATTGTTCAGTACACCAAACTGGAAGAAGATGAACGTAGTCAAGAGAGCCGCGATCAGAACGGTCAGGATCAGTTTCATCGACAGGTCGCGTTGAGTACGCTCGGTAGCCTCAGCAGCACTACCCTTCTTACCACCAAGCTCCTTAGCTGCCAGACCGACAGCCGACTTGATGATACCTGCCTGACGTACGATTCCGATGATACCCGCCATTGCGATACCGCCGATACCGATCGGCTTAGCATACGCTGCGAAGATCGACTCGGCAGTCATTGCTGCGGTCACGTCGCCACCCGCCATACCGATCACAGGAACGATCACGAACCACACGAGGAACGAACCTGCGCAGATGAACGCTGCATATTTCAGACCGATGATATAGCCCAAACCGAGCACCGCAGCACCCGTATTGACGCTCATAACGGTCTTGAACTTATCGGCAACATTTACACCCCACTCGCAGATGCGGGTTGTAACCTGCTCGTGCCACCAGCCGAAGGTGCTGATTACGAAGTCGTAAAGACCACCGATCAGACCACTCACTGCCAACAGCTTAGCCTGGTTACCACCCTTCTCACCCGACACGAGTACCTCGGTCGTTGCCGTAGCCTCGGGGAAGGGATACTTGCCGTGCATATCCTTAACGAAATACTTGCGGAAGGGGATCAGCAGCACAATACCCAGCACGCCACCCAGCAGCGACGAGAGGAATACCTGATAGAACTGAGCCTCCAAGCCCAAGATGTAGAGTGCGGGCAGTGTGAAGATTGCACCCGCTACGATCACACCCGACGATGCGCCGATCGACTGGATAATAACATTCTGACCCAGCGTATTGCGCTTGCCGAGCATATTACCCACGCCGACAGCGATAATTGCAATAGGAATTGCAGCCTCGAAGACCTGACCGATCTTCAAGCCCAGATAAGCCGCTGCTGCCGAGAACAGAACGGCCATCAAAATACCCATCGAAACCGAATAGGGAGTTACTTCGGCGGGGGTCGATGCCGACGGCATCATAGGTTCGTACTTCTCGCCCTGCGCCAACTCGCGGTAGGCATTTTCGGGCAGCGAAGTGAGTTGTTTTTGTTGATCTTGTTGCATAATTTATTTAAGTTTTTGTGATTAATTTCTCGTGCTAAGTTCGCCCATTGGCACAATATATCACGCAAATATACATAAAATTTCCATACGCGCGCAGAATCCACACGCGCGCGAGAAGATTTTTTTGCGGCACATTGACAATATTGAATAAAAAAAGCCGCAACCCCGTTGGGACTACCCTTTATCGGCGGTGAATTTTATTTCACCGCCTATTTTGTTGATATACATTGCATTAGGTTGTTACATTGTGAAACGACTTTTTGTGCAAAAACCTCTTGACCCACAATTTTTCTCTTTGCGTGTAGTCTTCTATGTAGTATAAATTAAGTATAATTAAGATAAAAAATCACTTTTTGTGATACATCGTATCAAAAAAAGTATTACCTTTACACATTGAAATTGAGTGACTTGGGTTATGAATAACTTTTTGGCGACATACCGCAATGCTGTGAACTGCACCTCTTGTGCAGTCGTT
>JAFNVH010000023.1 GCA_017379895.1 Rikenellaceae bacterium | reverse complement strand
CGCGCTCACAAGGATGCGAAGATTCTGGCTGACGCTCAGGCTTTGGCTGAGAAGATCGCTAACCTGCCCCTCGTTATCACCGCTAAGGCTGAGGAGAACAAGATCTTCGGTAGCGTAACCGCTGCTGACTTGGCTGAGGCTCTGGCTGCTAAGGGTGTTGAGGTTGATCGTAAGCTCATCGCAGTTGACGCTGTTAAGGAGCTCGGCGAGTACACCGCAACCGCTAAGTTGCACCGCGAGGTTAAGGCTACCATCTCGTTCTCGGTTGTTGCTGAGCAGGAGTAAGGTTTAGCCCTCGGAGCTAACAAATTCTAAGGCGTATCCCAAACGGGATGCGCCTTATTTTTGTGTGGTGTTGCGATGTAGTTTTGAAGAAGATATGTGAAAGGCGCACTTTTTGGGGTGCGCCTTGTTTTTTTACTTCGTTCTGGGCGTATATTTGGTTACTCAGCCTTCGGACCGAAGCGGCGAGCGATCAAAATGCTGACCTCATAGAGCGAGTAGAGGGGTATGGTCATCAGTGTCAGAGTGAAGGCGTCGGGCGGAGTGATGAAGGCCGCAACGACCATAATGATGACGAAGGCGTGGCGTCGATAGCGGGCGAGCATATCGCCACTGACCAGCCCTGCGCGAGCCAAGAAATATGCCAAAACCGGGATCTCGAAAACGAGTCCCATCATCAGCGAAAGGGTGGTGAAAGTCGAGATGTAGGAGCTGAGGGCGATGGTGTTCACGACTCCCTCGTTGACCTGGTAAGTGCCTAAGAACTTGACTGATACGGGAAAGATGACGAAGTAGTTCATCACCACGCCCAAAAAGAAAAGTGCCACTACGGCAACCATAATTCGATTCGAGTAGCGGCGCTCGTTTTCATATAGAGCGGGCTTGACAAAACCGAACAATTCATAGACCACGTAGGGCGCAGCTGCCAGCAGTCCTATGGTCATCGACACGGTGATATGGGTCATAAATTGCGCCGCCAGCTGGGTGTTGATCATCGTGAGATCGGTGTCGGGAATCAGCATCGAATCCCAGCCGAGCAGCACCAGCAGGTGGTTGATCCAGCGGTAGGTGATGAAACTGCCTTTTGAGGGCGCGAGTACCGCTGCGAAGACCTCATCTTTGAACATAAATACGGCAATTCCGATCGCCACAACGACCAAAATTATGCGCATCAAAACGCGGCGCAACTCGTCGAGATGGTCCCAAAAACTCATCTCCGATTGTGCGTCGTTGGGGTTGGTGGACACGTTGCCTCCAACTGCGTTTTCGGGCAGTTGTTCTTCGCTCATCGGTGTGCGTATTAGCGGAGTAATTCGCTAATTATTAGATGCTTATTTCTTCTCATCGTCTTTCTTGTCGGCGTCTTTGATCTCCTTCTCGACGTCCTTCATTCCGTCCTTGAACGAGCGTACGCCTTGACCTAGACCCTTCATCAGTTCGGGGATTTTCTTGCCGCCAAAGAGCAGCACAACTGCCAATACGATAAGGACGATTTCGGTCGTGCCGATAGCCATAAACTGTAACATAGCGCTTCTAATATTTTCAAAGTTTGTAATAGGCAAATATAAGAATAAAAACCGAAATTCGCACGATTCTGTGCGGCGAAAGTGTGCGTAATGTTTTTTTATGCTCGAAAATCCCTTTTTTAATATAGATATGCACTGAATTTCGGGATAAAAAACGTATCTTTGCAGGGTCGAATCATAACTATTTCGAAATTATGAAAATTGCACTTGCCCAGCTTAACTACACCGTAGGTGACGTTGAGGGCAACGCTTCGAAAATTATCGAGGCGATCGAAAAGGCTAAACAGAAAAATGTAGATTTGGTTGTCTTTGCCGAGCAGGCGCTGAGCGGTACCCCCGCATACGATCTGCTGAACAAGGCGACCTTCGTCGAATTGTGCGAAGAGGAGTTGGAGCATATTGCCGAGCATTGCGATTCGCTGGCTGCTATCGTCGGCTCGCCCGTTGCGGGTGATGAGGGTACGGTGAGCGCGGCTGTAGTTATTGAGAACGGCCAGATCACTCGTCGCATCGCTAAACAGTATGTCGATTATCGAGATGAGATGGGTTATATCCACCCCTCGTCGGGCACTGAGGTGATCAGAGTTGCTGGTGAGCAGGTGGCTGTTGTTGTGGGTAACGATTTGGTGCGTGTGCGCGATTGCGACCAGTCGGTGACTACAATCATCAATATCAACGCTCGTCGTTTCCGCAAGCGCGTGTTGGAGGCTCGCTACGAGAAGTTCCACCACATCGCATATGTTGAGGGTAAGAACCTGGTATTTGTAAACCACGTTGGTGGTTCGACCGATATGGTTTATGACGGTACTTCGTCGGTTTACGACTCGAAGGGCGAGCTGGTTATGCTGCTCGATACGTTCCAGGAGGATTTCAAGGTTTGTGATCTCGCTGCGCAGAACGAGCCCATTGCGACTCCCTTCTCGTACTACCAGAACCGCACCCGCAATCTCTACGATGCAATCAAGTGCGGCTTGAAGGATTACTTCTACAAGAACGGCTATAAGAAAGCCTGCGTTGGTCTGTCGGGCGGTATCGACTCGTCGGTGGTGCTGTCGATTGCAGTCGATGCGCTGGGTGCCGAGAACGTGCGCGCGATGATGATGCCGTCGCAGTTCTCGTCGGATCACTCGGTTGAGGACGCAGTGAAGCTGGCCGAGAATCTGGGTGTCGAGTATAACGTGGTGCCCATTACGGAGGCATATAAGGGTATCGTCGAGTCGTTGATGCCGGTTGTGGGCGGTACGCCGTTCGATGCTACCGAGGAAAATATCCAGGCTCGTATCCGTACCATTATGCTGATGGCGTTGCAGAATAAGCAGAATTACGTGATGCTCAATTCGTCGAATAAGAGTGAGAACGCGCTGGGCTGGTGTACGCTCTATGGCGACACGGCGGGTGCGATCAGCATTACGGGCGACGTTTATAAGAGCGAGATCTACGACTTGGCGCGCTATATCAACCGCGAGCGTGAGATTATTCCCGAGAATATCCTGAATAAGGAGCCGTCGTCGGAGTTGTATGCCGGTCAGAAGGACTCGGATCTGTTGCCTCCGTACGAGGTTGTTGATGCGATTCTGTATCGAATGATCGAGCGCGGTCAGCACCGTGAGGAGATCATCAATGCGGGCTTTGATGCCGATGTGGTACATAAGATCCACAAGATGGTGATGCGTAACGAGAAGAAGCGTTTCCAATTCTGCCCGATGTTGCGTTTGTCGAGCTGCACGCTTGGTTGCGACCGCGTGTTGCCGCTGACCAATAAGTATGGCGACTAATTCAAACGCAGAGGCGTAACAATGGCAAAGCAGAAACCCATAGAACACGTAGGCGTGGTCAAGGCGATCGAGGGCGAAATGATTCGTGTCCAGATTGTTGCTGCGAGCGCGTGTGCATCGTGCGCAGCACGTTCGGCTTGCGGTATGAGCGAATCGACCGAAAAGGAGATCGAGGTTCATACACGCGAGGCGTCAAGCTACAAGGTGGGTGAGCGTTGCGTGGTGTCGGTCGAACGTGCGGCGGGCTTGAAAGCGGTCGTGCTGGCCTACTGTATGCCTTTGGTGGCGATGTTGGTGGCACTGATTGCCTGCTCGGCAGCGGGATTGAGTGATGGAGTGGCGGCTGTGACGGCTTTGGGCGTCGTGGCCGTTTACTATTTTGTCGTGCGAATGTTGAGAGATAAAATCGAAACTAATATCATATTTAAAATCAAAAAACAGTAATGGAAGATTGGGTAATGGTCCTCGTGTGGACCGTAGTAACGCTGAGTGCGTTGGGCGCCCTCGCCGCTTTGATTCTGTACTTTGTTGCGCAGAAGTTCAAGGTTGAGGAGGATCCGCGTATCGACGAGGTGGAGAAGATGCTGCCGGGTGCAAACTGTGGTGGTTGCGGCTTCGCTGGTTGTCGCGGTTTGGCTACTGCACTTGTGCAAAACGATGACATCTCGGCTCTCTACTGCTCGGCAGCAGGCGCTGAGACGATGAAGAAAATCGCCACTTACTTAGGTAAGGTTGCCCCCGAGAAGGAACCTCAGGTAGCTGTGGTTCGTTGCGGTGGTACGTGCGAGAAACGCCCCCGTACAAACAAGTTCGATGGTGCACAGTCGTGCGCTGTTGTCGCGTCGTTGTACGTTGGTGAAACGGCTTGCTCGTATGGCTGTTTGGGTATGGGCGACTGCGTTGCAGCTTGCTCGTTCGACGCAATCAAGAAGAACCCCGAAACTGGTCTTGTTGAGGTCGATGCCGACAAGTGTACCGCTTGCGGCGCTTGCGTTAAGGCTTGTCCTAAGGGCGTGATCGAGTTGCGTAAGAAGTGGCCGAAGAATCGCGGTGTTTACGTTTCGTGCGTGAGCCACGACAAGGGTGCTGCTGTAATGAAGGCCTGCAAGGCTGGTTGCATCGGCTGCTCGAAGTGCGTTAAGGCTTGTCCGTTCGAGGCGATCAAGGTTGAGGGCAATCTGGCCTACATCGACCCCGCAAAATGTAAATTGTGCCGTAAGTGTGTAGCAGAGTGTCCTACGGGTGCAATCGTAGCGGTTAATTTCCCGCCTGCACCTGTTAAGCCCGCTGAGCCCAAACCTGCAGCTCCCAAGGCTGAGTCAGTTAAGGTTGATGTTAAGGCGCAGGAGGCTCCGAAGGCTGCAACCGAAACCAAAGAATAACGAAGAAAAGCTGTAAGATATGAAGAGTTTTCCTATTGGCGGTGTTCATCCGTCAGAGAATAAATTGAGCCGCGAGCAGGCCATTGAGGTCTTGGCACTGCCCGATACCGTGACTGTGCTCCTGTCGCAGCATATCGGTGCTCCCGCAGTGGCTAAGGTAGCCAAGGGCGATAAGGTGCTTACGGGTCAGTTGATCGCCGAGGCAGGTGGTTTCGTGTCGAGCAACATTCACGCACCCATTTCGGGTACGGTTACGGCTGTCGATCTGACGGTCAATGGTGCAGGTCTGCGCCAGCCCGCAATCACCATCAAGCGTGAGGGTGACGAGTGGGCTGAGGGTATCGACCTCTCGAAAGATATTGTTCGCGAGTGCAAGTTGGAACCCAAGGAGATCGTTGCAAAGATCCAGTCAGCAGGTATTGTTGGTATGGGTGGTGCAACCTTCCCCGCACACGTTAAGTTGAGCGTTCCTCCGGGCAAGAAGGCTGAGTTCCTGATCATCAATGGCGTTGAGTGCGAGCCCTATCTGACTTCGGACCACCGCGTGATGTTGGAGCGCGGCGAGGAGTTGTTGGTCGGTGTTTCGATTCTGGCTAAGGCTCTGGGCGTTGAAAAATCGTATGTCGGTATCGAGAATAACAAACCCGATGCAATCGCTCACTTGAAGACGTTGGCTGCATCGTTCTCGTCGATCGAGATCGTGCCTTTGAAGGTGCAGTATCCGCAGGGTGGTGAGAAGCAGTTGATCGCAGCTATCACGGGTCGTGAAGTGCCGTCGGGTGCGCTGCCTATCGACGTAGGTGCAGTGGTGCAGAATGCTTCGACTGCTGTGGCAGTATACGAGGCTGTGCAGAAGAACAAGCCGCTGATCGAGCGCGTTGTAACGGTTACGGGTAAGAGCGTTAAGTCGCCCAAGAACCTGCTGGCACGTGTGGGTACTCCCATCTCGACGCTGTTGGAGGCTGCGGGTGGTCTGCCCGAGGATGCACGTAAGGTTATCAACGGTGGTCCGATGATGGGTCGCGCGATGGTTAACCTCGATGCTCCCGTGACGAAGGGTACTTCGGGTGTACTTGTAATGAGTGGCGAGGAGGCTGAGCGTCAGCCCGCATCGCAGTGTATCAAGTGCGCTAAGTGCGTTTCGGCTTGTCCGATGGGCTTGGAGCCTTACTTGATTAGCAAGATGTCGCGTCGTCAGATGTGGGAGCCGCTCGAAACGGAGCATATCGCTGACTGTATCGAGTGTGGTTGCTGTATGTTTACCTGCCCCGCAAACCTGCCTTTGTTGGATTATATCCGTCTGGGCAAGGCTAAGGTGATGGGCATTATGCGTGCACGTGCAGCCGCAGCACAGAAGAAATAGTGAATGTGAATTTAGAAACCGAATTAAAACTATGGATAAGAAATTAATCGTTGCACCGTCGCCCCACGTTCACGGTAACGAGTCGACCAAGCGCATTATGCGCGATGTGTTGATCGCGTTGGCACCTGCGTTGGTGGTATCGGTGATCGTTTACGGCTGGACGACACTGCTCGTAACGGCTGTATCGGTGCTCAGCTGTGTGCTGTTCGAGTACCTGATCCAGAAATATCTGATCAAAGGCCCCTCGACCATCGGCAATTTGTCGGCAGTGGTTACGGGTGTGCTTTTGGCATTCAACCTGCCTGCGTCGATTCCCGTATGGATCATTGTAATTGGCGCGTTGGTTGCAATCGGCATCGGTAAGATGACCTTTGGCGGTATCGGTAAGAACCCCTTCAACCCTGCATTGGTTGGTCGTGTGTTCCTGCTGATCTCGTTCCCCGTACAGATGACCTCGACGGCGTTCGCGACCGAGAAGTTGGCTGACGTTTGCTCGGGCGCAACTCCTCTGGCTTTCGTTAAGGAGGGCTTGAAGGGTGGTACCCCCGCAAGCGAGCTGATGGCTCAGATCGACTACACTGACCTGCTGCTCGGCTTCAAGGCTGGTTCGTTTGGTGAGGTTGCTGCTCTGTTGCTGCTCGTAGGCTTCGCTTACCTGCTGATCCGCAAGGTGATCACTTGGCATATCCCCGTTGCTGTGCTGGGCTCGATGGCTATTTTCAGCGGTATCCTCTTCTTGGTTAACCCCGAGGCTTATATGTCGCCCCTGTTCCACCTGCTGACCGGTGGTGCAATTTTGGGTGCTGTATATATGGCTACCGACTACGCAACTTCGCCTATGACCACGAAGGGTATGTTGATCTATGGTGCAGGTATCGGTATCATCACGATGCTGATCCGTACTTGGGGTGCATATCCCGAGGGTATGTCGTTCGCAATTCTGATTATGAATGCAGTGGCTTGCCTGCTCAATAAGTATATCAAACCCCGCCGCTTTGGCGCTAAGAAGTAAGGAGGCAGAGAGATGAAGAGTTCATTGAAAAATATGGTTGTAGTGCTGTTTAGCATTACGCTGATTGCATCGCTCTGCGTAGGTTTGGTCAATAAGATCACCTTCGAGCCTATCGAGAAGGCTAAGCAGGAGAATATTCAAGCAGCGTTGAAGAACGTACTGCCCGAATTCGATGCAAGCGAGTCGGAGGCACTGACCGTTGACGAACTGCCCGTGATCGTTCACACTGCAAAGCTCGGCGAGCAGGTTGTAGGTTACGCAGTTGAGTCGATGACCACTAAGGGTTTTAGCGGTGTATTCCGTTTGATGGTAGGTTTCCGCGCTTCGGGCGAGGTTTACAACATCAACGTTTTGGAGCATAGCGAGACTCCGGGTCTGGGTAGTAAGATGGGTGACGAGGGCAACTCGTTGATCACCAGCTTCAAGGATAAGAATCTCGCAAATATGAAGCAGCCTCTGGCTGTAACCAAGGACGGTGGTGATGTTCAAGCACTGACCGCAGCGACCATCTCGTCGCGTGCTTATGTTGATGCTGTTGTTCGCGCATACAATGCAGTTCAGCAGATCAAGGGTGGTGCAAATGTGGCAACTGGCGCAACCTCGACCGAGTGGACCGAGGGTGAGCAGCCCGCCGCAGAGGCTACCGAGACCGTAAATGAGGAGACTCAGAAAGGAGAGGACAATGAATAAATTGCAACTTATCACGAAGGGTATCTTGAAGGAGAACCCGACATTTGTGCTGATCTTGGGTATGTGTCCTACGCTGGCAACAACCACTTCGGCCATCAACGGTATGGGTATGGGTGCGGCAACTATGGCCGTTCTGATTATGTCTAATATCGTGATTTCGCTTATCAAGAATCTGATTCCCGATAAGGTTCGTATTCCGGCATTTATCGTTGTGATTGCTTCGTTCGTGACGGTTATTCAGCTGTTGATGCAGGCTTACCTGCCTTCGCTCTATCAGTCGCTGGGTATCTTCATTCCGCTGATCGTTGTGAACTGTATCATTCTGGGTCGTGCCGAGGCGTTTGCGTCGAAGAACAACGCGCTGGATTCGGCTCTCGATGGTTTGGGTATCGGTTTGGGCTTTACACTGTCGCTGACTTTGATCGGTGCAGTGCGTGAGTTGCTTGGTAGTGGCGCGATTTTCGGCCAGTCGCTCATCTCGGGCGATGGTATGCTGATCTTCGTGTTGGCTCCGGGTGGTTTCCTCGTGCTGGGTTACCTGATGGTTCTTTTCAATAAATTAACCGCTAAAAAGAAGTAACAATGGAAGTATCATATTTCGCAATTATCATCGGTGCGATATTCGTCAATAATATCGTGCTGTCGCAGTTCCTCGGTATCTGCCCCTTCCTCGGTGTATCGAGCAAGGTTGAGACCTCGTTGGGTATGGGTGCTGCTGTTACGTTCGTAATGGCTATCACGGCTGTTGTGGCTTGGTCGCTACAAAAGTACGTTCTGGCACCGCTCAACATCGAGTATATGCAGACCATTGTCTTCATTTTGGTTATCGCTGCGCTGGTGCAGATGGTCGAGATCGTGTTGAAGAAGGTGAGTCCCGCGCTCTATCAGGCACTGGGTATCTTCCTGCCGCTGATCACTACCAACTGTGCTGTGCTGGGTGTCGCTATTCTGTTGGTACAGGAGCAGTACAACCTGTTGCAGTCGGTTGTTTATTCGGTATCGATCGCTCTGGGCTTCGGTTTGGCATTGGTGCTGTTTGCGGGTATCCGCGAGCGCTTGGAGCTGGACGAGATGCCTGAGGCATTCCGTGGCACTCCCATCGCGCTGATTACCGCAGGTATTCTGGCAATGGCATTTATGGGTTTCTCGGGCTTGGTATAATCCTCCACTGAGAATCGCAAATAGAGCGCGAGCCGCCCCTTTTTGGGGCGGCTCGCGTTGTATATATAAATAGGTGTGCTGTGTCGCAAAAGATGTCCGAGGGTGGGGTCGTAGGTGTATCGCTACAGCTACCGGATTGTGCAAACAGAAAATATAACAAAAAGAGTGTATGTAAAACATATCAAAGATAAAAGAATTAGTTACCTTTACCCACCCTCGAACGCTATCTGAATGGGCAACAATCGTGCCGATTCGCGCTATTGTTCTGTCGGGGTCGAGTGGATCGAAAAACGGTGATAGTGGGGCGGGGTTGTGCAACTTTACCAAAAAAGTAGTATCTTTGTCCGTTGTAAAGAGTTATGAGCGATTACAGAAACATAAATATTCGTAACAAACGTGCTACGTTCGACTACGAGATTATCGAACAGTTCACGGCGGGCATTGTGTTGGTCGGCACCGAGATCAAGTCGATCCGATTGGGCAAGGCCTCGCTGACCGACTGCTATTGCTATTTCGATCGTGGCGAGTTGTATATTCGTGGTGTCAACATTAACGAATACAAGTGGGGAACCTACAACAATCATATCCCCAAGCGCGACCGCAAGTTGCTGCTTAACCGCCGCGAGTTGAACAAACTCGAACGCGCGTTGCAGGACAAGGGTTTGACGGTCGTAGGTTTGCGTATGTTCATCAGCGACAAGGGTTACGCGAAGGTTGTGATCGGCCTGGCACGCGGTCGCAAGAACTTCGATAAACGAGAGTATATTAAGGATAAGGACGCTCGCCGTGAGATGGATCGAGCGATGAAACGATAGAGCTATGAGTTTGATACTTTGCATCGAAACCGGTACGGACGTATGTTCGGTAGGTTTGGCTGAGAATGGTCAGTTGGTTGCGTTGCGCGAGAGCTGCGGCCGCGACCATGCCCGCAATGTGGCTGTCTATGTCGATGAGTTGTTGCGCGAGCGTGATATCGATGCCGACGAGATCGACGCCATCGCGGTTGGCAAGGGCCCGGGATCGTACACGGGACTGCGTATCGGTGTGTCGTTCGCTAAGGGTCTGTGCTATGGTCTGCGCAAGCCGCTAATCGCTATCGGCTCGCTCGATGCGCTGGTTGAGGTGGCGCGCGAGGACGCTGAGGCGGGTATTGTCGATGTCGATGACTTCGAGCGAGCAACGCTCTGCCCGATGGTCGACGCGCGACGTATGGAGGTCTATACTCAGCTCTTCAATGGCCGCGGTGAGGCTCTGGGCGAGGTCGAGGCGAAGATTATCGACGAGCAGAGTTTTGCTGCGGAGATCGCTTCGGCTGAGGAGTTTGTAATCTTCGGCAATGGCGCAGCAAAGTGCGCAGGTACACTCTCGGCGAAGGCAAAACTGATCGAGGTGGTGCCCTCGGCGCGCGGTCTGGCTCGCTTGGCTCAGGAGGCTCTTGACGCTGGTCGTACGGAGGATATCGCCTATTTCGAGCCATTCTATTTGAAGAATTTTGTTGTAACCACATCGAAGAAGAAACTCTTTTAAACGCTATGGGATATCAGGAGGAGAAACAGCGCCAGCTTGACTCGCGTTATATGCGTATGGCGCGCATTTGGGCCGAGAATTCATACTGCGTGCGCCGCAAGGTGGGTGCGCTGATCGTCAAGGATAAGATGATCATTTCGGACGGTTACAACGGTACGCCGTCGGGCTTTGAGAACATTTGCGAGGACGAGGCTGGTCTGACCAAACCCTACGTTCTGCACGCCGAGGCAAACGCAATCACGAAGGTGGCTAAGAGTGCCAATAACTGCGACGGCGCGACGCTCTATATCACCGCTGCACCCTGTATTGAGTGCTCTAAACTGATCATTCAGGCGGGTATTCGCCGTGTGGTTTATGCCGATGCATATCGCTCGGACGAGGGTCTGGCACTGTTGCGCCGCGTGGGTATCGAAATTGCGCAGGTAGCCGAGTAGCGAGCAAAAGAATTGGAGCCGCACTTCATAGTGTCGGTATTTATATTAGGAGACATCTGTGGGTTAAACTATTGTTAATCTGCGGATGTTTTCGTATATTTGTAAATACAATTCAACGCATTATGAAGAAACTATTTTTAGCACTCGTGGTACTTTTGCTGCCCGTGTGTATGTGGGCCCAGATGGACGAATCGCCTGCTACGGCCGAGAATCCTATCAAATCTTCGGAGAATCAGGAACGTGTCTATACCATCTTCGACAAATACAAAGATGTGCTTATCGTCGTCAATGCTCCGTTGGAGATGGATGCAAAGAAGAAGACAAAGATGATTCTTTATGCCCTGCCCAATGGTAACGATATTGAGTACACAGCGGGCAAAGCGCGTGCGAGTGAGGACGAAGATTTCCGTTACGGCGTACAGCACATCGCGGCACAGACACGCTGGTTAAGAGAGAATAAACCCCAATATAACTATGTAACGGTCTATCTGCAAGCCTCGATGCGCTCGTGGGGTACTTGGCGACGCCTGCACCGTGATAACGGCATTTCGGCCACAGTTCTGCCCGCCATAATCCAAGATATGGCAGACCTCTACAAGCCTTATAATCCCTCGATTACGTTGAGTTCACATTCGGGTGGAGGGTATTTCATATTTGAGTACCTGCGTGTGGCGGAGAAGGTCAATCCTCTTATCGAGCGTATCGCATTCCTGGATAGTACCTACGGCTATGAAGAGGAGGATTATAAGGAGAAACTCACGACGTGGCTCAAAGATAAACGACACTATCTAAATGTCACTTCGTATCAGGATAGTACCGTTATCTATAACGGCAAGCCTCTGGTAAGTCCTACGGGAGGTACTTGGTGGCGTAGCCAAAAGATGCAGCGAGATCTTGCCGAGAGATATAAATTCACGAAGGTGGAAGACGATACATATCTGAACTTCTATGCAAATGACGGTCAGATAACTATCACCCTTGTGAAGAATCCTACAGGGAAGATCTATCATACAGTGCTGGTCGAAAAGAATGGCTTTATTGATAGCTTTCTTTCGGGCACCAAAGAGTGGGGTAAAGGGTATGAATTTTGGGGCGAGAGGGTCTATGACCACCTCATCAAGAGCACCCCTATGATCAAACAACACTGATGCCGTTATGCATACAAAAAAGCCGCACCTCTTGTCGGGGGCGGCTTTTTTAGTGTATATTAGCGTCTTCTATCCGCAGTGGAAGTAGCGGCGAACAAGTTCGAGCATTGCCTCCTGGTTGTCGGCGATGTCGCTACGCAGGGTCTTGTCGCCATACGAGCGCAACTTCTTGATGATGCCGTCGATCATTGCGGGCGAGAATACGTTATGCTCCTCGAACACAGCGCGCTGGCACTCCAAACAAGCGGCTGACGCCTCGCAACTATCGGGCAGCTGAGCCAGATCCTTCAAACGGTCGGCATTCTCTTTCTGGTGGATATTTACGTTTACATAGGTCTTCTCGGCAACCTCCAATGCATTCTCCATCTCGAAGCCGTGACGGCATGCTACGGCCAAACCTGCGATCAACTGATAGAGATCAGCCGAGCCATCGGGTGAGCGCATTTCGACGGTCTGCTTCTGTGTGGTGTCATAGTTGCTCAGAGGCTCCAACGGATTGGCAATCTGGCACATATCGCTCTTTGCTGCCCAGCCGAGCGGAACACGAACGAGTACCGAACGGTTGCGGTCGCCCCAGCAGATATTGGTTGGCGCCTCCTGATGCGGCACCAGACGGAAATACGACGTGGGGTTGGTATTGCCGAAGGCGGTGATCGACGGTGCGAGCTCCATCATACCTGCAATCGCACGACGTGCCGTAGCCGACAGAACACCTCCGTCAAGCATCTGATTCTGACCATCTTTCACGATGCGCATATGGATATGCAGACCCGAACCTGCCTTGCCTGCGGTGATCTTCGGAGCGAAGGTGATGTCGTAACCCATCTGATAAGCCAGGTTGCGGATAATCCACTTTGCAATCATCAGCTGATCGGCTGCATCCTCGGCTGCAACGGGCAGGAACTCGATCTCGTTCTGCTCGTAAATCAGACCGTCGATAGTGAAATTGCCCACCTCCGAGTGGCCATATTTGATCAGTCCGCCTGCCTGTGCGATGTATGCCATACAGGTTGTGCGGAACTCGTTGAACTTGGCATAGGGAGCCGATTCGTGGTAGCCTTTCTGGTCGGTTGCGGGGAACAAACCCTCGTCGGGAGCAATCACGTAGTACTCCAATTCGCCCATTGCCTCGAACTGCATACCCGTCACCTCGTTGAACGCGCGGCACGCCTTGCGCAGGGTGTGCTCGGGCGAACTTTCGAGGGGCTCACCATCTTTGTTGAAGTACGAGCAGAGCATCGAGAGCGTCGGTATCTCGGCAAACGGATCGAGGAACGCCGTGCTGAAACGCGGGAGAACATATAGGTCGCTACTGCCGGCCTCGATAAACGGGAAGAGGCTCGAACCATCGACGCGCTCGCCACAAGTGAGAATTGCATCGAGATAAGCAGCGTTATTGATCACGAAGTTGAGGGTTTTGAGGCGGCCGTCACCTGCGGGATACATAAAATTGACCATACGCACACCATTCTCGCGGATATAGCGCACTATGTCGGCCTTCGTAAACTCCTTGGCGGGTTTGCCCAGATATGCAACCACCTTATTGGGGTTGAGCTCTAATTGGTTATTCATAGGTTTTATGTTGTTATGTTTGTTTCGAGATAGTTCTAATCACAAAGATAGCTTTTCCCGAGCAAATTCGCAACCAAGTTGGAGCAT
>JAFNVH010000022.1 GCA_017379895.1 Rikenellaceae bacterium | reverse complement strand
GCTATGGCACTCTCGTTCGAGGGTGGCAAGGGTCCCAACCTGATCGTTGACGACGGTGGCGACGCAACGCTGCTGATTCATCAGGGTTTCGCTGCCGAGAACGACGCAACCACGCTCGACCGCGAGGCTGGCAGCTACGAGGAGAGCGTGATCATCGACACCCTGCGCAAACTTTTGGAGGAGGATCCCCAGAAGTGGCACCGCACCGTCGAGGAGTGGAAGGGCGTTTCGGAGGAGACCACCACGGGCGTACACCGCCTCTACCAGATGCAGGAGCGTGGCGAGCTGCTCGTTCCCGCAATCAACGTAAACGACTCGGTTACAAAGTCGAAGTTCGACAATCTGTACGGTTGCCGCGAGTCGCTGGCTGACGGTATCAAGCGTGCAACCGACGTGATGATCGCAGGTAAGGTTGTTGTGGTTTGCGGCTATGGCGACGTAGGTAAAGGTTGTGCACGCTCGATGCGTTCATATGGCGCACGCGTTATCGTAACCGAGATCGACCCCATCTGCGCATTGCAGGCAGCAATGGAGGGCTTCGAGGTTATGCGCGTCGAGGACGCTCTGCCTGAGGGTAACATCTACGTAACTACTACGGGTAACTGCGACATCATCACCTTGGAGCATATGCAGGGTATGCGCGACCAGGCTATCGTCTGCAACATCGGTCACTTCGACAACGAGATCCAGATGGCTCGCTTGGAGGCTTCGGACGCAGTGAAGAGCACCATCAAGCCGCAGGTTGACAAGTACACTTTCGCCGATGGTCACTCGATCTTCATTTTGGCTGAGGGTCGTCTTGTGAACTTGGGTTGTGCTACGGGTCACCCCTCGTTCGTGATGAGTAACTCGTTCACCAACCAGACCCTCGCACAGATGAAGCTGTGGGAGGATCGCGAGAATCCCGTTGTGGGCGTAACCCGCCTGCCGAAGGAACTCGACGAAGAGGTTGCACGTCTTCACTTGGAGAATATTGGCGTTCGCCTCACAACCTTGACTCAGAAGCAGGCCGACTATATCGGCGTGAAGGTCGAGGGTCCGTTCAAGGCTGACCACTACCGCTATTAGAATTCGATATTCGATACTAAGCCGCACTCCGCGAGGGGTGCGGTTTTTTTAATTCACAATTCAAGATTCAAAATTCAAAATTATTTGCCTTTGACACAATTTTCTCATCATTGGCGGGTGGGGGGGGCTCGCCCGAAGGGCGACCCGCCAATGATGACACGCCATGAAACGGCGTGGACTCTCCTCCCCGAACTTGGCGATTGTTTATAAAATCGCATAATAAAAAAAGCCACGCAATAAGCGCGGCTTAAATTGTGAATTGTGAATTCTGAATCGTGAATTGGAAAATTTACTTTTTCAACTTCTCCACCGCACGACATAAGTATGCATCGATATCGTTGCTCAAACGGTGGTAGAGGAAACAATCGGTATAGTTCTCGTTGTCGAGCAGTACGTCGCGCACGTTGCGCAGCTGGTTGCTGTAATTGCTCAGCTCGTTGCTCAGTGCCTGACCGCGCTGTGACGAGGAGTTGATGCGCGACACCGACATACAGCGCAGACGCTCACAAACGGCATTCAGCGCGATCATCACCACGTTGTCCATCAGCGTGTGGCCGTGCATATATAAATAGGTATCTTCGGGATAGACTCCCATATCCTGCAACTCGCTACTGAACGCATCGATACGCTCGGCAAGGTCGGGACGCAGGTTTTCGAGTACTGTACGGCGACGCGATACCTGACGCGACAACCAATCGAGTGTGGTGCGGGCATTATCGTCGGGCTCGAGATAATTGATTTTCACGCTATTGCGGAAGTCCGCCAACTGAAAGACATTGATATCGCTCTCGCGTGCCGAAAGTGCATACCACAGAAACAGCGGATAGATCGTGCGCGAGTACTCGGCCATAAACTTCTCGAAATCGAAGATTCGGGTATCGTTCTTGGTGGCGCGCACGCAGACGTTATGCAACGACGGAGCGTAGCAGACGTAGTTTTCTGTAGCGTAGGCGTAGGTATGGAACATAAACGGGGCCTCGACAATGCGGCGCGACTCGGCACGATGTTTCTGAAAGAGGTGGTCGAAATCGGCATCGACACAGAGTAGCATCTCCTCGTTGCTCTGCGACAGGAGCGCCTCGAGCACCTTCTTACCCTTAGCCATATCGGGGCGATTGGGCACCGAGATCTCGAAAACGTAGTAGGGATTATCGAAGTGGTCGAAGATACCGCGCCAGAAGGCCACATCTTCGTAACCTTCGACATAGACTCTCACCAAGCGTTTCGACGGATCGACCGGCAGACGATCGTAGCTGACCGGCTGCATTTCGTGCTTGGAGCGAGCGGCGTAACCTCTATTAAAAACTACCTTTGTCATACTTGCAGACAAATATAGCAAAAATTCGTATATTTGCAAAAAATAAATTGAATCGAAATGAGCAGCAACGATTGGAAAGCGCGATTAAACGTGGTTTACTCCACAAACCCTGACTTTCAGTACACTACCGACGAACCCGAAGAGGAGGCTACACTGCCCCCCGCACAGCAGCAACTACGCGTGTGGCTCGACCGCAAGCAGCGTGCAGGCAAGGTGGTAACGCTGGTGCGTGGTTTTGTCGGCTCGCACGACGATTTGAAGGAGTTGGCCTCGTTGCTCAAAAGCCGTTGCGGCGTGGGCGGCTCGGCCAAAGATGGCGAGATCATCATTCAGGGCGACTTCCGCGACCGCATTGTCGACATACTGACGCGCGAAGGCTACAAAGCAAAGAAAGCAGGATCTTAAATCTCACTGATTCACAATGCGTCGTGCACTCCACATACTGATTTTAGCACTCGCGCTGATGTTCGCAGTCGGCGCGCGAGGACAGTATTATGATTGGGGTGTCGACCCCGCCTCGACACGCTGGCAGCAAATACGGACCGACCGTTTCCGTATCGTCTATCCCCAGAATTTCGACACGCTGGCGCGCCGCACGCTACACTTTCTCAACGCTGCGGGGCAGGACGTCGGCTACGGATTCCGTCGCGGGGCAATGCATATTCCCGTCGTGATGCACACCCAGAACACCGCCTCGAACGGCATTGTGATGTGGGCACCGAAACGTATCGAGATGCTCACTCCCCCGTCGGTCGAGAGCTACTCGATGCCCTGGCTCAAACAGCTTTCGGTGCACGAGCAGCGCCACGCAGTGCAATACAACAACCTCAACCGCCACACCTTCCGCGCGCTCTACTACCTTCTGGGCGAGCAGGGAGCGCTGGTCAGCCTGATCGGTCTACCGTTGTGGGCATTGGAGGGCGACGCGACGATGATCGAGACCGATATGAGTACTTTCGGTCGCGGACGCCAACCCTCGTTTACGATAGGCTACCGCGCCAAACGTGGCAAAATCGTCGACGGCCGCAACCCCGACCGCTGGTTCTGCGGCTCATACCGCGAGTATATCCCCAACCACTATGAGTTGGGTTATCAGATGGCTGTGCACGCCTATAACAAATATGGGCGTGTGATTTGGGACGATATTGCAGACTATTCGTCGCGTTATCCGTTCCTGATTGGAACGATCTATCTTGGGCTGAAAACGCGTTTTAACTCCAGCTCACGAAAGTTATTCAGCGGGGCATTCGACTCGTTGCAAACATTTTGGAACGCGCTGCCTAAGGTCAAGCCTTCAACAAGCGTAATCTCCACCCCGACAACATCTTACACCACATATTCGCACCCGCAGGCGATCGACTCCACTCGCGTTGTTGCAATCAAGAGCGACTTCGACCGCTCGGCACGCCTGGTCGAGATTGACCTCCGCACGGGCGAGGAGCGCCTCATCAGCTACATCGGCTCGGTCAGTACCCGCCCCGCACTCGGCAGTGACGGACGTTTGTGGTGGAGCGAGTATCGCCGCAGCCTGCTATGGGGCGAACGCTACAACTCGCGCCTATGCTGGGCCGACCTCAACAGCGGTCGCACGCACTCGATTGCGACCGACGCAAACATCCTCTACCCCACCCCGATCGAGGCCGATTCGCTGGCTTGGGTCGAATATGCACCCGAGGGTCGTTACTCAATCGTGACGGGGCTGCGTGGCGAGAGTAACACGCTGATGAACAAACCTTTGGGCGAGGAGATACACGGTCTTGCGTGGGACAACGCTACCAACCGACTCTACTACATCGGCTTGGACGACGACGGTATGTATTTGGGCGAAGTTGACGCCGATGGCAACGACCACCGAGTAACACGCGCGGCATACGTTTCACTCAGCGACCTGCGCGCCAAGGATGGTCGCCTTTACTTCGGGTCGATACGTTCGGGACGCGACGAAGCGCACGCTCTCAATCTCAGTTCGGGCGAGGAGTGGCAGCTCACCGAGTCGGAATTTGGCTCGTTCGACCCTGCTCCTGCGGGTGACCGGCTGCTCGTCACGACCTACGACGATCGCGGATATCTGATTGCTACTCAATCTATTGATAGCTCAATACGCGCGATCGAATGGGCAAAGACACCAACCGAGTTGGTCAATCCGCCGCGCCGCCGTCTGCCCGTTTTGAATCTCGATACGGTGCGTGTTGATACAGCCTTACTCAAAGTCCAAAGCGAGCAACTGCCCTCGAAACGCTATCGCAAGGGGCTGCACTACTTTAAGTTCCATAGCTGGGCGCCCGTTTCGCTCGATATTTTCGAGGCGATCGACAACTTTACGTTCGATCCGCAACTGGGCGCAACTATCATTTCACAGAATCTGCTCTCGTCGGTAACAGCCTATGCTACATACGGATGGCACCGCGAGCGAGGTTCGATGATTCGCGGCGCGATCGACTTCCGCGCCTTCGGTCCTCACATCGAGTTGAAGGGTCAGTATGGCGGTGCAAAGCAGTTTGTCTATAAGATCTCCAAAGATATTGCCGACCCCGCACAACCGCTCAAAGCCTACACTATGGTCGGCGCCAAGATTTCGCTCCCGATGCAGCTATCGAGCGGACACCATCTGCGCTACCTCACGCCAGCGATCGATTGGCAATACGAAAACAGCCTGCTGTACGATCCCGCGAACGAGGATTATAGTCGGGGTATCAATCGCTTAACCTCGTCGATAACCTTCGGCGACAACGTCCGTTCGGCATACCGAAATATGCGTCCGCGCTGGGGTTACACACTGCGCGTGAACCATACGTTCAACCCTACAAACAGCTATTTTGCACACTCGATAGCACTCTTTGGACAGGCACTCACACCCGCCATCGGACGCAACCACTCGCTGCGTCTGCGCGCGGCGTTCCAGGCCAACCAGAAGGGCAAGATGTTCACATTCAGTCAGCGCGATCTCTATCCTCGCGGAGCAGATTATACGTTAGAGGTGAGCCCCTCGCGCTATGTTGCAACAGCGGTCGATTACCAGTTGCCGCTGTGCTATCCCGATTTCGGTATTCCGTCAGTGATCTTCTTCAAGCGCATTGCGCTGAATGTCGGTTTCAACTACGCCACAATGCGTACGTTCGACAGCGAGATGAAGCGCTATAATTGGCATAACGTCAATTCGTTTGGCGGTGATCTGATCTTAGATTTCAACCTGATACGCACGCCCGCCCCCGCAACATTCACGCTCAATCTCTCGCTCTACAAACCGAGCAATCGCAAGGGCGTTCACTTCTCGGCAGGCGTTGGTCTGCCCATCTAATCGCGTATAGCCACAATTTTGTCACGTGCGGGCGATCGACACTTTTCATAGAAAAGTGGCTCGGCATTTCGTCTTTTCAGCAGAAAGTTGTAACTTTGTACGATATTCTATCCCGATTACGTTATTCAGTTAAAACGATATGGCACAAAAGACCAATAACGCAAAACCCAAAACACAGCAACCTCGCATAGTCAAGTGGCTGTGGATCATCGCAATGTTCCCATTTGCGCTGCTCTTCTTCCTGCTCTTGCTGACCTCGATCGGTATGTTCGGCAAGCTACCTTCGTTCGAAGAGTTGGAAAATCCCAAGAGCAACATCGCAACCGAAATCTACTCCGAAGATGGCAAGGTCATCGGCTCATTCTTCGTGCAGAACCGTTCGTATGTCGAGTTCGCCGAGCTCTATCCCGAAGATCGCACACAACTGTTGCGACTCGATGGCGACTCGGTGCCCGCAGTTGTGGCTGCGTTGATCTCGACCGAGGACGAGCGTTTCCACTCGCACTCGGGTATCGACATCAAGGCGCTGATCCGCGTGGGTGTCAAGACCATTGCACTCGGCAACTCGGGTCAGGGCGGTGGTAGTACCATCACTCAGCAGGTGGCCAAGAATCTCTTCCCGCGTGACACAACCTCGCGTGGCCCCATTATGCGCAAGGCCAGCTTGGTGATCTCGAAGCTCAAAGAGTGGATCACTGCCGTAAAACTCGAATACAACTACACCAAAGAGGAGCTGATAGCAATGTACCTCAACACGGTCGAGTACGGCTCGAACGCCTACGGAATCAAGTCGGCGGCGCGGACCTTCTTCAACAAGACTCCCGACCAGCTCAATATTCAGGAGGCTGCGGTTTTGGTGGGCGTGGTGAACAAACCTACGCGCTACAACCCCGTACTCAACTACGACCATTCGATTGCTCGACGCAACACGGTGATGTCGCGTATGCGTGCTAATGGCTGCATCTCTCGCGCTCAGTACGACTCGCTCTCGGCGCTGCCCATTCAGCTCAACTATCGCCCCATCTCTCACAACGACGGTACCGCAACCTATTTCCGCGAAATGTTGCGTCTGGTGATGAATCAGCCCCGCCCGAAGCGTTCGCAATTCAACAACGATTGGGACTTCGAGCAGGCTCTCGATCAATGGAACAACACCCCGCTCTACGGCTGGTGCCAGAAGAATCAGAAGGCCGACGGAACGGACTACAACATCTATCGTGACGGTTTGAAGATCTACACCACGATTAACTCTGCAATGCAGAAATATGCCGAGGAGGCTCTGTTGGAGCATATGACCTCGGACGTGCAGCCGCGTATGGATCGTCAGGTGAAGAATACGGGAGTGCTGTTCCAGGATCAGGACAAAGAGGCTATCGAGCGCATCATTCGCAACGCAATGCGCTACTCGGATCGTTACTATCAGATGAATCGTGCAGGAATCCCCCAGGAGGAGATCTACGCCTCGTTCGAGCGTCCGTGCCGTATGAAGATCTTCACCTACAAGGGTGACCGCGACACCACGATGACTCCGCGCGACTCAATCCTCCACCACAAGAAGATTCTACGTGCTTCGTTCGTAGCGATGGATCCCGCGACGGGCCACGTCAAGGCATATGTCGGAGGTCCCAACTTCCGCTACTTCAAGTACGACTTGGCAAAGCAGGGTAAGCGACAGATTGGCTCGACAATCAAGCCCTTCATCTACACTTTTGCAATCGACCACTTGGGCCTGACACCCTGCACGCAGGTGATGAATGAGCCCGTAACAATCGAAACCGACAATGGTACACCGTGGACTCCGAAAGAGGCTAACCGCGATCCGTACGACAGTGAGTTCCACCCGCTGAGCTGGGGTCTGGCAAACAGCCGCAACAACTACTCGGCGTGGATTATGAAGCAGTCGAAGCAGCCCGCAGCCGTGGCCGACTTTATCCACAATATGGGTATCGACAGTTATATTGACCCGCAGTGGGCGCTGTGTCTGGGTTCGTCGGAGGCGTCGCTATTCGAGCTGACGGGTGCTTTCTGTACCTTCGCAAATCGCGGTGTTCACACCGAGCCTATATTTGTAACACGCATCGAGGATCGTCAGGGCAACCTCCTGGCTACGTTCATTCCTCCCACCGAGGACGCTATCAGCGAGCAGACGGCATACACAATGCTCGGAATGTTGCAGAACGTTGTTCGTGCTGGTACGGCAGGTCGTCTGCGCTGGGCCTACAACGTGACGGGCGAAGTGGGTGGCAAGACCGGTACCTCGAACGAGAACCGCGACGCTTGGTTTGTGGGCGTTACACCCAATCTGGTAGCAGGCGCTTGGTGCGGTGGCGAGGATCAGTCGGTGCACATCACGGGTACGGGCGAAGGTGGTGCGGCGTTGGCATTGCCCATTTTCGGACGCTTCATTACCAAGGTCTATGCCGATCCGCGCCTGGGCGTCAAGCCGACCGATACATTCTCGCGACCAAACAACGTGGTGGTCTACGACTGCGACGAGGAGAATCGCCAGCAGGAGGCTGAGACCGAAATACAAGATGAATTTTTCGATTAACACTCAATACTTAGATTGAAGAGATGAAAGTTGCTATCGTAGGTGCAAGTGGCGCAGTAGGTCAGGAGCTGATGCGCATCTTGGCCGAGCGTCAATTCCCGATCGACGAGCTGCATTTGTTCGGATCGGAGCGTAGCGCAGGCCGCGAATATATGTTTAACGGCAAGGCGGTGCGCGTAAAACTTTTACAACATAACGACGATTTCCGCGATATCGATGTTGTCTTCACCTCAGCAGGTGCAGGCACCTCGCGCGAGTTCGCCGATACGATTACCCGCTACGGAGCGCTGATGATCGACAATTCGAGCGCATTCCGTATGGAGGAGGATATTCCGCTGGTGGTGCCCGAAGTGAACGCTACCGACGCTGTGAATCCCCCGCGAGGAATCATCGCCAACCCTAACTGCACAACGATCCAGATGGTCGTAGCGTTGAAGGCGATCGAGAATCTGTCGCACATCCGTCGCGTACACGTTTCGACCTACCAGTCGGCAAGTGGCGCAGGTGCAGCAGCAATGGACGAGTTGGTTGAGCAGTATGCAGAGTTGGGTCGTGGTGAGGAACCGACGGTCAATAAATTTGCTTTCCAGCTGGCTTACAACGTGATTCCTCATATCGACGTCTTCACCGACAACGGCTACACCAAGGAGGAGATGAAGATGTTCAACGAGACTCGCAAGATTATGCACTCGGACGTGGCTGTAAGTGCAACGTGCGTGCGTGTGCCCGTAATGCGTGCTCACTCGGAGAGCGTTTGGATCGAAACCGAGCGTCCGATCTCGATCGAGGAGGCTCGCAAGGCTTTTGCTGAAGCTGAGGGCGTTGTGCTGATGGACGAGCTGCAGGATAAGGTCTACCCGATGCCGCTCTTCCTGGCGGGTAAGGATCCCGTATATGTTGGTCGCATCCGCAAGGATCTGACCTGCGAGAATGGTCTTTCGTTCTGGTGCGTAAGCGACCAGATCCGCAAGGGCGCAGCGCTGAATGCTGTGCAGATTGCCGAGTGGCTGATCAAGAATGGTCATCTGAAATAATTGATCGACAGAGCGATGTTCCACTTCGACAGTGACTATATGGAGGGTGCGCACCCACTGATTCTCGAACGTCTGGCAGAGATCAACTTCGAGAAGATTGGCGGTTACGGCAATGACGACTACTGCACCTCAGCCGCCGAGCGTATCCGCAAGGCGTGTGGTGCGCCCGAGGCCGATATTCGCTTTCTGGTGGGCGGAACGCAGACCAATGCAACCATAATCCGTTCAATCCTGCGCCCCTATGAGGGTGTTGTGGCGGCGGATACGGGGCATATTGCCGTACACGAGTCGGGTGCGATCGAGGCGACGGGACACAAGGTGCTGACGATCGAGAATATCGATGGAAAGCTCACCGCCGAGCGTCTTGATGCCTACCTCGTGCGCGAGCGTAGCGACGAAAATCGCGACCACGCCGTTTGGAGCGGTATGGTCTACATCTCGCAGCCGACCGAGCTGGGCACGATCTATTCGCGTGCCGAGTTGGAGGCTCTGAGCGAGGTTTGTCACCGCTGGGGATTGCCGCTGTTTGCCGATGGCGCACGATTGGGTTATGCTCTGGCGGCTCCGACGGCTGACTTTACGCTCGAAGATATGGCACGTCTGTGCGATATATTCTATATAGGTGGCACGAAGGTCGGTGCGTTGATGGGTGAGGCGGTTGTGGTGCCGCGTGGCGAGCAGATAGCACACTTCACCACGCTGATCAAGCAGCAGGGCGCACTCTTGGCAAAGGGTTGGCTGCTCGGCGTGCAGTTCGATACGCTCTTCACCGACAACCTCTACCTCGATATCGCCCGCAATGCTGTGTATCAGGCCGAGCGTATGAGCAGTGCTTTGGTCGAGAGAGGTTATGAATTGGCTTCGCCGACACTCTCGAATCAGATCTTTCTGCGCCTCTCGCCCAAGCAGTTAGAGCACCTGTCGACCATAGCTACGTTCAGCACGTGGGAGCGACAGACGGACTGCACCATTGTTCGTTTGGCGACGAGCTGGGCAACAACCGACAAGCAGATTGACGATTTGATCAACGCTTTATAGAATACTCGCTCCTTTATACAAAAAATCCCTCGCCTTCATTGGGCGGGGGATTTTCATTTCGGCTGGTCGGCGACTTATAGCACAAACATCTGCAAGATCTTCCACGTTGCGATCATATGGCACACATCGCCCAGAATCACAAAGATATGGAACACCGAGTGGATATAGGGAATCTTCTTGAAACTATACAACACAGCACCTGCGATATAGGCCACGCCCTCGCCAATGACCCACAACATTATCGCCAATCCGCAACACTCGTAGAAGGGTTTGAAAGCTACCAAAATGGTCAGTCCCATCAGGCAGTAGCAGACCGTTTCGAGATAGCTCTGTGCCTTCATCTTTCTGAAACTCAGAGCTGTGCCCACCACTGCACAAAGCCACACAAACAAGAAGATCACTACGGCCCACACCTTCTCGCCACCGCCCAGCATTGCGATCAGCGTCACGGGCGAGTAGCTGCCCGCAATGTGCCAATAGATTGCCGCGTGGTCGAATTTACGAGCGAGAGCCTTAGCCTCGACCTTACGGGCGGGAATGGCGTGATAGATTGTCGAGATGGCGTATGAGCTCACCACACCGAAGATATAGAGCAGCAGGCTGATGGTCACCACGTGCGACTCGGCCACACTTCCCTTCACCAGAAACAGCAAGCAGACAACAAGCCCCATCACAAATCCTGCGGCGTGTGTCGAGCTGTTGACGATCTCCTCAGTGAGCGAATATGCAGTCTGTTTTTTCACTTCAAAGTTCGATTAACGACTAACCCTGACGCTTGAAACGCGAGGGCGAGTAACCTGTATGTTGCTTGAAATATTTACCGAAGAACGACTGCGTCGAGAAGTTCAGCGCATTAGCGATCTCTTGAATACTCATACCCGAATACTTCAACAGCGTCTTGGCCTCCAAAATCACGTACTCGTCGATCCAGCGCGCTGCCGTCTTGCCGCTGATATCCTTAATCACCGACGAGAGATACTTGGGCGTGATATTCATCTGCTCGGCATAGAAACCCACGTTGCGCTCGCGCTTGTGGTGCTCCTGCAACAACTGCGTAAACTGCTCGAAAATCACCTCACAACGTCCCTGCTTGGTATGCAGCTCGCGGCGCTGATTGATATCCGACAGGATGTAGAACGCGGTGGTGAACAGTGTATGGATAATATGGCTCTTGTGAAGCTCCTTATCCGAGCGCAACATCGTCTTGATCAGACCAAACAGCTGACGAATCTCAGCCACATCTACATCGGTCAGATCGACGCAAGGCGACTTACCAAAACGCACATAGACCGGCAACGAGGTCGAGATATCGACCGGCACGTCCGAGATAAACTTATGCGAAAAAGCTACTAGATACGCACCCGCATCTTGGCTGCACTCGACTCGGTGCAACACGCAGTCGCTATGGATATAAACCAACGTATTTGGTTTCAGGTCATAGGTCTCCGTTCCCAGCGTCACGCGGGCCGTGCCCTGCATAACGATCATAGCCACAAAACCATCGAACTGCGTTGCGACAGCGGGGGCATTGCGGCGATTGATGTAGGCAATCACCAGGTCGTCCGAATAGTAGAACGGATCCGCTACATTGTTGCGAATCTCCGAAACTGATAACTTGTTGAAATTTGTGGTCGTCATCTATTAATGTTGGGTATTTCAGTTATAATCAATCATTTCTCTGGGCGGATCACACGCACCGCACCCGCACGACATACCATCTCGACGGGCAGTTCGGGCCCGTGCTGACCATCGACATCAGTCGGCTCGCGACGTGTCGAGTTGATCGTGATGCGGCTGCAATGGAAGTGCAGCACATTGCGCGGCACCTCACCTCCACCTTTAAATATATAATGTAGGAACGTCGGCCCGACCGTCAGCGCAGGTAGCACACCCGCCTTCAACACCAACACGTCAAGATAGCCATCGTCCACCTCAGCCATCTTAGCCAGCGGAAAACTACCCGCCGTCTTGCCATTGAATGCCAACACGATCAGAGCATCGCCACTCCAATCGCCATCATCCGAATGTATCTCGATCGGAATCGGGTGCATCTTCACGAAGTCAATCGCACCGCCCATCACGTATGCCGCCTTGCCAATCGCATTTTTGAGCAGCGTGGGTGTATGTTGCGACACATTGGTGAACAATCCGAAGCTGAACACATTGACAAAGCAACGACCATTCACCTCGCCGATATCGGTCGGCAGGGGCTTACATTCGAGTATCTGACGGCACGCCTCGATCGGATTCGAGTGCATACCGATCGCCGACGCAAAATCATTTGCCGTACCCGACGGAATCACGCCCAACGGCAGGTCAAGTCCCTCGCGAAGCATCTCATTGACAATGTAATTGACCGTTCCATCGCCTCCCGCCACCAACAGAAGATCGTAGCTCATATCCAACCCTTCGAGCAGAGCCGAGGGCTCCACATCGAAGTCGATCTCGCGCACCTCCAACTCAGTGTCGTGCTCGGCATAGAGCGCCACAATACGATCAATCGACATCGCAATCGAAGTGATACCCATACCCGAACGGGGATTATATATAAGGCGAGCTCGTTTCATCGTTCACTATTTAATCAGTTCCTCCATTGCGGGGGTGTACCACACCTCGAAGTCCTCCTCCGAGCCTTCGGAAGCAGCCGAAATCAGGTAGGCATCGACGCCATCAATGCCCGAAATCACCATCTTCGCGCGTTCCAAACCGAGCGACATACACATCGTGCCAAGTGCGTCGGCCTCAGCTGCCGTCGGTGCAATGACCGTTGCCGACAGCAGGTCGGTAATGACGCTCTTGCCCGTCTTCGGATCTATCGTGTGCACAATCTTGCGTCCCTCATTATCAATATAGTATCGGCGATAGTTGCCCGACGTAGCCAACGAGCGATTGCTCATCGTAATAATCACCTGACAATTCTCACCGGGGTTCATATTACCATCGTAGGGCGAATCGACCGCAATGCGCCAATCGCCACCCTTCGGGTTGCGACCACGGCAGGTAATCTCGCCACCAACCTCGACCATATAGTCCTCAATGCCCAAGCGCTCTATCTCGGCCGCAATGCAATCGACCGTATAACCCTTAGCAATCGAATTGAAGTCGAGGCGCAGACGCGGATCGCTCTTGACAATTCGTTCCTCCTCAACACGCACCTTATCCATTCCGACAAACGCCAACAGCGAGTCGACATTGGGTTGCTGCTGCGCCTTGCCACCCGCAAAACCGTATGCCTCGGTCAGCGGCGCAACGGTTACATCGTACATACCGTCGCTGATCGAATTGACACCACGTGCCAAACTGATAATCTGTCGGATATGCATATCGGTCGAATCGGTCTGATTGCGATTGATTCGACTCAGTAGCGAGGTTGAATCGAAGATCGACATCGAGGCGGTCATCTCGGCAAACGTAGCCTCGGCCGCCGCGCTGATTTCGGGAATACGGTCCGACGCGGCACGCGCAATGATTCGGTAGGTCGTGCCAATACCGAAACCCTCGACACGAACATACTCGTCAGAGGCAGATTGTGCGCAGCCAAACATCGACAGCACAATCAAAACCACCATCACCAAACGGCTAAAAAAATCGGATCTCAACCCTCTACTCATCTCACAAATAATTAGATTCGACAAGGTCATCTTACCCCAAAGAGGGCGTAACGACCAAAATACACGACAAAGATAACAATTTTCGTATTATTTTACAACAAGCACCAAAAAATCTTCTACATAAAATTTAGGTAAATCATTGGTTGTTTGATAAAAAAGTCCTACCTTTGCGCCCACGCTCTGGTGGTATTCGATAAGGCGAATCCATCGTAGAGTGGAACCATAAAAAAACAAACTATTTATGAGCTATTTATCAGCAGAGAAAAAGCAGGAGCTTTTCGGTCAGTACGGCAAGTCTAACACCGATACCGGTTCGCCTGAGAGCCAGATCGCATTGTTTTCGTACCGTATCAGCCACCTTACAGATCACCTCAAAAGCAACAAGCACGACTACGGCACCCAGCGCGCACTGCTGCGCTTGGTAGGTAAGCGTCGTAAGTTGTTGATGTACTTGAAGGAAGTTGACATCGAGCGCTACCGCGCAATCGTTAAGGCCCTCAACCTCCGTAAGTAAGAGGAAGTACACGAGGCAAAGTCGCAATGAAGGCAATTTGCAAAGAATTGCCTTCATTTGCGTACTTACACAGACCGTCCCCGACAGAAAACTTGCCGACGACGACACACTGAAAAAGACAAAACACAAGAGGTAAAAAATAAACAAAACAAGATGTACAACGCAACACAAAAGGTGATCAAATTGAGCGGCGACCGCGAGATTATCATCGAAACAGGTAAGTTGGCTAAGCAGGCCGACGGTTCGGTTGTGGTAAAGCAGGGCGACACTATGCTGCTGGCAACAGTTGTCGCTGCAAAGGACGCTAAGCCCGATACCGACTTTATGCCCTTACAGGTAGATTACAAAGAGAAATACGCTTCGTGCGGACGATTCCCCGGTGGCTTCCTCAAGCGTGAGGCTCGCCCCGGCGACAACGAGATTCTCGTTGCTCGTCTGATCGACCGCGCATTGCGCCCCCTTTTCCCCTCGGATTTCCACGCTGAGGTATATGTTACGGTTAATCTGATCTCAGCTGACAAGGATATTCAGGCTGATGCATTGGCTGGTTTGGCTGCGTCGGCTGCTTTGGCAGTTTCGGATATTCCGTTCGGCGGCCCCATCTCGGAGGTTCGCGTAGCTCGCATCAACGGCGAGTTTATCATCAACCCCACTTTCTCGCAGATGAAGGAGGTTGATCTCGACATTATGGTCGGTGGTACTATCGACAACATCCTGATGGTCGAGGGTGAGATGAAAGAGGTTTCGGAGGAGGTTATGCTCAACGCAATCAAGTTCGCTCACGAGGAGATCAAGAAGCACTGCGCAGTTCAGATCGAGCTGAGCAAGGAACTGGGTAAGGACGTTAAGCGTACCTACTGCCACGAGGTGAACGACGAGGAGTTGCGTCAGCAGATCATCGCCGAGACCTACGACAAGGCTTACGCAGTTGCTACCAGCGGTACCGCAAAGCACGAGCGTGCTGAGGCATTCGAGGCTATCGAGGCTGAGTTTGCTGCACGCTTCACCGAGGAGGAGCTC
>JAFNVH010000021.1 GCA_017379895.1 Rikenellaceae bacterium | reverse complement strand
TTGAATACAATTTTTTAATATCTATATTTATCAAAAAAGATAATAAAAAGCGAACAGAAATAAAAGCGTATTAAATGGCAAGGTGTATTCAACTCTGAATACACCTTGCTTATTTCTGGAAATTACTCAATTGTCATAAATTGATGATTATGCGGCAGGATAATTGCCCGACGCTACTTGAAACAAAAAAAGTGAAAACTCAATGTGGCATAAAATTTTCAATCTTCTTTCGCAGCTTTCGTCGGATCGTTGGTTCGACTCGGCCGTACTCTTTATGCGAATCTTTATTGGCGCGATGATGCTCACGCACGGCATTGGTAAATTGCAGAATTACAATGCAATAGTTAATTCGTTTCCCGATCCACTCGGGATCAGTAGCGCGGCATCATTCACGTTTATAACCTTAGCCGAAGTGGGTTGTTCGGTGCTGATTATTATGGGGCTTTTCACGCGATTGGCGACGTTACCACTGATCTTCGGAATGTTCGTAGCCACCTTTCTCGCCTTTCCCGATAAATCGTTTGCCGAGGGTGAGCTCTCGTTCGTCTATATGGGCATATATATAATGTTGTTGATTTCGGGCGGCGGGAAGTACGCTCTAGATGCGCTCTTTTTCCCAAGTTTTCGGATCAAACGAGAGCTCTAAAAGGGGCAAATAACGGTCGCGAAAAGGCAAATAGGTCGAAAATTGGCATAAAATTCAGTCTTTTAATAATTTTTAGATATCTTTGTGCTCTCAAACCAAACACAGAAAACACAAAGAGTATTCACGCAATGAAGATTGTTATGAAACTGAAATATATCATTCTTGCTATTGCCGCCATCATAACTGCCACGACCTCCTTCGCGCAGCCGCTCGAACAACCGCGCAAAGTGGAGAACCTCAATCTGACGGATCTGAAAAATAAACCCGTGCAAATTCCGCATTGGGGCGAATTCAATTTGTTGATTTTCTATGCCGATCCCGACCACCCTACCCAGTGCTCGGATTTCTGCCAGGATATGGAGGACAATCACCGCGCAGCAGGCGACAATATTTATGGCTTAGGTATTGTGAATCTGAAAGATGCACCGCTGTTGCCCAATGCTATCGTGCGCAAAATTGCCTACAATCGTACCAAGAAAAACAAGGCCGTTATTTTGGCCGATCCCGATCGTACGGTGTCGACCGAGTGGGGCCTGGGCGAATGTAACAACAAGTTTACGCTGATCCTGATATCGAAAGAGGGCGAGCTGATCTACTATCACAAGGGTGAATTCTCGGAAGAGGACGAAGCAGAGTTCTACCGCACTATCGAATCTTACCGCTAATTGATGAAACGACTGATTCTAATTGTGGCATTTGTTCTGAGCACGATGCCAATTTCGGCTCAAATCGACGAACAGCTGATCCGCAATACTGATACTATTACATACACTTATACACCGCTGGCGGCAACCGTGAATGATTCGATTGCCGCTACGTCTGTTTATATGACCGCTGATTCTTTGTCGGTCGATACTGTGGCGACTAAGCAACGCAACACGATTTTTCACCGTTTGATACGCTACTTCGAGCAAGCGAACGAGGATCGCACGCAGGAGAAGAAATTTGACTTGACGTGGGTGCTTGGCCCCAGCTATTCGAACGTAACAAAAGTGAGTCTGGGTATTTTAGCATCGGGGTTGTATCGCATCGATCGTACTGATACAATCACCCAGCCGTCGAATGTATCGCTCTATGCAAATATCTCAACCTCGGGATATTACAAGGTCGGTGTTACGGGTCTTAACTTGATGGATCACAATCGCCACCGTATCGAATATGATGTATCGTTTGCGTCAATGCCCATAGATTATTGGGGTATTGGCTACGAAATGGCGCAGGGTGAGAAATCATCGATGGTTGAGAAACGTTATCGAATTGATGCGGAGTATCAGTACGAAATGGCGCGCAACTTCTTTGTCGGCGCAGCGCTCGATTTCACACACGCGGCAGCTCGCAAGGTGGCGAATGTTGATTATCTGCTCGGTCAGCGCGACCAATATACGGCTACGGGGCTTGGTCTGTCGTTGCAGTATGATAGCCGCGACTTCGTACCGAATCCATATAGAGGTATCCACTTAAATTTGCGCGAAACATACTTCCCTGCGGCGTTAGGCTCCACCGCAACCATCTGGCGCACAACCTTTACGGGTAATTACTATCAGCGTCTTTGGAAAGGTTGTACGTTGGCCCTTGATGCATATATGGAGTACAATTTGGGTGACGAGATCCCCTGGTCAATGGTCGCACAGCTTGGTGGCGGCTATCGTATGCGAGGCTACTATTTGGGTCAATATCGCGACAATGGTATGATCGAGGTACAGGCCGAATTGCGCCAAAAAATTTACAACCGCCACGGTATTGCAGTATGGGTTGGCGCAGGAAATGTATTTCCCCATTTCAACCGTTTTCAGTGGCGTCAGACGCTACCGAACTACGGCATTGGCTACCGTTGGGAGTTCAAGCACCGTGTGAATGTCCGCATTGATTACGGACGAGGCAAGCACGGCGGCTCGGTGGTCTTCAATGTTAATGAAGCATTCTAACGACTATGGCAGATAAATCAAATAATACACGTTACTCGCGTTTGCTGATCGCAGCGTTCGTCACAACACTGATGGTGCCGGCGTGCGTACTGATCTTCACCGAGGGGTATTCGTTTCTGCGAGCGGTGTCGGCAGTGTTGCTCCCTACGGGCTTCTATCTGCTATGGAGCGTGGCGCATAAACGTAGCGGAATGATGGTCTGCTGTGGCTTGCTGTGGTTTATTCTGGCGGCGTTGCAATTGGTGTTGCTATATATGTTCGGCAACTCAATCATCGCAGTAGATATGTTCACTAACTTATTCACAACCAATAGCACCGAGGCTGGCGAGTTACTGAGTAATATCTGGCCGATGGTCAGTTTTGTGATAGTGCTTTACATACCCGTGCTCTACTTGGCTGTACACTCCTTGCAGCAAGGTTTTACGATTGCCCCTGCGACACGCCGAACGGCGGCAATAGTGGGTGCGGTGATGGTTGTGGCGGGTTGCGCGACCACGCAATTCAACATCTTTCCGTTCAACGTGTTGGAGAACATCTATCGCTCGGTAAATGAGTTTGTGCAGGTGCGTCGCTACCCTACCTCGTCGGCCGATTTCAAGTTCGATGTCAAGAATCACAAGGTGGGAGATCATCGCGAGATATATGTAATGGTGATTGGCGAGGCGTCGCGCGCGGCAAATTGGCAATTGTATGGTTACGATCGACAGACCAATCCGTTGCTTAGTGCGGAGGACGATGTGGTGGTCTATAAGAATGTTGTGACGCAGAGCAACGCGACACATAAGAGCGTGCCGCTGATACTTTCGTCAGTATCGGCCGACAACCACTCGGAGATATACAATCGTCGCGGCATCGTGCAACTATATAAGGAGGCGGGCTTCCGTACCCTCGTGATCTCGTGCCAGGCACCCAACCGAGGGTTGGTGGAGATAATGTGCAATGAAGCTGATCAGACGATCTATATGAATGGTCTGCACGATGGCGCGATGCTCGAACCTCTACGCCGAGCTATCGAGGCAGATACGTCGGATCTATTTGTGGTTCTGCATACTTACGGCTCTCACTTCAACTATCGCGAACGCTATCCTAACGAATTCTCGTACTTCACTCCTGATGACGATGTGTCGATTTCGAAGAATAATCGTGAGCGAATGGTCAATGCCTATGACAACTCGATTATCTATACCGATTGGTTCCTGTCGGAGGTGATTGGTACGTTGCGCGAAACGAATGTTTGCACGGCGATGTTCTATTGTGCCGATCACGGCGAGGATCTTTACGATGATAGCCGCGCTCGTTTCTTGCACTCTTCACCCACGATTACCTATTATCAGACGCACGTAGCGTGCCTCGGTTGGTATTCGCAGGAGTGGCAGTCACTCTATCCTGAGAAAGCGGCTGCCGCAAAAGCTAACACGATGGCTCCCGCTACAACACACAGTGTCTTCCACTCTGTTGCGCAATTGGCTCCGTTTGAAACTGAGTATATCAAACCATCGGTGTCGTTTGTGAGTGATGAGTTTGACTACTCAGCCGAGCGCCACTACTTGGACGATCATTGCAATGCTCAGCTATATGGCACGCTCGGTTTGCAGCGCGACGATTGGGAACAATTCTTGAATAAGGGTATAACGGTCCTGCAATAAAAAATGGCTCGATTGCTTAATGCTTTCGAGCCATTTTATCATCAAACTGCAGTTTGGTTTAGTTCTTTGCAGCTTCAACAGATTCCTTACGGAACTCCTTCATCAACTTCGAAAGTTCGAGAGCAGCCTTACGAGCGCGAGTGCCGGCAGCCTTATTGTTCTTCTCTACCTGCAACGCTGCGTTCTCCTGGAACAGGGCGATCTGTTCATTGATCTTTGCAACTAATTCTTTCATAACTTTATTTATTAAACGGGTTTTCTAGTTGCAAAGTTAGTTAAACTATTCAAATTCACAACTTTTTCGGCAGAAAAATAACCAAACAATCGCTTTTTTTTACTGATTGCTCAAAAGTCAGTACCAAACATCGAGGCTCTCGGTATGTTTTTTGTCGGCGGAAAAGAAAACTCGCAGATATGAGAACGTTATTCTTTTCACTATTAATGTTGTGCATTTTGTTGACCGCAGGTTGTCATTCGAAAAAGAGTGTCGCGACTCAGCCTCCTCGAAAGTTGGAGGTCGTGCGTGTCGAACAACAGATGATTCCTACTCCGATGAACTTCACGGGGCAACTATCAAGTAATTATAGCGCCGTGATTCAGCCGCGCGTTAGTGGCTATCTCACGTCGAAGAACTACGAGAAAGGTATGCCGGTCAAGCGCGGGCAATTGCTCTATACAATCGACCCCTCGCAGATCAATACCCAGCTGATCGCGGCCGAGGCCGAATTGAACGCCGCGCGTGCCAATGCCATCGAGGCCCGCAACAACTATGAACGAGCAATCCCGCTGGCCAAGATCGAGGCGATCAGTCGTAGCGACCTAGACCAATACACCGCAACATACAAGTCGGCCGAATCGTCAGTCAAGTCGGCTCAACAGCAACTGCGCAATGCTCGACTCGAATCGAGCTATACTCGCATTTATGCTCCGATTGACGGTATTATCGGCCAGACGAACGCCTCGGTTGGCGACTACGTGGGTGTAGGAACGGAGTATTCTGTTCTTGCGACAATCGAGAATGTCGACACGGTAACGGTCAATCTCTCGATTCCGCTAACCGAGTATCTCGCTCGTCGTACGAATGACTCACTTCCCTCGTATGATAATAGCACGTTATTGTCGAATATTAGGCTATATATGGCCGATGGCTTGCTTTATCCTTATGCAGGTAGCTATGCCTACACTGAACAGAATGTCGGTTCGCAAACGGGAACGATTGTCATCGTTGCCAACTTCCCCAATCCGATGCGTCTGCTCAAATCGGGGCAGTATGCTCGCATAAGCGCTGACGTGGGCGAGGAGCGTCCCTCGATATTGATTCCGCAGCGATGTGTCGTGCAGAGCCTCGATCGCACGAGTGTGTGGGTTGTACAGTCTGATAGCTCGCTTGTATTCCGTGAGGTTACTCTTGGCCCAACGGTTGATTCGCTGTGGATCGTGCGCTCGGGATTGAGCGATGGCGAGATGGTTTTGGTAAATGGTGTGCAGCGCGCCCGCAGTGGTGAACGAATTATTCCCATCGAAATAAAGTAGCGTTATGGAGAAGTTTTTTGTTTCTCGACCGATATTTGCCATTGTGCTCTCGATCGTCATCGTGCTGTTGGGTGCGATTTCGATATTCAATCTCACGATCGAAGAGTATCCCGACATCACGCCGCCGGTTGTCGAGGTATCGGCTACTTACAACGGCGCCGACGCCCAGACGGTCGATAATGCAGTCGCAACACCCATAGCCGAGAATATTATGGGTGTGAGCGATATGTTGTATATTCAATCGACTAGCTCGAATAGTGGTACGATGAATCTTCAGGTAACCTTCGACATTGGCTCGGATCCCGATATGGATGCGATTTTTACCCAGAATAATGTTTCATCGGCTACGGCGCTCCTGCCCGCAGCCGTGACGCAGCAGGGTGTCACGACGCAGAAGACGCAGACGGGATTCTTGCTGGTCTATGCGCTCCACTCCGATGGCCGTTACGACGATCGCTATCTGTCAAACTATGCCTACGTCAATCTGCAAAACGAGCTACTCAAAATCGATGGCGTGGGCAAGGTCGAGATTATGGGTGCAGGCGAGTACTCGATGCGAGTGTGGCTGCGTCCCGATCGAATGGAGTATTACAACCTCTCGATAGCTGAGATTACGTCAGCGATCGAGTCGCAGGCGGATATCTACCCTACTGGTCAGTTCGGTGCTGATCCTTCACCTGCCACGACCGAATTTACCTATACCGTTACGCTCCCTCCGCAGATATCGTCGGCGGAGGAGTACTCCAACATCATTATCCGCACGCTGGAAGATGGTTCGCAGTTACGACTGAGCGATATTGCCGAGGTAACGCTCGGTAGCGAAAGCTATGGCACATCATCGACCTTTGGCAACGACCCGTCGGCGATGATCGTGATCTATCAAACACCGAATAGCAACGCAATGCAGGTCGGAGCGCGTGTCAAGGCGACTATTGGTCGACTTTCAGGGCGTTTCCCCGACGGCGTGACTATCGACACAATTGTCGATACCACGACGAGTATTAAAGCAGGTATACGCGAAATTCTCTACACGTTGTTGCTGGCTCTGTTGCTGGTCATCATTATTATCTATCTCTTTATTCAGGATTGGCGCGCAACGCTGATCCCACTGATTGCTGTGCCTGTATCACTGATTGGTACGTTTATTTTCTTCCCGCTGCTCGGATTCTCGATCAATATCATTTCGCTTTTGGGCGTTATTCTGGCTATCGGTCTTGTGGTCGATGATGGTATTGTGGTGGTCGAAGCCGTACAGGTCAATCTCGAACGCGGTATGTCGCCACGTGAAGCTACGCTCGATGCAATGCGAAATGTAGCCTCGCCGATTATTGCTACGACGGTGGTACTGTTGGCGGTGTTTATCCCTGTGTCGCTAACGGGCGGAATTACGGGGCGACTGTTTCAGCAGTTCTCGATTACGATCGCCATTTCGGTTGTTATCTCAGCATTCAATGCGCTTACCCTCTCACCTGCGCTGTCGGCAATGTTGCTGCGCCCGAAAAAGAAACGCGAGAAGGGATTCTTCGGCGTATTCAATCGCTGGTTCGATCGTGCAATGACGCGCTATTCGTCGGCTACGCGCCGTATGACTTCGCACTTCGCTCGCACGGCAATTTTCGTTGCGGTGGTGCTTGGTGCTATTGCCGCATTGTGGCGAGTGATACCGTCGGGATTCCTACCCGAGGAGGATCAGGGCTACTTGATGGTTATGGTCAACCTGCCCGAGGCGTCGTCATTGCGTCGCACCGAGCAGGTTATGGCAGAGGTTGATCGTCTGGTGTCGAAGCACGATGCTGTGCAATATACCGCAGGAGCGTCGGGGTTCGATATGATAACGGGGATCGTATCGTCGTCGAACGGCATCATATTCGTCGCTTTGAAGGATTTTGACCAACGCAACACAACTGCTGCCGAGCTTGCCGCAATGCTCAATAAGGAACTCTATGGGGTGATCAACTCGGCGGAGGTCTATGCCGTAACGCCGCCGGCGATTCCCGGTATGGGGGTAACATCGGGCGTAGAGGTGCAGGTACAGGATCTCGAAGGTCGTGGTTTGGGCTATCTGGCCGAACATTCGCAGACACTGACTGAGGCCCTCGAAAAGCTACCCGAGGTGGCCTCCGTGACCTCACAATTCAACAATAATGTACCACAGCGTCGTTTGGACGTCAATCGCGACTACGCGCTGAGCGAGGGTGTCAATCTGACGGAGCTGTATGATGAATTGTCAGCTTTTTTGGGCGGTGCGTATATCAATAATTTCAACCGCTTTGGTCGCTTGTATCGCAGCTATCTGCAAGCGGCGCCTGAATATCGAACTGACGCTTCATCATTGGATAGCTATTTCGTGCAGAATGGCGCAGGCGAGAGTGTTCCCGTATCGGCATTTGTGCGTGTTGTCGATACGGTCGGAGTTGAATTTGTATCGCAATTCAACCTCTATCGCTCGATAGCTCTCACGGTCAATCCTGCTGAGGGCGCATCATCGGATCAAGTGATGAAGGCCATTCAATCGCAGGCGGATCAGATGCTGCCCAATGATGTGGATATTGCGTGGAGCGGCATTTCGTTCCAGCAACAAGCCGCATCAAAAGGCGGTGCGGCGGTATATGCTTTGGCGGTGTTGTTCGTATTTCTGGCATTGGCGGCGCTGTATAACAGCTGGACGCTGCCCATCTCGATCATACTTAGTGTGCCGTTGGCTGTTGTGGGTGCGCTGATGTTTATCGGCATTGCGCATCTGCTTGACGCGAAGTATATCAACGATATTTTTATCCATATTGCGATCGTTATGCTGATCGGCTTGGCGGCCAAGAATGCCATATTGGTTGTCGAGTATGCCGATCGACTATTCTTCGAGCAGAAAACCTCGCTACTCGATGCGGCTCTTGGTGCAGCGAAGTTGCGCGTGCGCCCGATCCTGATGACTGCATTTGCATTTATTTTGGGAGTGTTGCCATTGATATTTGCGCACGGAGCCTACTCTAATGCGCGAAATACGATGGGTGTGGCACTGGTTGGAGGAATGCTGGTGGCAACGCTCGCAGGTATATTCCTCTACCCCGCTCTCTACTATCTCGTTGGTCGCATCAGCAACCTCGAAGGTCGTCGTAAGAAAAACGAAAATATTCCGCTATGAAACGAATTTCAATCCTCATAACTCTTCTGGTCGGGCTTTGTGCCTGCAACGCTCGCCTCACTCCGCCACAAATATCTATCCCGACCGATTATAGCTATGCAGAGGGTGTCGTAGCCGATTCGTTGGGTGTCGATTTTGCGTGGTGGGAGCACTTTGGTGATTCGACATTGAATGATTTGATAATGCGTGCAATTGCCAATAATCGTAATCTGTTGGTGGCTGCGTCGCGTATCGAGCAGGCTCGCATCGAACTTGGCAATGTGCGATCGACCTACCTGCCTTCGTTTGCATTTGAGGTGTCGGCCGAAGGAAATTACACGAATGAAACTCGCATTGAACAGCAGTATCAAATCTCGCCGACGATGAGCTGGGAAATTCCGTTATTTGGGGCATTTCGTCACTCTCGCGCGGCAGCCTATGCCAATTTGTGCGGCACCAAGTGGGCGTTTAGAGGGGTGATGTTATCGCTGACAACCGAGGTTGCCACGTCGTATTTCACCCTGCTGCAATATCGCAGTTCGTTGGAGGTTGCTCGCTCCACATATCAACTGCGTAAAATTTCGGCGGCGTTGATGGATTCGATGTATCGCTACGGATTTGCGTCGGCTGTTGAACGACAACAATCGTACAGCCTTGCTGACGCTGCGGCGGTTGATATCCCCAACTATGAACGGGCCGTGGTGCAAACTGCGGCGGCACTGAGTACGTTGATGGGCGAATATCCGCTCGATTCGATTGTCGAGTCGGCGGCGGCATTGCGTGTCGATCGTCTGCCGTTGGAGGTTCCTGTCGGTTTGCCATCGAGCCTGCTCGAACGTCGTCCCGATGTCTTGGAGGCCTATTATGGCGTTGAACAAGCGGCTGCTAAGGTCAACATTGAGCGTGCGGCACGATTCCCGACGTTGTCGCTGACCGCTTCGGGCGGTGTGCTTTCATCGACAATCGAGGGACTGACATCGTCGAATCCGTTCTCGTGGAGTGCAGCGGCGCAATTGCTGCAACCAATCTATGCCTTTGGGCGATTGAAACGCAACGAACTTTCGGCGCGTGAGGATTACTATCAAGCCGTCAAGCAGTATGAGCAGTCGATTCTACAAGCTTTTGCCGATGTCAGCGACGCGCTGTCGCAAATCTCGACTTATGCGCGCGAAGTAGAGCGCTATGCGGCAATGTTGGAGTCGGATCAGCGCATCTATGAACTCGCCAAAGCGCTATATAGCAACGGAATGAATAGCTACACCGATCTGGTTGATGCCGAACGTACGCTGTATGATTCGCAGATGAGTTATGCCGAAGTTTGCGCTCAACAATATATGGCCTACGTCACTCTGTTCAAGGCGTTGGGCGGCGGTTGGTAAAAAAGTGGCCGATTATGAGCGAAAAGCAAGTAAAAAAATGTATCTTTGTAGCCGATAAAAAGTGACTATATAGATACAATGCGACTTTCTGACTTGCAAACCGGGCAAACGGCCATCGTACTCAAAGTTTTGGGATACGGTGGTTTCCGTCGCAGGGTTATGGAGATGGGATTCGTGCGCGGCAAGCGTGTCGAGGTGATTCTCAATGCGCCCCTGCGCGACCCGATCAAATATAAGATTATGGACTATGAGGTTTCGTTGCGTCGCAGCGAGGCTCAGATGGTCGAGGTGATCACCGAAGCTGAGGCTCAAGATATGATCAATCAACTGGCCGATCGCCACGTGATGAGCGAGGAGGAGCAGATTGAGCAAGTGATCTCGACCCACCGTCGCGTGATCAATATCGCATTGGTCGGTAATCCCAATAGTGGCAAGACGTCGCTTTTCAATGCTCTGTCGGGCGGTCACGAACACGTCGGTAATTATAGCGGCGTGACGGTCGATGCCAAGTCGGGCACGTTCCGATACAAAGGTTATCGTTTCAATATAACCGACCTACCGGGCACCTATGCTCTGTCGGCCTATTCGCCCGAAGAGATCTATGTTCGTCGTCATCTGGTCGAGAATACTCCCGACGTTGTGATTAATGCAGTCGTATCGTCGAACCTCGAACGAAATCTATACCTTACAACCGAACTGATCGACATCAACCCCAATATGGTGGTTGCGCTCAATATGTACGACGAGTTGGAGAAGCGCGGCGATCAGCTCGATTATGAGCAGTTGGGCGCAATGCTTGGTGTGCCGATGGTGCCCGTCGTGGCACGCGATGGTCGTGGTTTAGAGAGACTACTTGATACGGTTATCGATGTTTACGAAAATCGTGATAGCCGCGTGCGACATATCCATATCAACCACGGCGCGGTGGTCGAGGGAGGCATTGCCGCGCTGCAAAATGTGATGCGCCCCGTGCGTGATCAACTGCCCAAACACTTCCCGCCGCGCTATTGGGCGATCAAACTGCTCGAACGCGACAAGGAGGCCGAGCAGACTTTGCAGTCGATCGAAGGTTATAGCGAGTGGATTGCGGTGCGCGATCGCGAGGTTGAGCGCATCGACAAGCAGCTTGGCGAGGACGTCGAGATGGCGGTAACGAGCGAGAAGTATGGTTTCATTGCGGGAGCTCTGCGCGAAACATATCAGAAGGGCGAGCAAAACCCGATCGAAACAACCACGATAATCGACACGATAGTAACCCACCGCGTCTTAGGTTTCCCGATCTTTTTCCTGCTGATGTGGGTGATGTTTGCGGCGACCTTCTCGTTGGGTGCATACCCGCAGGAGTGGATCGAAGCAGGTGTTAATTGGCTCGCATCATCGATCGGCAGCCTGATGAGTGATGGTGCGCTGAAAGATTTGATCGTCAACGGAATCATCGGTGGCGTGGGTAGTGTCATCGTTTTTCTTCCGAATATTTTGATACTATATCTGTTCATCTCGTTGATGGAGGACTCGGGATATATGGCTCGTGCGGCATTTATTATGGATAAACTGATGCACCGTATCGGTCTGCACGGCAAGTCGTTCATTCCGTTGCTGATGAGTTTTGGTTGCAACGTGCCCGCAATTATGGCGTGCCGCACGATCGAGAGCCGTTCGAGTCGAATCATCACGATATTGATCTCGCCCTTTATGTCGTGCAGTGCGCGACTACCGATATATATTCTGCTGGTCGGAACCTTCTTTCCGTCGTATGCGAGTCTGGTGCTGATTGGGTTGTATATCTTGGGTATTTTAGTAGCAATCGTGACAGCGAAGTTGATGCGCCGCTATCTTTACCCCGTCGATGAAACACCGTTTGTGATGGAGTTGCCGCCCTACCGCGTACCGACACTCCAAGCGACGTTGCGCCATATGTGGGAAAAGGGCGTGCAGTACCTGCGCAAAATGGGTGGTGTGATCTTGGTCGGCTCACTGATCATTTGGTTCCTGAGCTACTATCCCCGTCCTGTGCATAACGATAATGCGACAACCACGACTGAGCAGTCGGCTCCCGATTACTCGAATTCGTATCTGGGGCAGATTGGTCGCGTGTGCGAGCCCTTAATGGAGCCTATTGGTCTGAACTGGAAAGGCGGCGTGGCGATTCTGTCGGGTGCAGCGGCGAAGGAGATTGTTGTAAGTACACTCGGAGTATTGTATGCTGCGGAGCCTCTGCCTGAGGGCGCGTCGGGAGAATTGTCGAAAGATGGCTCATTGGGCGCAAAACTGATCGCATCGGGTGACTTCGATATGCGTACGGCAATAGCCTTTATGGTCTTCATTCTACTCTACTTCCCCTGTGTGGCGACGCTTATCGCCATTGCCAAGGAGACGGGCCGCTGGTATTGGGCCGCAGTGACGGTTGTCTATAATACGGCTGTTGCATGGTTGATGGCCTACTTCGTCTATCTAATCGGAGGATTGTTCTAATGACGTGGCAGGATTGGGCGGTAGCTGCGATAGGCTTGGCACTGGTTGCTTGGTTGGTTGTGCGATTGGTGCGACGTATTCAGGGTAAGTCGAAAAGTTCGCCCTGCTGCGACTGTGATTGTGCCGATAGTTGCCATTCGGCTCGCAAATCCGATAAATGCGACTCTAAAAATCACAAATAGCCCCCAGATGCTATTATTAACGCGATTTTATCACGAATTTATTTTTAAAAATATTAAAAAGACCTATCTTTGCGGCCAGTTAGGTTAGTAGAATAATATTTTATGGAATGGATAACATCGCTGTTCTTTGGTAGCAGCATTGCCCATACGGTATTTACGCTCGCCATTGCGATTGCGATCGGTATTGCGTTGGGCAAAATCAAGATTGCCGGAATCTCGCTCGGTATCACGTGGATCCTCTTCGTCGGTATTGCTTTGGGTAGTTTCGGTATGCAGATCGACCCTACAATCGTCGCTTTCGTCAAGGAGTTCGGTCTGATTCTTTTTGTCTATTCGGTCGGTATGCAGGTAGGACCGAGTTTCTTTTCGTCGTTTAAGCAGGGAGGTATGCGCTTGGTCGGTATTGCATCGGCAATTGTGATCATCGGCGTACTGACGGCATATATCATTCATTTGGTGACGGGCACACCTATCTCGACAATGGTCGGTGTGCTGTCTGGTGCGGTAACTAATACGCCTGGTTTGGGTGCTGCACAGCAGGCTTATACCGACGCTACGGGCGTGAATGATCCATCGATTGCTATGGGTTATGCTGTTGCTTATCCGTTGGGTGTGGTTGGTATTATCGTGTCGATCGCTCTGCTCCGAGCAATCTTCCGCATTAAGCTCGACAAGGAGCGTGAGGCTCTCGAAAGCGGTAGCGAGGCAAAGCACGCAGCGAAGATTTCGATCGAGCTGACCAATGCCAATCTGTTTGGTCGCACCGTAGTCGAGACTCGCGGTTTGATCAATCGCTCATTTGTTGTGTCGCGCATCTGCCGCGCAAATGGCCAGATCGAGATTGCTAATGCATCGACCATTTTGGAAGAGAACGATAAGATGTTGATCATCTGTGCTCAGGATGATGTCGAGGCTATCGAGATGATGTTGGGTCACCAGATCGATATGCAGCACTCGGATTGGATCAACCTCGATCAGCAGTTTATCTCGCGCCGAATTATCATCACGCAGCCTCATATCAATGGTAAGACGATCGGCGAGTTGCGTCTGCGTAGTAACTATGCAGTGAACGTTACGCGCGTCAATCGTTCGGGTGTCGATCTGATCCCCGAGCACAACCTCGAATTGCAAATTGGTGACCGTTTGACCGTTGTAGGCTCGGAGATGGCTATCGACGCTGTGGCTAAGGCGCTCGGCAACTCGATGCGTCGTCTGCGCGAGCCGAATCTGATCTCGATCTTCCTCGGTATTTTCCTTGGTATTTTCGTGGGATCGATTCCCATTGTGATCCCTGGTATGCCTCAGGCTGTGAAGCTTGGTTTGGCAGGTGGCCCGCTGATTGTAGCTATTTTGGTGAGCCGTTTTGGTGCACACTATCACCTGGTGACCTACACCACGATGAGTGCTAACTTAATGTTGCGCGAGGTGGGTATCTCGCTCTTCTTGGCTGCGGCAGGTATTAGCGCCGGTGAGGGTTTTATCGATACGGTGGTATATCAAGGTGGTTACGTGTGGGTGCTGTATGGCGTCATTATTACGATGTTGCCGATCCTGTTGGTCGGAATCTTCGCCCGCAAGGTGTTCAAGTTGAACTACCTGACACTGATGGGTGTCATTGCAGGTAGCATGACCAATCCTCCCGCACTCGCCTACTCGAACGCTACGGCAAGCAACGATGTTCCTGCGGTAAGCTACGCAACGGTATATCCGTTTATGATGTTCCTGCGCGTGCTGACGGCACAGCTATTTGTACTGTTGGGATTGTAAGCAACGCAGTGCGCAAAATAATAGCGGGAGCCTCTTTCGGGGTTCCCGCTACTGTTTTATGGTGTGTGTGAGCTACTCCTTGGTCGCAATCTGCACCTCCTTGATATGACCGCCCGAGAAGAGGATTGCGCGCGAAGGATAATCCTCCAAAATGTTAGTGTTGTGTGTAGACATCACCACTGAGCAACCGCCCTCGACAATCTTCTGGAATAGTTTCATAATACCCTCGGCTGAAACGGGATCGAGATTGCCAGTAGGCTCGTCGGCCAACACTACCTCGGGATTGTTGAGCAGAGCTCGCGCAATAACCAGACGCTGCTGCTCTCCACCTGACAATTCGAAGGGCATTTTATGCAATTTATTCTCCAGACCTACCAACTTCATCACCTCGTCAGCGCGGCGGCGCATATCGACCTCATTTTTCCAACCAGTAGCCTTCATCACAAAGTAGAGATTCTGGAACACATTGCGATCGTTTAGCAACTGATAATCTTGGAATACGATGCCGATCTTGCGACGCAGATGAGGAATGTCCTTGCGGCGCAGTTTGCGCAGGTCGAAACCTGCAATGCAACCCTCGCCCTTCAAGAGCGACACCTCGGCATACAGTGTTTTCAAAAGCGTTGATTTGCCACTACCTACGCGACCGATGAGATAGATCAATTCACCGCGTCCAATCTCCAGATTGACATCTGCCAAAACCAACTCACCCTCCTTAACGGCGCGCTCGTCAGCCTTCGGCCCAAAGCCACGATCAGCGTGATATATCGATACTCCACGAAGTGAAATTACACTATTTTGTTCCATTGTCGAATGTATAAAGTTGAGAACAAAGATAGTGTTTTTGTGCAAGAATCGCAATATTTTACAAAAAATGCACTATCTTTGCGCCGTTATTACAGCAGTTCGACCCGACGAACTATAAGTTCGGGGGTGACCGGTTTTGACAGCAGGTAGAGTCTGATTGTAAGCACGTCGAGCATTGTGTGGTGGCTCGTAAATATCAACACTCAACAATTAACTGGCAATAACAGCTACGCACTCGCTGCTTAATTTTCGAGGAAAATTAGCTTAATCGACGGCTCCAAGGCGGGCTGACGACGAGTATCCCGAACGGTGGTTCCGCTCTTTAATCATCGCTCATATGGGGTATCAT
>JAFNVH010000020.1 GCA_017379895.1 Rikenellaceae bacterium | reverse complement strand
TCCAGATATACAATGCACAAACTCCGAAAAAGACTTAATGTGCCGAGAGATTTTTTTACGAAAAACGGTTGCCCTCGTTGGAGAGCAACCGCATATTCATTTGGTAATCGCGCGTTTATCGCAATTGTCGGAACGCCTCCCAAAGGATTACACCGCCCGAAACAGCCACATTGAGCGAATGTTTGGTGCCCGCTTGGGGTATTTCGATTGCGCCGTCGCACAGATCAACGGCCGCCTGATCGACGCCAAAAACCTCATTACCAAAGACCAAACCATAGCGTACGCCACGCTCGGCACGCCACTCGCCAGCCATCTCGGCACCCTCGACCTGCTCGATTGCCAACACGCGCACGCCCTCCTCCTTTAAAGCCTTGACGCACTCGACGGTCGTGGGCCACTGACGCCATTCAACGGTCAGTTCGGCGCCGAGAGCCGTCTTGTGGATCTCGCGGTTGGGCGGAGTAGCGGTGATGCCGCACAGATGCACGCGCGCACAAGCAAAGGCGTCGGCCGTGCGGAAAAACGATCCTACGTTGTTCAACGAACGAATGTTGTCGAGCACGATCTCGACGGGCAACTTCTCGGCTGCCGCAAATTCGTCGGGAGTGAGGCGATTCAGTTCCTCGTTAGTTATCTTTCGCATTTTGAGTTAGTTATCTTTGTTTTTGCGATTAAGTTTCAAGCGTCGGCTGTCGATGGCAACATTGAGTTGAACAAGTTGCGAAGTCACGACCTTGCCCGCAATAAAGTGCAACGAAATGCCCGCGTGCAGACTGACGGGCACCGCGTCGCTCCACCACGTGTGGTTGTAATAGAGTTCGGTGCGGTTGTAGATTTTGCTCGTGCCGTTCTCCATTGCGTAGAATCGCTCGCCCGCATAGAGATCGCCGCCATAACGTGCGAAGTAGGGCATCAGGTTGTTGCCGATATAGAGGTGATTGTCGATACCAACGTGCCACTTTTCGAGTCGCAAACGTACCTCGCCGCCGTAGGGGAACACACACTTGTCGCCCGAACGACGATCCCACTGGTAGGTCTGTATCCAGCTCGCCGTAAGCGATAGCTTATCAAGCGGTAATATGTGTTCGAACTTAGCTCCGACAAATGGTTGAATGGCGATGTTATCAACTACGCCCGGAACGCCCACACGACCCGCATAGTGGTAGACCGAAAGAGTATATCCGCAGGTGAAGACACGTCGGCGATACTCACCCGCCGAGAAGATACGAAACTTCTCGCGCTCCTCGACCGAATAGAGCCCATCCCAATCGATACCCAGCTCGACAAAACCGCCATTGCCTCGATATTGAAACAGCAGACCCTCGATATTCTTGTCGTAGAAACGCACCGAGTCGCTCGCAATCGCGCCCGAATAGTCACCCATAAGCATTTTGCGCGGGAAGATACCTGCCGTAGCGTCGAACAACTTGCGACCGCGATAGGCGTAGTAGAGCATCAGCTCGGGGTTCTCGCAAAAGCGTGTATCACGACCAAAGGTCTTGGTGATGTCGGTACCGATCATTAGCGCGTGCTGCGTGCTGCCCCAACCCATACCGATTTGGGGTGTCAGTCGCGCACCGAAGAGCGTCTGCGAAGGTACGCTCAGCTCGGCATATTCGCGGTTGTCGAAGTTCAGATCGAAGTCCGCCAACCACAGAAATTGCTGTGCCGACGCGGGCAGAGCCGTCGCCGCGCAGATCAGAGCGAAGAATAGTCGGATAGCTTTCATACGTTGTTGCGAGTGTGGGTGCTGAAAAAAGCAACGGGCGCGTTTCTCCTTTGTTGTCAAGGAGTTGCGCACCCGTTGGTTGTCATTTGGCGCGTCAGGCGCACATTGTTACTATTTCTGCTGCTGAGCCTCGGGCGATGCCATAATCATACTCTTGTCAACGCGCAAAGTCACGTTGTCGCAAACCTCGATTACGACGATATTCTCCTTCACCTCGCGCACCTTGCCGTGGATACCGCCAGCGGTGATCACCTTGGTGCCCTTGACCATCGAGTCGCGGAACTTAGCCATCTCCTTACGACGCTTCGATTCGGGACGCCAGATGAAGAGCCACATAACCAAAACCATCGCAACGATCATAATCCAGAAACCGCCCTGACCGGGAGCCTGAGGTGCTGCACCTTCAACAGCCTGTAAGAATGTAAACATAGTGTAAAGTGTTTTTTTAGTGTAATTATCTGTTCTAACTATTTGGCAAATATACGCTTTTTTCGCGGGATTGCAAACCGCCGACCGATTTATTCGACCTCGGCCTCCACATAAATGGTTAAAGGGGACACTGAGGCTGAGGTGTAGAGCCTCACGCGCTTGAATTGCCAACCGTAGAAACCTTGCGAATCGAAACGCACCTCGACGCGTGCCGTGTCGCCCACGCCGATGGGTTGGGTTGAGTAGTCGATGTCAGTGCAGCCGCAGGTGGTCTCGGTGTGAGTGATGACGAAGGACTTATCGGCAGCGTTGCGGATTCCGATGCCCATTGCGATCACCTCGCCTGAATGCATACGCCCAAGTCGCAACGTGTCGCTCGGCGCGGGCGAGAGAGAATCTCCCACGCTGATAACGGTTTGCAACGGTATCTTGGGTGCGATTTTGGGTGCTGAGGCAGGGCTGCTGCCGCGACCTCCGCAACCAACCAATGCTAAGAGTGCGAATATGCCGAATAGTGTGCGCATAAGCTGTTCGTTTTGGGACTTTACAAAAAGGAGCGACCCGCAAAAGTCGCTCCATAAATCGTGTTCGAGAATCAGGCGCTTAGATCAATCCGCGACCACTCTTGACGATCACACCCTCGGCTTGGAGAGCCTCGGCGCACTTATCCAGAATGCCGTTGATGAACGTACCGCTGCCGGTTGACGAATAGTGCTTTGCAATCTCGATATACTCGTCGAGCGAAACCTTGACAGGGATCGACTCGAAGTTGATCATCTCCGACAGCGCCGTAACCATTATCAGATTGTCCATAAAGGCGATGCGATCAATATCCCAATTGCGGGTGAAGCGCTCGATAATCTTCATATAGCTATCGTAGTTGACCAGCGTGCGACGGAACAACTCCTCGATAAACTCGCGGTCGTCGTCGCTCTTGAACTTAGGCAGTACGGGAACTTCGGTCTGCGATACGCGGCAGTTGCTCAGCGTGCGCAAAACCATCACCAGTGCAAAACCCAGGTCGTCGTTCCAAAGGATCGACTGCTCGTCGAGGATATCCTCAATCATTTCGAGGTTCTCGATCTCGCGGGTATAGAACTGCTCGACCAGGCGCACGTCGTCACGGAAGGTTGCCTTATCGGCGGTCATATACGCCTGATAGTAATCCGACGCAATGAGGTTATTATAGAGAGTCTTGATCAATTCGGGATATTGTGCCCAACCCAAACCGCGCTTAGCTGCGAAGTCGTTGATACGACCACTTGCACGCCACTGAGCGATGAGGCGGTTATCGATGAAACGGGTATTGGGATTGAGGTCCTCGTATGTTGCCAGATGTTTCTGCTTAGCCAGCTCGATACGGCTTTCGGCATAGTCGGCAACATCAACGATGAGCAACATCATCTGATAATAGAGATCGTACGCTTTATCGATGCTGTGTCGGAGTGTTTTTTCCGATGCGGCCAAATCGGTAGCGTTCGATTTGAGGTGCGAATAGAGGTTTTTGACTGCTTTGAGCCTAAGTAATCTACGTGACAACATATATTTGAACGTTTTTTCGACTGCAAAAGTAACTATTTTTTCGCGAAAAGAGTATCTTTGTGCAAATAAAAACAACGAAATGTACGATTTGATAGTTATAGGCGGTGGTGCTGCGGGTCTGATGGCCGCAGGTACAGCCGCATCACGAGGCCGCAACGTGCTGTTGCTCGAAAAGATGGAGAAGACGGGCCGTAAGGTTCGTATCACGGGTAAGGGTCGTTGCAACCTTACAAATATGCGTCCTCCCGAGGAGTTCGCCGATAAGGTGCGCGTCAATGCCGATTTCTTTGCGCAGGCATTTGCTGAGTTTAACAACCGCGCTACGGTGCGTTTCTTTGAGCGTCTTGGCGTGAAGCTCGATGTCGAGCGTGGTGACCGTGTCTTCCCGCGTAGCGGCAAGGCGTGGGATATTGCTCAGGCATTGGTGGATTGGTGCCGCGAGGAGGGTGTAACCGTTCAGTGTGATACGCGTGTGACGGGCATTATGACCGTCGGCAACCGCGTGTTGGGTGTCAAATATGAGAATAAGCGTGGCTTCGAGCGCAAGGAGGAGGCCGAGGCGGTGATCATCGCTACGGGCGGTGTGTCGTACCCCGCAACCGGCTCTACGGGCGATGGTTACGACTTCGCGGCAGCTACGGGTCACTCGATTGAGCCGGTGCGTCCGTCGCTTGTTCCGCTCGAAACCTCATACGCCAACCTGCACGAGTTGAAGGGCCTGACCCTGCGCAATGTCAATGTGCAGATGATGGTTGATAACGAGTTGGTAGGCGAGGAGTTTGGCGAGGTATCGTTCTCGGATCGCGGTATCGAGGGCGCAGCTGTGTTACGTTTGAGCCGCGATGCGGTTGATGCACTGATCGACGAGCGCAAGGTGAAGCTGGTGCTCGACCTCAAACCTGCATTGACTCCCGAGCAGCTTACCGACCGTATTCGCCGCGAGATCGAGCAGATGCCCCCTACGGAGCTCTTCTCGGAGTTATTGCGCAAGCTCGTTCCGCGCCCGATGGTGTTGGCGCTGGCTAAGGAGCTTGACGTGCACTCGAAGACCTACATCTCGAAGGTGAGCGAGAAGGAGTTGGCGCGTTTGGCAACGGTGCTCAAACACTATGTCTTCCCGATTAGCGACTACCGTCCCTTCACCGAGGCGATAGTTACGGCTGGTGGTGTCAATTGCGACGAGGTGAACCAATATACGATGGAGTCGAAACTCATTCGCGGCCTCTATTTTGCGGGCGAGGTGCTTGATCTGGATGCTGCGACGGGTGGCTACAACCTCCAAATCGCATTCTCGACGGGTCGTCTGGCAGGTATGCTCAAAAAGTAGTAGATGAGTTTCTTGAAACCCATAACCAAGCGATTGTATCGCGTTGCAGCGGGATCGGTGCGTGCGGCCAACGTGCGCCACTATCGTGGTCACGGAGTTCACTCGCCGTTTGTCTACGCATTGGTACGCAAGGTTTTTATGCATCGTCAATTGGAGGGGGGCGATAAAGCTCTCTATACCGATCTGATGCAGCGTCGTGTGTCGCGTCGTCGCGCTACGCAACTGCAAAACCTCTATACGCATTGCGGTTATGCGAACTACCTCTTTGCCGATGAACAGACGTGTGCGCTCGATGGGGTAGAGTTGTGCATCGTGCCGCGCGAGTATCAGATCGAGCAGTTGGAACTCATGACCGCCGAGGCATACCGCACGCAGACCACGCTGTGTATTCTTGCGCCACGCGATGAGCGTGCTCGCAACCGTCAATGTCGTCGCTTGGTGAGCGAACATAACGGCACGAGTGTCGACAATCGTGGCTATCTGTTGCTGTTCAATGTTGAGGGATTGCCGAAACAACATTTTTCACTATAATACTGTACCTTAGTTATGAAACTTTATACCAAAACGGGCGATTGTGGCAAGACCACGCTGATTGGTGGCGAGCGCGTATCGAAGTGCGATGTGCGTGTCGAGGCATATGGAACAGTCGATGAACTCTCGGCAAATGTAGCGTTGCTAAGCGATATGTTGCGTGAGAAGGAGGGCACCGAAGAGTATGTAGCTGATTTGGTTCGCGTTGGATCGCACCTGATGACCGTTGCGGCGTTGCTGGCTGTGGGCTGCGGTGGCGAGGGTAAGGTTGCCGAGCCGTCGGAGGAGGTCGTGGCGACTATCGAACGCCGTATTGACGAGTTGTCGGCACGCGTTAAACCGATAACCAAGTTTACTATTCCTGGCGGCAACCGCATTGTGTCGATGTGCCACGTCTGCCGTACTGTGTGCCGTCGTGCCGAGCGAGCTGCACTTCGCGCCAATGAGGAGCATTGCGTATCGTGTCAGGCGCTGATCTATCTTAATCGTCTATCGGACTACCTTTATATATTGGGTCGCGCGTTGAACGAAGCTTTTGACGTTGAGGAGATTCTGTGGATTCCGTAGAGTATTGATAGGTTGATATGTAATATTTTATACAGATTTTTCGCATAAAAAGTTTGTATATTGAAATTTTTACTATTTTTGCAGTCCCATAACGATGCATTATGGTCGACAAATGAGGGCTAACTCATTGAATGATTGCTTGTTATGCTACTATTTGAACTAAATTAAACTTATTGTTGCTATGTATTGGACTCTTGAATTGGCATCGAAACTTGAAGATGCACCTTGGCCCGCAACCAAGGAGGAGCTGATTGATTATGCAGTACGCTCGGGCGCACCGCTGGAAGTGCTGGAGAATTTGCAGGAGATCGAGGATGAGGGTGATATCTACGAGTCTATCGAGGATATCTGGCCTGACTATCCATCTAAAGATGACTTCTTTTTTAACGAGGAGGAATACTAATAAACGGGAATCAGCCATTTGGCTGATAATTAGCGGGAGGAATGAGAATTATTTTCTTGTTCCTCTCGTTTTTTTGGACTGAATAATCAATTGGTTGCAATTTGTAAGTGTAGCATAAGAGTCGTATATTTGTAACTATAAATTATATTAAACGGAGAGAATAATCGTTGCCAGAGTGGCTATATTGCCCTCGCGATGAATTATCAAAACGGTTGATGTAATATAGTGATGTTGCCTTTCGATTAATTTTATGTTGCGAATTAAACATTTGATTATAACACTGTTGTTAGTGTTTGGCGCAATCAGTTCGAGAGCGCAGGAGAATGAGCTGATGTTGGGAGTTCGTGCAGGTCATAATGTGGCCTTTGGCGGATTTGCGGCGCTATCTCTCGAAACAAACTTAACTTTTGGACAGTGCTTCAATATAAGAGGCGGTGCTCAATATAGTACCATTGGCAAGACAACGCTGGAAGCGCGTCCCTCATATGTCTATAATTTTTCGCGAGGATCTCTATCGGTTGAGGCTTTGATTAATTATGCGCGCTTGTCATCAACCAATAATCTGGCGGCAGGAGCAGGCATCGCCTTTTCGAGTAAGTGGGTCGGCGGTAATGCTGGTTACTACTATCGCGTTTATGGCGGGGCAGGGGGTCGCGTTGTCGAGCCGTTCAATATTTACTATGAGCTGTATGCGAATCTTCTTCCGATGATTGACAATTGGGATTTGCAATTAGTGATAACAAATAACGATATTTTTGAATTAGAGCGACACTTTCAGCCCTCGTTTATTGCACAGAGCCGTTACTATTTGGGTGAGCACGTTGGGTTATCGCTGGGCGTAGGCTGCAAACCTGCTGGTATGTTTAATATGTCTGCTGATTACTATCAATCGTATATAAAATTAGGAGTATGTTACAGATGGTAAAACGTCTATTATCAATAGCGATATGTGTAGCTGCAATGAGCGGCTGTAACCAATTAGACCTGGCAGGACTGGTTATGCCGACGGGTGAAGGTGTCGAGAAGCGTTTCGAACAGAGCCAAAGTATGAAGGCAGATATGAAAGCTGGAGTAGTGGACGTCCAGTCGGATTATATGTTCTATGTATGTGCCGATCCCCACATTCACACGACTTATAATAATCTCGGCATATTCAACAATGCGTTGAGAAATGATAGTGATGCGGCATTCGGAGTGATCCTGGGCGACTGCACTGATACGCGTAGCAACCTTCAGACTTATATGGGCGCTATTAAGTATAATGCAGTTCAGCATCGCTATAACTACGATATATTTCATATTCTTGGCAACCACGATCTGTTCTTTAATGGCTGGGTTGACTTCAAAGAGATTATAGGCCCTTCTGTTTATTGGTTTGAGGTTGCCTTCCCTGAGGGCAAGGATCTCTATATCTCGCTTGATACGGCGACCGGAACACTCGGAAGCAAACAGACGCAATGGCTCAAGTCGTTTCTCATAAACAACCGCCATGCGTATCGTCATTGTATAGTGCTGACACATACAAACTTCTTTTACACTGACAGAACGCAGTCGTCTTCGGGAAATATGCCGATTGAGGAGAGCATTGCTCTCATCGATTTTCTCGGTAAGCAGAAAGTGTCTTTGGTACTTCAAGGTCACGACCATTACCGAGAGGATCTGACCTATGATAATGTGAGATATACCGTGATAGGTGCAATTAGCGATGAGATAGAAGCTCCTGAGTATTTGAAGGTATATGTAAGTTCGGACAAGGTCGATCTTGATTGGCAGCTTATAGCAGAAGATACTGAACTCCAATAGAAAAGAAAAGCAGTACCCGCCTTTGGTGGGCGTTGCTATTTTGTGCGTATGCGCATTTTCGCAAAAAAAATCATTATTTTTGTAGTTTTTCGGGGGTAAGGTGCGTCTAATAAGCAAAACACAATCACTAAAACCCGAACAAAAACGATCTGAAAAACGATCAAAACAGACGAAAATGAACATTCTCGAATCCCAATTTGCGCAAATGGTTGCGCAGCACAAAAGCACGATCTACACCGTCTGCTTTATGTTCTCGAAACATAAGGAGGAGGTTGACGATCTTTTTCAGGAGGTGCTCTGCAATTTGTGGCGTGGCTACGGCTCGTTCCGTGGCGAGAGCGACCTCTCGACGTGGGTATGGCGCGTGGCGTTCAATACCTGCATCTCGGTCGATCGCAAGCGCCGCCGCTCGAACTCGATTCCGCTCTCGATGAACATCAATCTATTCGAGGACAAGGACGACGACTCGCGTCAGATCAAAATGCTCTACGACCGTATTCGTCGCCTCAAACCATTCGACCGTGCCATCGTGTTGCTGTGGCTCGAAAATATGAGCTACGAGGAGATCGCCGCGATTGTCGGTATCACGGTCAAGAATGTTTCGGTGCGTTTGTATCGAATCAAGGAGGAGTTGAAACAGATGTCTAACGATTAAACTATGAGCACTATGGAGCACAATATTATGACAAACGAATTGGAGCAGATGCGTGATCAGATTGCTATTCTGCGCCGCAAACTCGACAAGGAAACGATCATCAACGAGCGCCTGTTGCGCCGAGCAATGCACGACAAGGTGCGCGGCATTACGCGCGACAACCGTGCGATGATCATCGTCGGCACGATTGCCATACCTTATACCTACATTGCCTTCCAGCATTTGGGACTTTCGATGGCGTTCTGCATTGCAACTGTACTACTGTTGGCGATCTGCGTGGTGGCGACGTGGTGGGGTCAGCGCGGTCTGCACGCCGACGAACTGCTCGATGGCGATGTGGTGTCGGTGGGTAAGAAGGTAATGCGATTGAAGCAGGTAAATGATAGCTGGTTGTGGTATTCAATCCCTCTTCTGGTTGCTTGGTTATTATGGTTCTTTTGGGAGGTGTATCAGTTGGTTGGTGGCACACCGCAGTTCAAAATCTTTGCTTACAGTATGATCATTGGCATTATTCTCGGTGGTATTTTCGGACTCTTAAACCGTAGTAGGATTAAGCGCCGCATACGCGAGGTGCTGGCACATATCGAGGAGCTGACACGAGAATAGACCGCATAATAATATAAGGATAGGGGTATTCAACGCAGGTTGGATACCCTTTTTTGTGCCGAAATGGGGCTTTGGCGGGGTCGGTTCACCTCGTTTGGCGGTCGATTCGGCGGTTGAAACGGTCGTTTCGACGGAGGGGTGGAGTCTTTTTGCGGATTGAGTGTCTATCTTTGTTCCAAGAAAACAACTCGACAAAAGTTGAGAAACTGAAAAATATTAACCATCTAAAAACTTACGACTATGAAGACGTTATTGAGAGTATTAGCAGTAGCAATGGCGGCAATCTTTACCGTCGATGCAGCATCGGCCGCAACCGCAAACACCGCAGCGGCTGTCAAAGTAACCATCGGTCGTCGTAGTGGGCGAGTGGCCGTCGAGGCAGAGCGTATGACCCGCTATATGACTATGGCGTTTGATCTTACAGCACGTCAGGAGTCGAAACTCTTCGATCTGAATCTCGAGTGGGCAGCCCGTTGCGATCGCTATACCAACCGTATCGACCTCGAATATATCGTTGATCATTGGTACTATGAGTATACCCGCGATCTGGACGAGATCCTGAACAATCGTCAGATGCGCAAGTGGCGTAATAACTATGGAGACCGTTTCGGCGACTGTAACCATTCGCATACCTCGGTTTCGATCAAAATTGGCGCTCGTCCCCACGTGCACGTTGGTGTAGGCAACAATCCCCACACGGCTCCCCACACAAAGCCGCACGTAGCACCCCACGTGAAGCCCCACACCGCTCCGCACACTGCGCCTCACGTCGCACCCCACGTGAAGCCCCACACCGCTCCGCACACTGCGCCTCACGTCGCACCCCACAATGGTCGCGCTGATCGCAAGAACAAGGGCGGTAGCAACAACAATCGTCCCTCGAACAATAAGGGAGCTGGTAACCGTGGCAGATAGACCGAACATCAAACGGCACACATATATATAATCAAAATTAATCCTATTCGTTGGAGCACGCTTTCGGGCGTGCTTCATCTTTTTTCACTATATTTGCAGTCAGTATCATTAAAAACGTAATGACGATGAAGAGGATTCTGTTATTGGTGGCGTTGGTATGCCTCGGTGCGTATGTATATTCGCAACGCCGAGCGTCGGCCACATTCAAGTCGGTCGATAATGCCGAATTTGCCCGTATTATAGCCGACACGACTGTGCAGTTGGTCGATGTCCGCACGCCTGCCGAGTTTGCCGCAGGTCATATTCCTGAGGCCGTTAATATCGATGTGCGTGGCGAAAAGTTCGATAGTGAGGTGAAGACCGTGCTCGATCCTTCGCGCCCTGTTGCGGTCTATTGCCGCAGTGGCGCTCGCAGCAAAACAGCGGCTCACGCGCTGGCTGAGAAGGGCTTTCGTGTCTATGAGCTGAATAAGGGTTTTATGAATTGGAACGGTGCCCGCACCGAACCGACGGAGTAGGGTGTAAAGATTTTTGGCGGATTATTTCGTTTGTAAATACAAATTTATTACCTTTGCGCCAGAAAACCTACGGGGTGTAGCGCAGTCCGGTTAGCGCACCTGCTTTGGGAGCAGGGGGTCGTGGGTTCGAATCCCGCTACCCCGACACGTTTTGAGCGACAGCAGAACTTTGCGAAGTTCTGCTGTTTTTTATCCTTTATTGTGGCCGTTGGACGATCCGACGGCGGTGACCTACACGATTTACGGTGATATGTGCGCCGCAACTGCAATAGCTCTGCCAATGAAAAACGCCCCGAATCGGTAACGATTTTCGGGGCGTTTCTCTATTTCTGGAATCGCATTGTGTGCTTGCGGGCGAAGTCGGTAATTGGCTTTGGCAGGGTAGTGAGGATCGGAATAAAGATCCTGAACCACGCGGCTGGTACAAACACCTTCTTGTGTCGATACATTGCACGCAGTGCCTGACGTGCGCACTTCTTGGCTGAGATCAGCACGCCGATACGGCGACCGAAGCGCTGCCAATCGCGGGGCAGACCATAGAGATCGGTCGTTACACCCGCGGGGCATACGGCCGTAACTGTAACACCGCGTTCGCGCACCTCTTTGGCGTAAGCGCGCGAGAAACTCTTTAAGTAGTCCTTGCTTGCGCTGTAAAGCGTCAGGCCAGGCAGTGGCATCCAGATCGAATATGACGACATATTGAGAATGTAGCCGTGTCCGCGCGCGGCCATCTGCTCGCCATACAGGCGACACGTGATTGTTGGGGTGGTGATATGCAATCCAATCAACTGGTCGATACGTGCAAAGTCGCTCTTCAAAACGTCGAGATACGAGAATGCACCTGCGTTATTGATCAGCACTTCGATCTGTAAACCCTCGCTCTCGGTCCACGCAAAAAGTTCGTGAGCCGCCTGCTGCGGAATCAGGTCGAGCACCTTCGTGCGTACTTTGACACCAAACTCTTCGGCAACTTTGCGAGCTGCCTCAGTGAGCTCCTCACCATTGTCCGCAACCACGACAAGATTGTAGCCGCGCTCGGCCATCTGCCGCGCATACTCGAATCCGATACCTCGGCTCGCACCCGTAATAAGAGCCCAGGCCGAGCCCTTTTCGATCACTCCTCGCATAGCCAGTTAGGGTAGTTTAGCCAACTCGTCGGTAATCTTACGCGGCAGGTTGGGGCAATCCTTGTGACACTTCATATCGACCGAGTACATACGGGCGATGCAGTAGTTCTTGTGGTCGCAGCGGCTGCGGCAACCAGCACCCTCGGCAGCCAGACGGTTTACGAAGTCGGGCTCGCTCACCAGCGCGCGTCCCATCTGTACCATCTCGAATCCCGAGTCGAGCACCTTGTCGATACCCTCGCGGCTGACCAGACCACCGACATATACCAGCGGGCACTTTAACTCCTTGCGGAACTTCATCGCGTTGTCGTAGAAGAAGGTCTCCTCGAAAGGGTACTGCTGGATCATCATCGGACCAAACCAACGCACGAAATATCGCAGCCACAACGGCATATAGTAGCTCATCGTGTAGATTGGAATCAAGCCACGCATAACGGCCATCGGCGCACGGCTCACAAAACCGCTCGACAGCACGATGCCGTCGACGCCATAGCTCTCGATCACCTTTGCAATCTCGATCGACTCGGGGATCTGGATACCGCTTTTAAAGCCGTCCTCCATATTGTGCTTAACGAGGATCGAGGTGCCCGTCTTTGCGGCTGCCTCCATCACCTCGTCCATACACATACGCATAAAACGCATACGGTTGTCGAGCGAGCCACCAAACTCATCGCGGCGATGGTTAGTATAGGGTGAGAGGAACTGCGAAATCAGATAGCCGTGACCTGCGTGCACCTCGACGCAGTCGAAACCCGCCTCGTGAGCCGTGTGAATGGCGCGACCGAAATCGCTCGCCACCTGACGAATCTCATCTTTGCGCATACGGCGCACGGGGGTATAGGCATACATATTGATACCCGACGACGGGCCGATCGGAATCTGGCCTGCGGTCGAGTAGTGGGTCATATTTCCACAGTGACCGATCTGGATCGAAGCGGCAGCGCCAGCCTCGTGCACAGCGTCGGTAATATCTTTCAATCCGGGAACGATCTCGGGGCGCAGCCACAACTGTTTGTCGAACGATAGACCGCTACGACATACGGCGGCGTAGGCCAGCGTAGTCATACCGATACCGCCCTTTGCCACGCTCACGTGGTAGTCCTTCAACTGTTGTGTGGGACCGAACTTGTCGCCCATCGACTCGAAAGCCGCCGAGCGAATCGTGCGGTTACGCAGGGTGATGTTGCCCAACTTGTAGGGTGTAAAGAGTTTTGACTCTTTGAGTTTGTTATCTTCCATACGTGCTAATATATGAACGGGATAATTTTTTTACGTTTCAGGCTTGTGAACTCATTGCCAAACTCCTTCTCGTAGCGACGATAGAGCGACGCCGAGCGCGGACCGAGGTTTGCGAATGTCCACCACGCGAAGATCACACCTGCCCACGACCACGAAGCGATGGCGAAACCGACCCATTCCATAAACTCGCCGAAGTAGTTTGCCGACGAGACGTAGCGGAACATACCGCCCATTGGGATATAATGTCGAGTGTCGCCCTCCTTGCGCAGGTGGCGAATGATGTAATCCGAGTGAAGATTGATCGCCATACCCGCGATAAATACGATCGTGCCGATGATGAACTGCGGTGAGTAGAGCCAAGCGGCGGTGTAGCGATCGGCAGGTGCGAGATAGAAGATCCAGCACCCCTGCATTAGTGCGTTGAGGGTGTTGAACGTTGCCCCCATCAACATAATTCCGAGGGGCATTTTCGACTTGCCGCGAATCAGGAAGGGGAAGATGAACGAACGCTGGAAATAGTGTGTCTGGAACAGCGCAAAGAGAGCCAGCGGTGCCGCCTCCCACGTGCGATCCGAGGCCCACCATAGTGCGGTCATTGCCACGAATACGGGCGCCTCCATCAGCACCCAGCCGATGCGGTTTGGCACGGGAGGGCCGAAACGGCGGTCGAATAACATTCCGTAGCCCGCCTCGACGAAGTAGAGCGCGACAAAGACAACGGCAGCCGTAGCGCCCATTATCCACAGGAATGTGTTGTATGTTGCCAGATCAATCATAATTCAATATTTCTTTTTCGGGGGTTAAAACCGATCTTTCGCAGTTGGGTTTTGCGTTTGGGTCGATAATATCGGACAAAGTTATATAAATTTTTCCTAAATAAATTAAGGTATTACAACTCTTTCGACATTTTGACCACAAGACTTGGCATATTTTGTGAAGAGGTATGGAGTCGGTAGTGCTATTGCTCTGCTGTGTGGCTGCTTTTTTGGAGTAGAATTGCGGCTACGCGTGATGATAAAATTTAAGTAACAGTGATGGACAAAAACAACAAAAATGGTTGCGGTTGCGGCTGCGGCTCGACCTCGAAGGGTAGCGAGAAACCTAAGGCTGAAACCACGACCAAGAAGCCCGAAACCAGCGAAAAACAGAAGAAATAATCGCTCCCCCGATTCGCTTTTGTTTCGTTGTCCGTTTTCGGACTTGCCGCGCTCGTTTTTCGAGTGCGGCTTTTTTGTGCAATTATTCCGAAAATTTTACGAAATCTTTGATTTCGTAAATAGCTAAACTTCGCCCGAAACACAAAAAATAATCTAAAAAAAATGATCGAAAAATTTGGAAAATCGAAAAGTTTGGTTGTATCTTTGTGATATCAAAATGATATTACTTTAAAATTTAAAAACTTTTCAATTATGACTACTGAAAACTACACTTACTCAGGCTGGAAAATGAATGGTTTTGCAGCGTTGTTTATGATCCTCATGATCTTCGCGGTGGCTATCGCGTCGATTGTTGCGTCGGTAAACTTCTTTGCCTCTGGTTCGGCAGGCGAGGTGATTGCTGCTATTGCGGGTGTCTTGCTGATCATCACGTCGATTATTATGCTGATCGGCTTTATGATGCTCGAGCCTAACGAGGCTCGTGTGTTGTTGTTCTTTGGTAAGTATCGCGGTACGTTCTATGAAACGGGCTTCTGGTGGGTTAATCCCTTTATGTCGAAGAAGAGTATCTCGATGCGCGCCCGTAACCTCAATGTCGATCCTATCAAGGTGAACGACAAGGCTGGTAACCCAATCCTGATTGGTCTGGTGCTCGTATGGCGTATCAAACGCGAGGGTATCTATAAGGCTGTATTCGAGATCGACGCTCCGACCGGTGCGGGCGTGCAGTCGTCGGCACGTATGAACGTATTGGAAAACTTCGTGGCTGTTCAGAGCGATGCAGCTCTGCGCCACGTGGCAGGTTTGTACGCTTACGACGAGAATACCACCGCTAATGAGGAGATCACGCTCCGTTCGGGTGGTGAGGAGATCAACGACCAGCTGACCGAGCAGTTGACCGAGCGTCTGGCTATGGCAGGTATCGAGGTTGTTGAGGCTCGCTTGAACTACCTGGCATATGCTCCCGAGATTGCGGCAGTTATGTTGCGTCGTCAGCAGGCTGATGCGATCATCGCAGCTCGCGAGAAGATCGTTGAGGGTGCTGTTTCGATGGTTAAGATGGCGTTGGATCGTCTTGATGATGAAAATGTTGTTGAGTTGGACGAGGAGCGCAAGGCGGCTATGGTCAGCAACCTGCTTGTAGTTCTCTGCTCGGACGAGTCGGCACAGCCCGTGCTCAATGCCGGTACTTTGAATCATTAATCGTTTGAGGGATTATGGCGGTTAAAGAGTCATCAACTCGCAGTTTTGTGCTACGTATCGACGCCGAGACGATGGACGCCATCGAGCGTTGGGCAGCGGACGAGTTTCGTAGCACAAACGGCCAGTTGCAATGGATCATAGCTGAGGCTTTGCGTCGCAGCGGCCGCAAACCGCGTCCTGCAAAACGCAAAAAGGCTGAGGCTGAAACTGTGGAGTCAAACGATTAATACCCACCAAGATATGAGCAAAAAGATAGAAAAAAACAGGGTGCCGATGCTGAATATCGACACCGAGCGCGCCAAGGATAATTCGTTGTGGAGCTGCGTTTGGACTTCGTACAAGAATCGTTCGGCGGCTGATGTTCGCCGCG
>JAFNVH010000019.1 GCA_017379895.1 Rikenellaceae bacterium | reverse complement strand
GCATTTTTTGCGATAAAAATTTGGTTTTGTCAAATCGATTCGCCATATTTGCAAAAATCATAAAAACCATACAACTATGAAAAAGATATTATTTTTGCTTGTGGCGGTGATTTTTTGCTTGCCGATAGAAGCAAATCCGCCACATAATCTACATCAATTTGCAATTGGTGCCGAAAATTATAATAAACACGAACAATGGCAGGTCAATCGCAAAGCAAGCGGAACAGCATTATGGACATCGAAATGGAAAACTACACGAGATGACTACGAAAAAGTTCTACCGAAAGCGGGTGCAAAGTCGATACACGTAACCTCAATCACACACGACGAATCGACGGGGCTGGCAACGGTACATTGGAAAGATGGCGCAATCTATCGCGGGCAGGTCTACAATGAAGAGATTCGCGGCATTGGCACAATCACCAATCCCGACGGCAGTCAGTATAGTGGCGAGTGGAAATGGAATCTTCCGAATGGCAAAGGCACTTTTATAAATGCAAATGGTGTAGCATACACCACTAATTTCGTTGGCGGAGTTCCTCACGGCAAGGGCGTAATTCAAGACCTCGACGGACGTAAATACTCTGCCCGCTGGGTGCGCGGAGTTCTGAAAGAGAAATCAATCAAACCCCTCAAAGAGAAGAAATAACCCAACTGATTGAGAATTAGATAAGACCGCTTTCCGATATGGCAAGCGGTCTTGTCATTTAAAGGCTGGCGCACGCGGTGGCGTGGGGCGGCGCGACTTTTAGTCGCGGGCGCCACCGCGTGTGTCGATTTCTTCAAAATCGCCAATTCAATGCACAAAAAAACCACGCCCGAAAGCGTGGTCCTGTTTTTACTTGCTACAAATCGTGCGACAGCGGAGCAGGAACGGTGGCCGAGGTATCGAAATCACCCCAACGATCGGCAATCGAATCGAGCGTAGCCAACAGCTCGGGAATATCGAACAGCGTCACCAGCTTCAAGCGTGTCGATTTGAAATCGGGCAGACCCTTAAAGTAGTTCGACAAATGGCGTCGCATCTCCAACACGCCCACGTGCTCGCCCTTGACCTCAACCGATTTGAGCAGGTGGTGCTTAGCAATCTCTACACGCTCGATAACCGACGGCTGAGGCAGTTTCTCGCCTGTCGATAGATAATGGCGCACCTCGCGGAAGATCCACGGACGACCGTATGTCGCGCGACCAATCATCACGCCATCGACACCCCAGCGATCGAACGCCTCGGCAGCCGACTCCGCCGAGTCGATATCGCCATTACCGATAATCGGGATATGGATCAGCGGATTGTTCTTGACCTTGCCAATCAGCGACCAATCGGCACGACCCGTATACATCTGCGCGCGGGTACGACCGTGAATCGTAAGTGCTGCGATACCAACATCTTGTAGACGCAGTGCGATATCCTCGATATTGCGGTTATCGTCGTCCCAACCCAAGCGCGTCTTGACCGTCACGGGGGTTTTCACCGCCTGCACAATCTGGCGCGTCATCTCGACCATCAAGGGCACATCGCGCATCATACCGCTACCCGCACCGCGTGAGGCGATCTTCTTCACTGGACAGCCGAAATTGATGTCGATAATGTCAGGTTTGGCAGCCTCGGCCATACGCGCGGCCTCAACCATAGGCTCGATCAGGTGGCCATAGATCTGAATACCAACGGGACGCTCCTCCTCGGCAATATTGAGTTTAGCAAGCGACTTGGCGGCATCGCGGATCAGGCCATCTGACGAGATAAACTCGGTGTAGACCACATCGGCACCAAAACGCTTACACATATATCGGAACGAAGGATCGGTCACGTCCTCCATCGGCGCAAGAAACAACGGCTTATCGCCCAATTCGATATCGGCAATCTTCATCTGTTTAGTTTTTTTGACGGCGCAAAGATAGCGATAAAAAATGAGATCGGATCACTTGCCGCCGCTTTTCGTGCGTGCAGGTGATCCGATCGTATTGCGGAATGTGAGTTACGCCCAGCTAAATACGACAATACTTGCTGCGACAAACAAAATGAGGATTGTTCAACTGCTCTTTGTTATAAGCGAGATGCTTGCCGCTATCCATCGCTACCGTCGAGCCGCCTGCCTCCTCCAAAATCAGTTCGCCAGCCGCCGTATCCCATTCGTAGGTGTTCGACGTGCGAACATAGTAGTCAACCGTACCCTCGGCCAGCATACAGAATTTATACGAACTTCCCTGCTCGACAACCTCAACATCGGGCACACACGTGCGGATTGCGTCGATATGGGTGAAAGTTTCGGGCGTATTGTGCGAGCGACTGATTGCGATGCGCATCGGCTCGTTGCCCTGCGTCGCAACAGGCAACGAGATCAAACCCTCGCCTATCGCTGCAAAATCCGCCTCGGAAGTCGCCGTAGCCACCACATTCTCCTTGACGTAGGCTCCACCACCCTTAACCGCCATAAACATTCGGCTGATATAGGGAACATATACCACCGATGCAACAGCCTCGTTGTCGCTCATCAATGCAATATTGACCGTAAACTCGTTATTGCCGTTGATGAACTCCTTCGTGCCATCGAGCGGATCGACCAACCAGAACAGTTCCCAATTCTTGCGCTCATCGTAGAGCATTTCGCGGCCCTCCTCCGACAAGATCGGAATACGGGTCGAGCCGAGATACTCCTTGATGGTTTCGTGGGCACGACGGTCGGCAATAGTCAGGGGCGACGAATCGTTTTTCAGGCTGACGTGGTAGTCCTCACGCTTATAGATTTCGAGAATCACTGCGCCGGCACGAACAGCCGCATTGTAGGCCTTAGCCATCAACTGTTGTTGGATATTTTCTGTCATAGTGCAGTAGTGCTTTATCTTTGTGATAAAGATACGAAATATTTTTCAATTTTATTGCACTTTGACAAAAAAATCTCACTAATAAACCCTAAAAGAACACCTCAACAGTCGTCGCAGACTCTTCGTTCGCTCCTCACCGCTCTCGCCTCGCACGACCAGACGGGTACTGAGAGCGATAACTGACGATAATAGTGCCGTTACGTAGGTTGCCACGATGAGCATCAGAGCCTCGCGCGCACGATCCCAATTCTGATACGCCAGCTCGACAAAAAGCACCACCGTAGGCAGTGCGCCCGTAGTAATATACAGCCGACGCAGAGGGTTATCCGAGCGATGACGATATGCTGTCGAATAGGCCAACGGCAGATAGAGCATACGACCGTGCAGACAGCAAATCATCGACACGCGCGGATGTCCGCTCGCAAAACCTCCCGCAGCAATCACCGCCGAGCGCGAGAACATCGCCACACGCCGTCGATCGAAGAAGTGTGTCGGGGCGACCTGCGCCGCCAGCACCTCGGCCTTGCGCGGTTCCCGCTCGTGCAACTCCATCACCCAGCGCGGCAATGCATCGGGTAGCAGAAAGCGGTCGGATTCGAGTGGTACAATGCGATCAAACGACGCCACCGCAACCCCGCAATTCCAATCATCAGCGCACGAGCGATGCAGTCGATCGATCACCACCAGACGACGATAGCGACGCTGACGCGAGCGATAGAGCATCGCCACACCATCAATCGGCAACTCCTCAATCGTTGGGAAATTGACACGTATCAGAGCATATTTTAGGCAAAGCGTGTGCAGGAGTTTCGCATCAAGGCTCGAATCGACAACCACAATCACCTCGTAGCGCCAATACTCCGACGAGAGCCGTTGCTCGATCTCGTCCTCGGTGCGGGCACCGCTCACCACTACACTCACCCCCGTCTGGCTCATTGCCTCGCTTCCATAGCCGTGACACTCGGACAGCATACGTCCCTTGCGTAGGGCAGCCAGCGTGCGCACAGCCGCCACCACAACCGCCACCAGCGACAGCGACAACACCGTGAGTATCACTATCGAGAATAGATCCATTCGCACCATCAAATCAATTGGTCAAACAACGTTTATACGAAGCCACCGTCTGCTCAACATACTCGCACATCTGTCGTCGATCGGTCTCGGGCAGGATATGAGCAATGGTTTGTGCCGAGTAACCCTCCGACGCCAAATGACGACACCACGCCCGACGCTCGCCCGCACTCATTCGTCGCGCCGCTGCGCGCACCTGCTCACGATCCAATCGCAGACGCAATGCACAAAGCGTAAACAGCGCTGCGTCAGCCACCTCACGATCCTCGGAAGCAATGGCTGCCACGATATCATCCTCGGCCTCCGTAACCCCGAAATAGCGCACAATACAGAGCCCGAGCAGGCGTACATTCGTCTGCTCAGCACGCAGCAGAGGTTGATATGCCACCGGTATCAAACCACGTTTGAGCATCATCAGCACCTCCGCCAAATCGAATGTCGACAGGCGCGGTCGCTCGGCAAGGATCGCTATACACCGCTCGGGTGTGTGGTTCAGTGCCGCGAGGGTAACACATAGCGACATATAGCGGTTATGACTACGTCCAAAACGGCGCGTCAGTCGCTCATAAACGTAGTCGCTGCAATCCACTAGCGCCAGCGTATGCAGCCACTGCACACGTCGCATCCCCCAGCTCAACTCAGCCTGCTCCATCAGCAGACAATCGAGTGCATAGCAATGTACGACCTCAGCCAGCACGCGACGATCGTAGCCGTATGTCACCGACCCCATTCGCGCCACAACCGTTGCCAGCACCAACCGCGAACTACGGCGCTCAATCAGCGGGAACTGAGATTCGGCGTGTCCGCCTTCGAGCAGACGACGATTGAGGATCGACACATAGCAGCGTTCGAGCGATAGCAGCATACGCTGTCGGCGCCGTCGCACCTGCGCACGTATCATCGACACCACCGCCATCAGCACCGCCACAACGAACAACGTCAGCGAGTATATTCCGACCACATCACCCATTGCGCCACTCGCTGATTTGAGCCGTAACCTTACCGCACAGACGCGGGATATTGATCGGCAAAGTAAAATATTGATCGACACCGCTTTCGAGCAGGCTCAGCACATTCTGTTCGTCGTGCAGCCACGACAGTACATAGATTCGAGGACGCGCCCCACATTCGCGCAACAGACGCACCACATCGTGCCCGTTTAGGAACGGATAACCGACCAACGTAAGTATCATATTGTACCGCGGCAACTGCGCCACTACCCCATCGCTCCACCCGTCAAAACAGGCCACTTCGGCATTGACGAGCGAGAGCGAATTGCATAGCAACGCGCGCAAAAAACGGTCGGAAGATATGACGACAATTCGATACATCGGCTAAAAAATCACTTAAAATGCGGCCAAACAGGTGTCAAAACTGTGCCAAAACCAGAAAAACAACTTCGAAACGAAAAAAAGAACCCGAACACTATTGCTATTCGAAGAAAAGTTACTATATTTGCGACCGCGAAATTATGTTTAACACATAATCAACAAACTAATTAAATGTACGTAATAGTAGAAATTGCAGGTCAGCAGTTTAAGGCTGAAAAGGGTCGCAAGCTCTATGTTCACCGTC
>JAFNVH010000018.1 GCA_017379895.1 Rikenellaceae bacterium | reverse complement strand
TGGTGGAACAGCAGTATCTACAGATCCCACATATACCTTTAAATATGATATATCATACGCAGGTAAAACTCTTTACGCTCGGTTCAAAAAAATAACTGAATGTACCCTTACATTTGGTGTGCAAGGAATAGGAGGTAGTGTTGAAGCAACAGTTGACGGAGTAGAGATAACCTCACCCCATACAGCAGACTACGGGACAAACATTACCCTTAAATTTATTAGGTTTGGTTGTTTTTTTGCAAATAAAACGAAAAAATATCACAAATCCAAGTGTATTACGCTAAAAACTAATAAATTCACACTATTTTTTGAAAAACGCTAAGTTCGAGAGCACGCCTTCGGTAACTATCCAGCCACATTCCGCATCTCCCCAAACAAAAAAAAGAGCCGCACTCGAAAGCGCAGCTCTTTTCTATCGAATAATATTTGCTTGCAATTACATACGCTCGGGAACCTCTATGCCCAATAGTGCCATACCTGTACGGATAACGCGAGCAACCTCCGAAGCCAACTGCAAACGCATCTGGCGCACCTTCACGTTCTCCTCGCGCATAATCGAGTGGTCGTGATAGTAGCTGTTGAATGCCTTTGCCAGGTCGTAAACGTAAGCACCGATGATCGACGGAGCGAAGTTGTCGCCTGCCGATGCCACCACTGCGGGGTACTCGCTCAGGGTCTTGATCAACTCGATTTCCTCCTTCAAGTAGTCGATGCCAACCACGCGACCTGCGTAGTCGATACCGCTCTCGGCAGCCTTACGCAACACCGAGCAGATACGTGCGTGGGTGTACTGAATGAAAGGACCCGTGTTGCCGTTGAAGTCGATCGACTCGCGCGGATCGAACAACATCGTCTTCTTGGGATCGACCTTCAAGATGAAGTATTTGAGCGCACCCAGACCAACCATCTTCGAGATAGCCTCAGCCTGCTCCTCGGTGCAACCGTCGAGCTTGCCCAGCTCCTGCGACATTTCGCGTGCGGTCGAAACCATATCGGCGATCAGGTCGTCAGCGTCGACAACCGTACCTTCACGCGACTTCATCTTACCCTCGGGCAACTCGACCATACCGTACGAGAGGTGGGTGATGTTGTCACTCCAATCGTGGCCCAGCTTTTTGAGGATCAACTTCAAAACCTGGAAGTGGTAGTTCTGCTCGTTACCTACGACGTAGATCATATCGTCGAGTTTGTTGTCCTCGAAACGGCGGAAAGCAGTACCCAGATCCTGAGTCATATATACCGAGGTGCCGTCGCCACGCAGCAACAGCTTCTGATCCAGACCATCAGCCGCCAGATCGATCCACACCGAGTTGTCCTCCTTACGGAAGAAAACGCCTGCGTCCAATCCCTTCTGTACGATGTCCTTACCGAGCAGATAGGTCTGCGACTCGTAGTAAACCTTATCGAAATCGACACCCAGCGCCTTGTAGGTCACGTCGAAACCGTCGTAAACCCAGCCGTTCATTGTCTGCCACAACGAGTAAACTTCCTCGTCTTTAGCCTCCCACTTACGCAACATTGCCTGCGCCTCCTGCATAATCGGAGCCTGCTTCTTAGCCTCCTCCTCGCTCACTCCCTCAGCAACGAGCTGCTTGATCTGCTCCTTGTAGTGTTTGTCGAACTCGACGTAGTACTTGCCAACCAGGTGGTCGCCCTTCATACCGCTCGATGCGGGGGTCTCGCCATTGCCGTAGAGCTTCCACGCCAACATCGACTTACAGATATGAATACCTCGGTCATTCACCAAGTTAGCCTTGATCACGTTGTGACCGTTGGCTTTGAGAATCTGCGCCACCGAGTAACCGAGCAGGTTGTTGCGGATATGACCCAAGTGGAGGGGTTTGTTGGTGTTGGGCGACGAGTACTCGATCATTACGGTGCGACCCGTTGCGTCAGCCTGACCGAAGTCCTCATCGGCACGCATCTCTGCAAAACGCTCTGCCCAGAAATCGGCCGAGAGCGAGATGTTCAGGAAACCCTTAATGACGTTGAAAGCGCTCACTTCGGATGTGTTTGCAACGATGTGTTCGCCTATTTCTGTAGCGGTTGCTTCGGGCGATTTGCGGCTGCGTCGCAGCAGGGGGAAGACCACGAGGGTAAAGTCACCCTCGAACTCTTTGCGTGTCTTTTGGATTTGGAGCACTTCTCCCTCTTGTTCGCCGTAGAGTGCGCCGACGCTGCGGCTCACTACACCCGAAATAAACTCTTCGATAATCATCTTGTTATATGGTTTTTAATTGTTTTCGCGCGACAAATTTACGCAAAAATCACGAAGAACGATAATTTTTTGCGCAATAAGCTAATAATAAGCTAAAATAATTCGGGATTCGGGAATCAAAATTGAGAGTTGCGAACTGAAAAACCGTCCACGCCTGAGTAGAGTCAAAGAATAATAATAGTGAATCGTGAATTCTGAATTGTGAATCAAAAAAAAGCCGCACTCAATGCGGGGCGCGGCTTTGAAATATATTTTCTGAATGTGTGTGTCTATTTTTCTTCGAGGGGTTTGATTGATTTCTCTTTGAGTTTACCATCTTTCCAACGGGCGGTGTATAGAGAACCGTCGGGGGCTTGAATCACCCCCTTGCCGTGTGGCAATCCATCTTTGAAATTAACCGTGTACGTAATGCCTTCGGGTGTTTGGAATGTGCCTTTGCCATTGGGCATATTTCTCACCCACGGTCCTACGTATTTACTACCATCTGCGTATGTCATTGTGCCAACAAGCATCGCTCCACTATTAGTTATCCCAATGTATGACGATCCATCATTCCAACGCAAAGTAGTCAAACCCGTTGCCTCGTCAGTAGAAACTTCGGCTGCCCTCAAATAAGATACTTTAACACGAGGCTTGCTCGGCTTTTGTGGTTTGTTCTCCCAATCGAAATCAATTGGACCGACATACGTCCCCTGAAACCAAATACTCGCCATTGCTCCTTGGCTGGGATCAATGGTTTCGCTGGAACTTGGAAGACTCCAACCTTGTGCAAATACAATACTTGGCAAGCTATAAATTACAAATAATATAAGTATCTTTTTCATATCGATTAATTTATTAGGTTTGGTTGTTTTTTTGCAAATAAAACGAAAAAATCTCACAATTCCAAGTGTATTACGCTAAAAACTAATAAATTCACACTATTTTTTGAAAAACGCTAAGTTCGGGGATAGAGTCCACGCCTCGGCGAGGCGTGTCATCATTGGCGGGTCGCCCTTCGGGCGAGCCCCCCCCCACCCGCCAATGATGAGCAAAGGCTGCGACAAAGAAAATAATTGTGAATCGTGAATTTTGAATTGAAAAAAGCCGCGCTCCGAAAAGCGCGGCCCAATTCTAAAATGTGAATCCCTCGTGTTACTCCTCTTTGAACGATCCGAAGGTGTAGCCCTTCTTTTTGAGCTTGCGGATCATCTTGTCGAGTTGGTTATAGAGCTTGTCGGTACGCTCCTCGTTGGTCCCCGGGTGGATCAAGATGATCGCACCGTTCAGACCCTCGCGCTCCTCCTTTGCCCAGAAATCCTTCAAGATAGCCTTCGACGAACGATAACCCTTCATCGCCGGAGTGGTGTAGTCGGCATTGGTGTACGAATCCTCAGTCAGATTGATGGGCACCAGCCCCATCTGCACTGCCACCGCATTCGACTCCGACGAATAGTGCTCGTAAGGCGGCATATAGGCGCGAATCTTCTCGACATCGATACCCATACCTGCCAGCTCGGCCATATTGGCGTCGAGATCCACGCGCACCTCCTCGGGAGTTACGAGCGGCGTGTGAGCGTCATCCCAATCAGCATAGAGCAAATGCTTGTCCGAGTGGGGAGCAACGTAGTGTCCCGCGTCGATAATTGCCTGCACAGCCTCGCGATTTACGCGCACGCAGTTACCCGTTACGAACCACGAACTCTCGATGTTATGCTTAGCGAGAGTTGCCAATACCGTAGGTACGCCCTCGAAGTTGTAATCACCTGTGAAACAGAGGTAAATACGTTTTTCATCGGGATTCATACGGCGCACAGCTCCAAACTTGTCGAGCTGTGCACCGTCGAATTTATCTACTTTTTTTTTACGTCCTTGCCGAGTGCGCTGAGCGTCGAGAGATAGTAGGTCATCGATGCCGTACCGTCCATCGTAGGCTCATTGGTCGAGAAGTCGCCGAAGAAGTCGTGGTATACAGCGATACCATTCTGGAAGGGCTTCAACGGGTCGTCATCACCCTGCGATACGCCGATCATACCGTCGTTGATGGTCTTGTAGAGCGGACCGTCGATCAGACCGCCATAGATCGAACCATTGCGGGTCTTCAAGTAGATTGCGTGAGGATCGGTCGGGGTATCAACGCCCTCAGGATACTCGCAAATCATAGTTGTGCCCCAGGGGTTGCAACCGAAGATCCAGTCGAGCAGAGCAGCCTCCATTTCGAGGTACTTCTCGTCGCCTGTCAGCTCGTGGTACAGACGCAACTGAGTCAGTGCACCAAAGGTGAAGTTGTTCGAGCACCAGTGGTAGGGAACACCGTGGTAGAAGGGATCCTCGCCTGCGCGGTTCTCGATGTGCATCAGACCCTCGCCCATATAGCTCTCGTACTTAGCCTTCTGAGCCTCCGAGCCCTCCTGTGCCAGCAGGTAGTGACCTACGTTCACGAAAGGATACCACTGATAGTGGCGAGCCTTACCGGTCTCCATCCAAGGAGTGATAGGCTCCAACTCGCCCCAGTAATCAGCACGCTTGAGCCAATACTCGTTCTCGGGTTCCATTAGGTGCAGAGCGATAGCCGCAAGCTCCATATCATCGATCCAGTTAGCCTCCTCGTAGAAGTAGGGTTCCTTGTAGCAAACGCCGTGGAATGCACCCGGCTTAGCCTCAGCAAATGCCATTGCATCAACGGCCTTCTTCTTCATACTCTCAGCAAATGCGGGGTCGAACTTCTCGAACAACACCGAACCTAATGCGAATGCCGAAGCATACTTAGCTGCTGCCGAAGCAACACCAGTGTTGCGGTTCTTGTATTTGCCGATACCCTGAATGTCACCAGTGATGAAATATACGGGACGACCCTTACCAGGACCCCAACCATAGTCTACCATATCGGTGTGCGGCTCGCGAATACCGGTGTGGTCGCGGTCGTCAGCGATCTGGTTGAACATTACAGCCGAGTCGGGGTTCATACGCTTCATCCACTCCAAGCCCCAACGTGCCTCGTCGAGAATGTCGGGAACGCCGTTCTTGCCCTTGTTGCCTGCTGCGTCGAACTTATCAGTGAACTGATCGGGGTTCTTGTAATATGCAAACATCATCTGGAAGGTAGCGTTAGCCGATGTCATCAGATACTGCAACTGGTCGGTAGCATCGTGCCAACCGCCACGAACGTCGATATACTCGCCCGTACGAGTGGGGTGGTCAACGATATAACCATCGTGCTGGTGGCACTCCTCGCCCGTGTAGGGGTTGTAGCCGCAGCGCTGCTGGCGCATATAGAACAGAGGCATATTGCCTGCGTCAGCGTAGATGTCGTTGCCGATGCGGAAGTTCTCCGAGCGCACGTCACCGATCTTGATGTAGTATGAACCCTCTTTGGTCAGTTCGGTGAAGGGCAGACGATAAGCACTCTGCATACCCCAGATCGAACCATCTTTTGCAATGGCCTTGCCGGTGTAAACCACCTTGCCGCTACGAGCCTCGCATACGTCGAAGGTCGCAACCTCAGTGGGAGTGTCTGCAATCACAACAGCCACCTTGGGCAGTGTGTTGATGTAGCCGATCAAGTTGGTGCGGATCCAACTCTTAGCCGAAACCGATGCTGCAGCAAGCAGTGCAACGGCCAGGATAGTAAGTTTTTTCATAGGATTATTGTTTTAACGTTGTGTGTGATTACTTTCTTATTTGTAAAGTAGATACTTGTTGACCTTCTTCTTGAATGCGTCGATGTCGCCATTCCAGATGGGGAGGATATCCTCCACCAGCCAACGCTCACAGAACTTAGCGCGCACGTCGCCACGACCACACACCTTGTCGAACATCTTCAAACGCGAAGTGGTGGTCTCGGCAAATACGTCGTGCTCGGGCCACAGCTTGTGAGCCTCCTGCAAGAAGTAGAACTGCAACAGAGTGAGCGGAGCGTTCACGGGGTCGATGATGTGAATCTGCACACCGCGCAGGTTTTTACCCTGCTGCGCACCGTAATATGGTTTGTAGTAGATGGGACGGAAAACGACACCCTTCAAACCGATCTTGTTCAGGTTCTCAGCTAGCACCTCGGGCTTGTCGATCCACTCGGCAGCCAACAGCTCAAAAGGCAGCGTGTAACCAACGCCGATGTTGAGCGAGTAGAGCTCTCCTGCGATACCCGTAGCGGGGTAGAACAGACAGCTCTTAGCCTGTGGAACGTGGGGCGATGAGAGTACCCAGGGTAGACCAGTGTCCTCGAACGACATGTTGCGCTTCCAGCCCTTCATCTTTACGACGGTCAGCTTGCAAGGCTTCTCGAGGTAGTTCTCATTGAGGAACTGAGCCAACTCGCCCGAAGTCATACCGTGAACGTAGGGAATGGGGAACTGGCTAACGAACGAGTAGAAGCCGTCGGTCACCAGGCAACCCTCCATACGAACGCCACCCAGCGGGTTGGGACGGTCGAGGATAACCATCTCGATGTTGTTCTCTGCAGCAGCCTCCATAGCCTTACCCATAGTCGAGATGAAGGTGTACGAGCGCGAGCCGATATCCTGAATATCATAAACCAGAGCGTCCAAGCCCTTCAACATCTCGGGGGTCGGCTTTGTGGTACGACCGTAGATGCTATATACTTGTACGCCGGTAGTTGCGTCAACATAGTCCTCGACCTTAGCACCTGCGGTGATATCGCCACGCACGCCGTGCTCGGGGCTGTACAGCGCTTTCAGCTCGACGCCCTCGGCCTCGTTCAGAATGTCGATAGTCGATTTGAGGTTGCGATCAACACCAGTGGGGTTTGTGATCAGACCCACCTTTTTGCCTTTGAGCTGAGCGAAATCGTTGTCGCGCAACACTTCGATACCTGTTTTGACCTGAGCGGTAGCGGTTGTAGCAACTGCCACTGCCAGAGCCAGAATAAGTGATTTGAATTTCATAGAAAGTTTTGTTATTTAGTTAATATTTCGTGTTTACTCATTTTGTGGAGCATACAAATATAACTCTTTTTCGCGAAAAAGCACGAAAAACCCGCCCAAATATTTCTAAAAAGCGTAGAATTTACTAATTTTACATTCTAAAATATGCCCGAAATTAACGTTAAAATCATTTTATATGTCACAAACTCAACAATTCAAACGATTTCTTTCGCTTGACATTTTGCGCGGTTTGACCGTTGCAAGTATGATCACGGTGAACAATCCCGGTAGCTGGGGCGAGCCGGCGTTTGCACCTCTGCGCCACGCGGCGTGGGACGGCTGTACCCCGACCGACCTAGTCTTCCCGTTCTTCTTGTTCTGCGTGGGTGCGTCGATCTGGTTTGCTTATCGCAAGTCGAACCACGAACTGACCGGCCCCGCAATCACTAAGATCCTCAAACGCGGTATGTTGATCTTCCTCGTGGGCCATCTGGTGAGCTACTATCCCTTCTATCGTTTTGGCGACATCGCGCCCGAGCAGTCGTGGCTCGGTTGCTTGTGCTCGATTATCCAGATCTTGGGTCTTGGTCTGAGCATCGGCTCGCTGGTGTGGTTCTCGAATCAGAAACAGAGCGAGGAACTCGATCCCAATTACAAGCGTCGTCGCGCGGTGGCGTGGACACTGCTCGGTGTGGGGCTGGTGTTGGCTATCGTGCCCTTCCCGCTGTTGCTCGGCACACCGCTCAAATCGTTGGCTAAGTGGCGTATCCTGGGTGTTTTCCCGCGTATTGCAATCTGCTTTACGGTAGGTGCTTTATTGGCTTTGTGGCTCAAAACTTACAAGCGTATCTCGATTGCGCTGGTGCTGATTTTGGCTTTTTATTGGATTGTGTCGGCAGTGTTTGGTGATTTTACGCTCGAAGGCAACCTCGGTCGTGTGATCGACTTGGCTATTTTGGGCGACGCTCATATGTATCACGGCGAGGGAATCGCATTCGATCCCGAGGGTATTTGGAGTACGCTGCCCGCTATCGGCACAGTTCTGCTCGGTTATATGTCGGGTAAGTTGATGGGCGAGAATACCGAGAACGTTAAGCGCAATATCCTATTGCTGGCGGCTATTGGTGGTCTGCTCATTACGCTCGGTCTGATTATGAATCCCTACTTCCCGATCAATAAGAAACTCTGGTCGAGCAGCTACGTATTCTATGTTGGCGGTTTGGCAATGCAGGTTTGGGCGCTGTTCGCATACCTAATCGATGTTCGTAAGAAGACCAAGTGGACAACCTTCTTTGCCGTATTCGGTACCAATGCATTGTTTACTTACTGCCTCTCGACCTTTTTCGTTAAGGTTTGGGGTCAGTCGTGGTTCAAGGTGCCCATCGAGGGTGGCGAACGTACGGTGACCGTTTTCTCGGCTTGGTTTATCACCTTGAAGGAGGTGATGCCCGTTGAGCTGGCATCATTTCTGACGGCGCTGTCGCTGGTAACTCTTTGCTGGTTAGTAGCTCTGCCTTTGTACAAACGTAAGATTTATATTAAACTCTAATCGTGATATGAAACGTATTCTATTACTTGTTGTTGCGCTTGCGACCGCTGTGTCGGTTTCGGCGCATAAAACTGACACATTGAGCTATGCTCCCGCCGAGAGCGTGGGTATGGACGGCAACTACCTGACCACGACCATCGACTCGCTGGTTGAGTATGCAATGACGCAGCACGCCTTCCCTGGTTGTCAGATTTTGGTGGCTCGCCACGGTAAAATCGTACACCATAAGAGCTATGGTCACCACACCTATCGCCGCTATCGCGCGGTCGAGAATGATCACATCTTTGACCTTGCATCGTGTTCGAAGGTTATGGGTGCAACTATCGCAATGATGAAACTTGTTGAAGACGGTCTGATCAGTCTCGATGAGCCCTTCTCGAAGTCGTTCCCCTACTTCGTTGGTAGCAATAAGGAGTCGGTCACTCTGCGCGAGTTTTTGGCGCATCAGGGTGGTCTGATACCCTCGGTGAGCGTTTATAAGATTATGTTCGACGAGCAGGGTCGTCTGCGCGACGGTCTGTTCAGCTACACCCCTAGCGAGGAGTATCCGATCGAGGTCTATAAGAATATGTGGGCGCGTAAGGATATGCGCGAGATTGTTTATCGTGCCGTTGCCGATACTCCGCTGGGCCCGAAGAAGTTCCGCTACTCGTGTATGTCGTTCTTGTGCTATCCCTATGTGGTTGAGTCGCTGACGGGTAAGGGCTTCGAGCAGTTCCTGCGCGATACCTACTACGAGCCTCTGGGCGCTGACGCAATTATGCTCAATCCCGCACACAAATATCCCAAGAATAAGATCCTGCCCACCGAGGTTGATACAGTATATCGTAACGACCTGATTCACGGTTACGTGCACGACGAGTCGGCTGCAATGTTGGGTGGCGTATCGGGTAACGCAGGTGTCTTTGCCAATACCGAGAGTATGGCTAAGGTGCTCCAGATGTTGCTCAATGGCGGTACCTATGGCGGCAAGCGTTATTTGAAGAGCGAGACAATCAAGGAGTGGACATCGTGCCAATATCCCGATAATCGCAACCGTCGCGGCTTGGGCTTCGACCGTCCGATTTTCAGCAACTCGCCCGCATTGTCGATCGATGACGCTTATCCCGCACCGTCGGCAACACAGCAGAGCTTTGGCCATTATGGTTTTACGGGTACGATGTTCTGGGTTGATCCCGCTGAGGATGTGATCTACATCTTCTTGACCAACCGCGTCTATCCCAACCGCTCAATTGACGCACTGGGTCGTGAGAGTACTCGTACCAAGTGCCAGGAGGCAGTATACGAGGCAATTCGTCGCTTCGAGAAATAGAATTAGTGCTGTTTCAGAATTGAACCGCTCGACTCTATCGTCGGGCGGTTTTTTATTTGCAACTCACGGGTTTGTATTTTAGTTGGATAAATTTTAATATTTTTGCACAAACAATAAAACTCAGAATAAAGCAATGAAACGATTTGTAATTTTAGCATTAGTTGCATTGGCTTTGCTGTCGTGTACTGACCGAAAGTATTCGATTGTAGCCGAATTTCCCTCAAATGTAGTCGAAGACGGTCAAATTTTCCAACTCATTAACTATGATAATGATGAGGTGATTGATAGTGTTGCGGCAGTGAATAATCGACTCTGTTTCGAGGGAAAGGTTGTAAAACCATACGCAGTGGCAATGAAAAGTCCTATGGGTGGTTATCTGCCATTTGTGCTCGAATCGGGCGAGATCTTGATCGATTCGATGGGCACCATCTCGGGCACGCCAAGTAATGAGGCGTTGCTTGCAATGAAGGCCGAGATGAATGCAGTGCGATCAGATGCTACATTAACACGCGAGGAGAAGTCGTTGCGTATGACAAATGTGCTCGATAGTACGTTTGAGGCGAACAAGGAGAATGCTGTGGGTTACTTTTTGTTCTTGGATATTATGGGGCAAAAGGATAAGGCCGAACTCGATTCGCTTTTGAAGGTGCTGCCCGCTATGTATTCAAACTCGGTGCTTGTTACTAATCGCGTGAAATTTCTCACGCAGTTGGAGCTTACAGCCGAGGGACAGCCGTTTGTCGATTTTACGCTTACGGCAGAAGATGGAATCGAGCAAAAGTTGTCGGATTATGTTGGGCACGGTGAATATGTTTTGGTCGATTTTTGGGCATCGTGGTGTGGTCCGTGTCGCCACGAAATGCCTACGGTCAAAGAGATCTTTACAAAGTATAAAGATCAAGGCTTAAAGGTGCTTGGCGTGGCTGTTAATGACGAAGTTAAAGATGCGCAAGCAGCAATCGAAGAGATGGGTATTGAATGGCCGGTAATATTTGATATTCAAGGCCTGACATTGGACATTTATGGCATTTCGGGTATCCCTCACTTGATTCTTTTTGCCCCCGATGGAACGATCGTTTCTCGCGGAGCACGTGGCGATGGTCTGAAGGCTGTTGTCGATGCTGCAATGAGTGCCAAATAACCTAATAGTTTAATACAAGTAAGGTCGCGTCCCATGGGGCGCGACCTTTTTTATTGTAGAGCGTAATCGTCTATTCGTATTTCATCGGAACGATCTCGCCATCGAGCGCTGCAACGGCATTGTAGGCCAATGCGCCCAACTCGTTCTCGCCAGCTTCGATCTGCACGGGTGCGATGAACGAACACATCTTGGTGATGTAGTCGCAAACGTAGTCGCTGTGAGCAATACCGCCGGTGATGATGATCACCTCCGCCTTGCCTTCGAGAACGGCTGCCATAGCGCCAATCTGCTTGCCGACAGTGTAGCACATTGCGTCGAGAATCAACTTTGCGTGCTCGTCACCATCCTTGATACGGGCAACCACTTCTGGAATCGACGCTGTGCCCAGATGAGCTGTCAGACCACCCTTACCTGCGAGCATTTTATCTAACTCCTTCGATGTGTATTTGCCCGATTCGATCAACTCCTTCCAGCCATCAGCAGGAAGTGTGCCTGAGCGTTCGGGAGCAATCGGACCCTCGCCCGAAAGCCCATTATTAACGTCAATAACGCGACCGAAATGGTGCGCTCCGACCGTAATGCCACCACCCAAATGTGCGACGATCAGGTTCATCTCTTCGTACTTCTTGCCGATCTTGGCAGCGTAGCCACGAGCGATCGCCTTCTGATTCAGTGCGTGCCAGATAGAACGGCGCTCGATCGAGGGAATACCCGTAATTCGAGCAACGGGCTGCAGCTCGTCAGTTACGCAAGGATCGGCGATAAATGCCTTAACGCCAAATTTTTGCGCAATGCCCAATGCCAGCAGGCCTCCCAAATTAGATGCGTGGTGCATCGTCGGGTTTTTTAAGTCGTGAATAATTGCGGGGGTCACCTCATAAACGCCCGATTGCAGCGGTTTGAGTAGGCCGCCGCGACCAATTACGGCATTGAGATTAGTGAGTTCAATGCCCTGCTTTGCGAGCTCGTCGAGAACTACCTTCAAGCGGAAATCGTACTGATCAAAAACCGTCTCATAAGGAGCCAACTCCTCGCGCGAATGGCGCACGGTAATCTCGGTTATAGGCTCCAAATCGCGATACAGGCCGACCTTAGTCGAAGTCGATCCAGGGTTGATGACTAAGATATTGTAGTTGTTGCCCATAGTTTGATTAAGTCTTGGTTATGGTTGGTGTTTGAAAAAGAGAATCCGAAGATCGACACTTGCTGTTCGAGCTTCGGATTGCTCTTTATTTGTGAGTATTCTGATACTACTTAGCCGACAAGCAAGCCAATGCGATTGAGTAGAGTTTGGTCTTGCTCGAATCGCCACGCGAAGTCAACACGCAGGGAACCTTGCTACCAACAACCATAGCAGCTAAATCGCCATTGCCGATGTTGGTTGCCATCTTGAAGAATACGTTACCAGACTCGATGTTGGGGAAGAGCATACAATCAACCTCACCAGCGATTGCGCTACCCTTAACCTTCTTGTGCTCAGCGATGTGCTTGTACATAGCTACGTCCAGCGACAGAGGTCCGTCAACCTGTACGTTACCCATCTGACCACGATCAGCCATCTTAGCCAACAGCGCAGCCTCGGTCGACGAGATCACACCGGGAAGTAACTGCTCGCTTGCCGAAATGATAGCGATCTTCGGGCACTTAATGCCGATTGCGTTAGCGGTCTGCGCCAGAAACTTAATCTGCTGCTGCTTCTGCTTGAAATCAGGCAGGGGAATGATCGCAACGTCCGAAATCACGAGCAGACGAGGATAGTTGGGCAAATCAACAACGGTTACGTGAGTCAAGATACCCTTGGGAGGAACCAGACCGTACTCCTTGTTGAGAATTGCACGCATATATTTATCGGTCGAGAGCAGACCCTTCATCAGTACGTCGCCATCACCCTCAGCAATCATCTTCACTGCGATGTTAGCAGCCTTCACATCGTTGCCCTCATCAACGATGTTGAACTTGTTTACGTCGATACCCTCGGCAGCGCAGACTTTCTCGATCTCCTCGCGGTTACCCACGAGAGTAGCGTCTACCAACTCAGCCTCGATAGCATCGTTAACAGCCTCAATAGTGTGCGAATCCTGACCGTAAGCAACAATCAGACGCTTGCGACCGCGCGCTTTAGCAGCGGTAACGACATCTTCCAAATGTCTAATTTCCATAGTTTTATTGTTGTTTTTTGTGTTTTACAAATTCTTAACGATTGCGTAGGTATCCGAAGCGATAACCAGCTCCTCGTTGGTCTCAGCAACGACAGCCTTAACGCGCGAGTTGGGAGTCGAAAGCACCTTGCTCTGACCGCGAACACCCTTGTTAGCCTCGTAATCAAACTCCAAGCCAAGGAACTCCATATCCTTGCAAACATATTCGCGTAGGTCGTCCGAGTTCTCACCAACACCACCGGTGAATACAACCAAATCCAAACCGCCCATCTCGGCAGCGTATGCACCAACGAAACTTCTAACGCGGTTGTAATAGAGGTCACGACCCTCAATAGCGATCTGTACGCCAGCCTCGTATGCATCGTCGATATCTCGCATATCGCTCGAAATGCCGGTCAGACCTTGAATGCCCGACTTTTTGTTGATGAAAGCATCCATCTCGTCGTAAGTCATATTCTCGTTGCGAGCGATGTGGATCAACGCGCAGGGGTCGATCTGACCCGAGCGAGTACCCATACACAGACCATCGGCGGGGGTGAAGCCCATCGAGGTGTTGAACGACTTACCGAACTTGATAGCGGTGATCGAAGCACCGTTACCAACGTGGCAGGTTACGATACGCGACTTTTCAACGTCCAAACCAACCATATCAGCCGCAGCCTTAGCTACGAACTTGTGGCTTGTGCCGTGGAAACCATATTTGCGGATCTTCTCCTCGGTGTAGTATTTATAGGGAATAGCGTAGAGATAGTTGTGTGCGGGAATAGTCTGGTGGAAAGCGGTGTCGAAGGTGAATACCTGCGGAACGTTGGGCAGAATCTCAGCCATCGACAATGCGCCTTGCAAGTTTGCGGGGTTGTGCAGCGGAGCCATCTTGATGCAGTCGCGTACCTTCTCGATAGCGTCGGGAGTAACGAGTGCGCTACCGCTGAAATGCTCGCCACCGTGAGCAACACGATGACCGACGGCATTGATCTCGTCATACGAATTGATAACGCCATAAACGGGGTCGATCAGAGCTTTGAGAATCAGGTCGATACCCACATTGTGATCAGCGATGGGCTGGTGGAGTTCGAGAGTCTCTTTGCCTACGGGTTTGTGCTTCAGATCGCCCTCTGCCTGACCAATACGATCGACCAGGCCTTTGGCCAGCAATTTGTGGCTTGCATCGTTCATATCGATCACCTGATATTTGATCGACGAACTACCGCAATTCAATACAAGAATGTTCATTGTTTTAATGTGATTTTATTTTGTTAATTTTTTGAGTCCATTATTCGGCACACAAATATACAGAAAATTTTTTAAGCAGCAAACAGCCGTGTTTGAGAAAAACGTGCAAATTCGGTAGATTCGATAATAATTCGTTACCTTTCGTATAGTTTTCGGGGTACCGTTGGGTCGATTTGCCAAAGAGTCGAAAGGGTAGTGGTTCTCGAAGGTCGTCGGATTACTTGTCGTGAGTCGCGCATAATGTGTGCGCGTGTTGGCAGATTGGTCGTTTTTTGTCAAAAAGTACTTGCGCAATCGAATAAAAAGTTTTACCTTTGCTTGTTAAACTATGTTTAGGCGTGGCCTAAACGTTGTAACCTGATCACTCTTAAACCTTTATTGAAGTATGGACACCAAAGTTTCCAACAAGTCTGTTCCCGTGGAACAAGTCAGCAATGCTGAAGATGTGCACAATGTAACTGCCCAAGTACAGCCCGAGGAGGTTGTCGCAACTATTAACGCCGAGGAGCCCGAAGTGGCCGAGAGCGTAGATTTTTCGGACGAGGAGGCTCGTCTTGCTGCCGACAATGCCGGCATTGATTTAGGCGAGGCTACGCCCGAAGAGGAGGCCCAGCCTGAATCGCAGATGGCAACCGATGAGCAGTCGCTCGTTGGTAAGAGCAAGGCCGAACTGATCGAATTGTTTGCACAACTGTTGGAAACAAAGCCCGTGCAGAACCTGCGTGGTGATGCTGAGGCTATCAAAATAGCATTCTACAAATTGCGTCGTGTCGAGGTCGAGGCACAGCGTAAGGAGTTCCTCGATGCTGGTGGCAACGAGGAGGAGTTTTCGCCCTCAGTTGATGGCGAGGAGGTAAGCCTAAAAGAGCTGTTCGCTCGTTATCGCAAGATGCGTGATGAGTTCGTTGCGGGCTTGGAGAATGCCAAGGAGGAGAACCTGAAAGTGAAACTCGCCATTATCGACGAATTGAAGGAGTTGGTTAATAGCGATGAGACTCTCAACCATACGTTCAACAAATTCCGCGAATTACAACAGCGTTGGAAAGAGACGGGTCCCGTTCCTCAGGCGAATGTGAAGGATACGTGGGAGACATATAACCTGCACGTTGAGAACTTCTATAACTTCATCAAAATCAACAAGGAGTTGCGCGATCTAGATTTGAAGAAGAACTACGAGGCAAAGATTTCGCTCTGTGAGCAGGCTGAGACGCTGGTTATGGATTCATCGATTGTTTCGGCATTCCGCAAGTTGCAGAAGTTGCACGACGAGTGGCGCGAGACGGGTCCTGTAGCAAACGAATTTAAGGAGCCTCTCTGGGAGCGTTTCAAGTTGGCAAGTTCGCGTATCAATAAGGCGCACCAGGAACACTTCGAGTCACTCAAGGGTGAGCAGCAGAAGAACCTCGAGATGAAGACCGAGCTTTGCGTGAAAGCAGAGGAGTTGTCGGAGCAGATGATCACTTCGCGTAAGGAGTGGAACAAGGCTAACGATCGTCTGTTGGAGATCCAGAAGGTTTGGAAGACAATCGGTTTTGCACCGAAAAAGGATAATACCCGCATCTATGAGCGTTTCCGTAATGCTTGCGATCGTTTCTTCGCATTGAAGCGTGACTACTATGCTCAGTTGAAGGCTGAGATGGATCACAATCTGCAATTGAAGAATGAGATTTGCGAGGCTGCCGAGTCGATCAAGGATAGCGAGGATTGGAAAAAGACCGCTGATGAACTGATTGCATTGCAGAAGCGTTGGAAGGAGATTGGCACCGTGTCGCGTCGCCATTCGGATGCAGTGTGGAAGCGTTTCCGCGCAGCGTGCGACTACTTCTTCGAACGTAAAGCGGCTCATTTCTCGTCGGTTGATAACGAGCAGGAGCGCAATTTGCAGGCTAAGCGTGAGTTGTTGGAGCAGATGAAGGCTTGTGACGTTAAGGAGGGTGGTTTTGAGGCTATCAAGACTTTCCAGCGCAAGTGGAACGAGATTGGTTATGTGCCCATCAAGCATAAGGATGCATTGCAGAAACAGTACAAGGAAGTTGTTGATGCAATGTTTGCGACGTTGCGCGGCTCGGAGCACGATCGCTCGATGGATCGTTTCCGCTCGAAACTCTCGTCGATGAAGGCGTCGGGTGAGAAGCGTCTGCGTTCGGAGCGTGAGCGCTTATATAATAAGGTAAAGCAACTCGAAGCGGACATCGCGTTGTTGGAGAATAATATCGGCTTCTTCGCTCACTCGAAGAATGCTGAGTCGATGATCAACGATGTGCGTGTGAAGATCGCTAAGGCTAAGGCTGAGATGGCTGAAACCATCGAGAAGGTTAAGCTGATCGATCGCGAAGAGGAGCAGGCTGAGAACTAAACACACAACAAATATAATCTACAACGAAGTTTCAAAATTTATAAAATATCTACGACTATGTCAACTGCTAATAAGCCCAAGTACATTTTCGTGACCGGCGGTGTCGCCTCGTCACTCGGCAAAGGTATTATATCTTCGTCGATTGCGCGTCTGTTGCAGGCACGCGGCTACTCTGTTACAATTCAGAAGTGCGACCCCTATATCAATGTCGATCCGGGAACGTTGAATCCCTATGAGCACGGTGAGTGCTATGTGACTAATGACGGTACTGAAGCGGACCTCGACCTGGGCCACTATGAGCGTTTCACTGCTATGCCGACGTCGAGCGCAAATACCGTAACGACGGGTAAAATCTACCAGAGCGTAATCAATAAGGAGCGTCGTGGCGAATATATGGGTAAGACCGTGCAGGTTATTCCTCACATTACTGACGAGATCAAGCGCCGTATTCAGTTGTTGTCGGCTAAGAAGATCTACGATGTGATCATTACCGAGATTGGTGGTACGGTAGGTGATATCGAGTCATTGCCCTATATCGAGTCGGTACGTCAGTTGCGTTATCAGCTCGGTTATCGCAATTCGGCATTGGTACATCTGACTTTGGTACCCTATATGACAGCAAGTGCTGAGTTGAAGACCAAGCCTACACAGCATTCGGTTAAGGCGCTGTTGGAGAATGGTTTGCAGCCCGATGTGCTGGTGTTGCGCAGTGAGCACCATCTGCCTCAGGAGGTGCGCCGCAAGGTGGCTCTGTTCTGCAATGTCGATCCTCAGGCTGTGGTTGAGTCGATGGATGTTCCGACAATCTATGAGGTACCTTTGAAGATGCGTGAGCAGAATTTGGATTTGGTACTGTTGGAGAAGTTGAATCTGCCCGCCGATAAGCCGTCGGATATGAAGGCTTGGGAGGCCTTCGTTGATAAGGTAAAGAATCCTTCGCAGCGTGTTGATATCGCATTGGTCGGTAAGTATGTCGAACTGCCCGATGCATATAAGTCGATCATCGAGTCGTATGTTCACGCAGGCGCAATGAACGATTGTAAGGTTAAACTGCATCTGATTGCTGCCGAGAAGGTTACTCCCGACACAGCCGAGGAGCTCCTGGGCAATATGAATGGTATTATGGTTGCCCCGGGTTCGGGTAATCGCGGTATCGACGGTAAACTAACCGCAGTTAAGTATGCCCGCGAGAACAATGTGCCGTTCTTCGGTGTTTGCTTGGGTATGCAGTGCGCTGTGATCGAGTTCGCTCGCAATGTGTTGGGTTACGAGAAGGCTAATTCGACCGAGATGGAGATGACTCCGCACCCTGTAGTTGATCTGATGGAGGCTCAGAAGGGTCTGTCGGAGGGTAGCTCGATGCGTCGTGGTTCGTATGCTTGCCACCTGGATCCTCACTCGAAGGTTTGTCGCGCTTATAATGCAACGACTATCGCTGAGCGTCATCACCACCGTTACGAATTCAATAACGATTATTTGGATGAGTTCGAGGCAGCAGGTATGCGTGCAGTGGGTATCAATCCCGAGACGGGTCTTGTCGAGGTTATGGAGTTGGATAATCACCCCTGGTTTGTGGCAACGCAGTATAACCCCGAATACAATAGCAACGTACTGAATCCCCACCCGCTGTTCGTGGCATTTGTTGCAGCAGCGTTGGCGAACAAGAAGTAGTAGGTGCGGTGCGAAATTAATGTGCAACTTAACAATTTGAGATGGATAAAAATTCAATTATCGGACTTGTCTTGGTCGGCGCATTGCTGATCGGATATAGTTTCTATTCGAACAAACAGCAGCAGGATTACCAGAAGGCGCAGGCCGAGTGGCTTGCTGCACACCCTGAGCTTGCCGATCCGACCGCTGATGCGGATACGACGGCAGTTGCAGCCGAGATGGCTACAATCGCAGGGGACACACTTACTGCCGAGCAGCGCCAGCAGCGTGCTGATGAGGCACTGAACGCAAATTTGGGCGATGATCTGTATGCCGCGTTGAAGGGCGCAGATCAGACCTTCACTGTCGAGAACGATGTGATCAAGGTTGAGTTCTCGAATCGTGGTGCGCAGATTACGGGCGTCGAGTTGAAGGATTATATGCGCTATGCCGAGGGCGAGCGCACCGAGCACGTGCAGTTGATGCGCGAGGGTTCGGCCGAGTTCGATATCTGTATGTATGTGCGCAATGGTCTGAACAACGTTCGCCTCAATACGCGCGAGTATGCATTCGTGGTTGAGCCGGTGCAGAAGATCGACGACTACCAGCAGGTGGTGATGCGTCTGCCCGTCAGCGGCGAGTCGGCTATCGAATATATTTATAAGGTATATGACTCAGAGTCGGCCGCACGCAACTATATGATCGACTTCGACGTGCGTATGGTCGATATGAACTCATTGATGAGCAACCAGACACAGTTGGAGGTTGTTTGGCGCAGTATCTCGCTCCGAAACGAGAAGGGTTTCCAGACCGAGAATATGGCGACTACGATCGCTTATCGCTTCCCGAACGAGAGCTCGATCGAGGAGTTGTCGGTTGGCGAGCGCGCTGAGGAGACCGAGAATACTCGCGTTAATTGGGTGGCATTCAAGCAGCAGTTCTTCTCGTCGGTACTGATCGCCGAGGATAACTTCGACTATGCGTCGATGCGCTACACGACTTTCCCCGAGGGCTCGGAGGAGTTGAAGAGCTTCAATGCAACGATGTCGATTCCCTACTCGAACGAAGTGACAGACTACAAGTTCCAATTCTACTTCGGCCCGAACAAGTATTCGATCCTCAATAAGTGCGTATCGGAGAACGACGAGCCTCTGCATTTGGAGCGCCTGATCCCGCTGGGTTGGGGTATCTTCGGTTGGGTAAACCGATGGTTTGTGATTCCGATGTTCGACTTCCTGAGCAAGTATATCGGCAACTTCGGTTGGATCATTCTGATTATGACTATCGTGATCAAGATCCTCATCTCGCCCCTGACCTACAAGTCGTATGTGTCGATGGCAAAGATGCGCGTCATTAAGCCCGAAATGGACGAGATCAACGCTCGCTATCCCAATCCCGACGATGCAATGAAGAAGCAGCAGGCCGTGATGGAACTCTATCAGCGTGCAGGTGTTAGCCCGATGGGTGGTTGCTTGCCGATGTTGATCCAGATGCCTATCTTGATTGCGATGTTCCGCTTCTTCCCCGCCTCGATTGAATTGCGTGGTGAGAGCTTTTTGTGGGCAGAGGACCTTTCGACCTACGATAGCGTGCTCAACCTGCCGTTCAATATTCCTTGGTATGGCGACCACGTGAGCTTGTTCGCACTATTGATGGCTGTTTCGCTGTTTGTCTATTCGTGGATCAACTATCAGCAGACCGCATCGTCGCAGCCTCAGATGGCAGGTATGAAGTTTATGACGCTCTATATGATGCCCGTGATGATGCTCTTGTGGTTCAATAGCTATTCGAGTGGCTTGTGCTACTACTACTTCGTATCGCAGTTGATCACCATTGGTTTGACCTACGCTATTCGCGCAATGCTTGATGATGATAAGGTTCGCGCGCAGATGCAGGCTAATGCCAAGAAGAAAAAGAACAAGAAGAAGAGCAACTTCCAGCAGCGTTATGAGGAGTTGTTGAAGCAGCAGCAGGAGATGTTGCGCGAGCAGCGTCAGCAGCAGGCTCAGCAGCACCAGCAGCGCCGCAAGTAATATAGTTGCGATTGCAATGATTGAAAGCCGTACCCCTCGGGTGCGGCTTTTTCAATTCACGATTCACAATTCACAATTCACGATTCACGATTATTTTCTTTGTCGCAGCCTTTGCTCATCATTGGCGGGTGGGGGGGGCTCGCCCGAAGGGCGACCCGCCAATGATGACACGCCTCGACGAGGCGTGAACTCAGCCCCCGAACTTGGTTGTTTTCGAGAAAATCACACTAATTTGTTGATTTTTAGCAGGACAGACTTTGAATTTAGAAACCTAATGTTTATATTTGCGAAAACGACATTTATTAACCTAAAACCCTACAACTATGAAACGATATTTATTTCTGCTCGTGATAGCGATTTTCTGCTTGCCGAATAATAGTTTTGCGCAAAATCCCGAAAGAATTAACTCCAATGAGAGTCGTATGGCAAAAATTTGGTCAGGACGATACAACTCTCGAAATAGTAGCAGATATAAATATCGCTACGAAGGGAACTATC
>JAFNVH010000017.1 GCA_017379895.1 Rikenellaceae bacterium | reverse complement strand
CGATCTGCGATGCAAGACGTCCCAATACCTCGCCATTAGCGTCGATCAGCACCCACTCCTTGTTTGCTGTCGCTGCATTCACCGAGATAGTCTTGTAGCTTAATGAATCCACTTGTTTTACGTTTAAATTAATACTTGTTTAATTGATCCAAACCCATTATTATGGGCGTGCAAAGGTAGTGATTATTTTTTAATAAAAAAAATGCGCGCTATTTTTTTCACATTTTCACCATTTTATGGGCGATTATGGGCGATTTTAGGCACAAAAAATCGGCCGACACACAAAGTATCGGCCGATATGGCTATTTATTTTAAGGTATAACTACCTTTTTTCGATTACTCGACGTCAGCAACGCAACGTACCGAGCTTGCATCCGAACGTGCCGAACCGGTGTTAGCCGAAACAAAGCAAGTACCAGCAGCAGCGGGGCTCATATAGCTCAAGCAAGCGGTAGCCATCTTGCTCGTAGCCTGCGACGACAAGGTGCTCTTGTATACCGAGTTCGACCAATAAACGCCCGAGTGACCTGCGACCGAACCGTAGAGTGCAGCGTATGCACCATACCAACGCGAAGCAGCGGGGAAGAAGCTAACAGTATTACCCGATACAGTCAGATAGTAGCCGTAGTTATAGTCGTTAGCATCAACTACGCCATCACCATTGCGGTCAGCAACTGCGGTCTTCGAATAGTCACCCATTACAGCAGCACCAGTCGAAGTGAACTTCGAGAAGGCCATAATGGGAGGCACGCGCCAACCTGCGGGGCAGGGATCGTACATCGACTTCTCGCCCAAGTTGTAGTACTTCAACGAGCCAGCCTCACGGTAGTTACCATCGGGGTTACCCCAAAGGCTGTCATCGGGAGTCGAGCACCAGTCGGTGTAGTCTACATACAAGGGAGAAATGAAGGTTGCGGGGTTAGCGATCGAGTACTCAACCGACTGAGTAGAGGTCGAAACTGCAAACTTACCCTCCTCGCCGTCGATGTTGTAGATCGGCTTAGCAACGGTAGCAGTGGTACCGGTCAGCGAAGGCGAACCAGTGAAAGGATCCTTACGACCCCACTGGTAGAGCAGACCATAAGCATTGACATCAGCAGCAGCGGGAGTAGTTGCACCGAGGTTCATATTCATCACCTTAAAGCCGGTAACCATACCCAAAGCCTCAACCTGCTGCTCGGGCACCCAGATGTGCCAGCTCCACAAAGCAACCTCATTACCAGCTGCGCCATAAGCGTAAACAACAGCGTTACCGTAAACACCCTCAGCAACTGCGAAAGTAATCTTCGAATCAACGAAACCAACATTGGTGATCAGGCCCGGAGTATCCTGCCATAGCAGAGCTGCGCCAGCTACACCCTCAACAGACTCACCCGAGTTACCCTTGAAAGGAGCGAAAGCGTAAGCACCAGCCTCCTCGATAAGATAGCTGTTAGCAGCCTCGCTGTTTGCGATAGTCACCTGAGTCTTAGCTGTAACGCTTACCCAAGCAGCCTCAGCATAGTCAGCGTCCGAAGATGCGGGACGAACCTTAACTGTGTAAGCACCCTCTGCAAGGCCGGTAAACTCCTTCTGCAGACCGCTTACATTCTCAACTGCGCCATTACCAAGAACAACCTCGTAATACTCAGCGCCCTCAGCAGCGTTCCACGATACCACGAACGACGATGCAGTCTGACCCGATACAGCCAACTCGATCTGACCCAGCTTGAACGCGGTGTTCAAAGTCAGGTTAACGGTATTCCACTGCGAATCAGCAAACGCCTTCGATGAGTCAACAGCCTTAATCTTCAAGGTATTTGTCGAACCGAATTTCAGGCCTGCGAACTTAACCGAAGTAGCAGTAGTGGTCTGCTCCTCAGCACCATTGAGCGAGTAAACGTAACCGTCAGCACCCTCAACAGCCTTCCAAGTCACATCGAACGACTCCGAGCGGTAGATAACATCTACATCGGGAGCTGCCAAACGCTTCGGCTCAGCAACCTCCTCCTCAGAGCAAGCAACCATAGTGAGCGATGTAGCCGCAATAAAAGCAACTGCGAGCATACCCATCACTCGGCGAAAAATGTTTTTCATAAGTTACAGATTTTTTAGAATTAATATTAAGTTTGTTTGCGTTTTCCGTTTCAAATGCACCTCCTGCACAGACGTACAATAACACAAAATTATACAAAAACTTTTAATTTGCAACATATTTTTTAACTATTTTCCGAGCAGGAAAGCCCTCGCTCTGTATCTCAGCAAGTTACAAAGGTTACGGATTGGTTTGTTTTTCAGTCTACAAAATATTATATTTGTGCTTTTCAAACGATCGCTATGAAACCGATGACCCGCGAGATATGGCGACTTACGATTCCGAATATCGTGTCGAACGTGACCGTGCCTCTTTTGGGCATGGCCGATATGGCTATTGCGGGACGTCTGGGCGACTCTACCGCCACGATCGGTGCGCTGGCAATCGGAACCTCGATCTTCAATTTCATCTATTGGAACTGCTCGTTCCTGCGTATGGGCACAAGCGGACTGACGGCGCAGGCCTTCGGTGCCAAGCGCAAGGAGGAGTGCGCTGATCTGCTGGTGCGCGGTTGCGTGATGGCGGTGATACTCGCTACCCTACTCCTGGCGTTGCGTCGTCCCGTTGGTGATTTCGCTATTTGGCTGATGAATGGCGACGAATTGGTGCGTCGTTACTTCTTTGCGCGTATATGGGCGGTACCGGCGGCAATCTCGCTCTTTGCGCTCAACGGTTGGTTTATCGGTATGCAGAACTCCTCTACCCCGATGACAATCGCGCTGGCGCAGAATGTTGTCAATATCGGTTGCAGCATTTGGTTTGCATTCGGTCTGCGAATGGGCTTAGAGGGTGTCGCCTGGGGTACAGTCGTGGCACAATATAGTGGTGTGGCAATGGCGGCGGTGGCTATCGCGTGGCGTTATCGTGATGTGGTGCGGTTGGCAAATCTGCGCCGTGCGCTCAAATTGCAGGCTATGGGCCGTTTCTTTGCGGTCAATCGAGATATATTCATTCGCTCTTTCTGTCTGTGTGTGGTCTACACATTCTTCACTGCGGCAGCGGCACGAATGGGCGACCCGACAATTTTGGCGGTCAATTCGCTGATGATGCAACTCTTCTCACTCTTCTCGTATATGAGCGACGGCGTGGCATATGCGGCGGAGGCACTGACGGGACGTTTTGTCGGAGCGCGTGATGCTGAGTCGTTGCGCGATGCGGCGGGGCGTATGTTCCGTATCAGTCTGGTGATTGCGCTTGTTTATGTGGCGGCATATACAGTTGGCTGGGAGTGGTTGCTAAGGCTGTTTGTCGATGGAGACCCGACCGAAACGGCGACAATTATGGCTACGGCGGCGAGGTATCGAGTGTGGATTATCATCGCGCCGTTAGCGGGTTTTGCGCCGTTCCTAATGGACGGAATTATGATCGGTGCGACAATGACGCGCATATTGCGTAATTCGATGGTCTGCGCTTTGGCACTCTATTTTGCGATCTTCTTCTCGCTGCGTGGCGCGTTGGGCAACGATGCTCTGTGGTTGGCATTCCTGCTATTTATGGTTGCGCGCGGCGTGCTGCAATACCTTATGGCGGGCGGAATCAAGGGCATTATCCCCCGCGCGTAATTATTATATATAGGTATATCAGCGAATTTTCAAAAAAATCACTCCGTAACAACATTTTTATGGCAAAAAAATTGCAGGGGGGGGGAATTATTATCTTTGCAAAAGTTAAGAAATATTTATTTCATTCAGACTGGATAATAAATACACAGCCCTATACGTTAAGTATTTAACATATCAAAAACCACTTAAAATTGTAGCATTATGAAGAGACTTATCACATTTGCCGTAATGCTTTTACTCGCAGCGAGTGCAGCGGCACAGACATCAACCGAAACACAAAAGAAACCCAAAGGTCCGTTCTCGTTTGGTATTGGTTATGACTACGCAATTTTTGCAGCCACAACTATCGAAAACGACATTATTGGCAAACAGAAAGTTAAAGACGCATACGTCGATATGCATATGCTGACCCTTAATTTTGACTATGCTGTTACCCCGCGTTGGACGGCAGGTTTAGTTACGGGTTATACAGGCTATGGCGTTCCTTTGCTTTTTGAGGCAAAGCACTTTTGGAATAGCGACGTAAATAGCAGTCGTTGGCTCACTTACGCAAATATGGGTGTCAATTTCAGTGGCACTGACAAAATCAAAGCAGGTATGCAGGCCGGCATTGGCGGTGGTTACCGATTCCATATCGCACCGCGTTTCAAAATTGATCTCACACTCGGTTATAACTTCCTACAAAAATATGGCGAGGTTATGGTTGCTAATAGCGATTACATTATCCAACCCGGCAAATATAACGGACACGCATTTACGTTTGGCGTCGGTTTCGCGTTCTAAATCGGCTCGCGCGTACAAAGAGTGAGGGTCGCTCCCGAAATGAGGCGACCCTCGATTTGTTATATTCTGTTTGCAACCGATAGGTTACTCATAACGGCCCGACTTGAGCATTCCGACCTCCTGAGGAGTCAGGAAACGCCACTGGCCTCGCTTCAAATTCTTCTTCGTCAGACCAGCAAACAGCACGCGGTCAAGCTTGGTAACCGTATAGCCCTGGTGCTCGAAAATACGACGCACGATACGGTTGCGACCCGAGTGGATCTCGATGCCAACCTCCTTCTTGCTCTCGTTCACGTAGCTAACCTCATCAGCCTGGATAAAGCCGTCTTCGAGGGTAATACCCTCAACAATCTGCTCCATATCAGCCTTCGTAAGCGGCTTATCGAGAGTCACTTGATATACCTTGCGTTTCTCGAACGAGGGGTGAGTCAGGGTCTTGGTCAAATCGCCATCGTTGGTCATCAACAGCACGCCCAACGAATTCTTATCCAAGCGACCTACGGGATAGATACGCTCAGCACAAGCGCCCTTCACGATGTCCATTACGGTCTTGGTAGCGTGGTCGTCCTCGACTGTCGTAACGTAGCCCTTAGGCTTATTCATCAAGATGTAAACCTTCTTCTCGCTCACTACGCGACTTTCGTTCACGCACACCTCGTCGGTCTGCTGAACCTTCGTACCCATCTCGGTAACAATAACGCCATTAACCGTAACCTTGCCGTCAGCGATCAGCTCGTCAGCCTCGCGGCGCGAGCATAAGCCCGACTGAGCGATATAACGATTCAGGCGAATCTCGCCCTCCTGCTGAGGTGCTGCAAAACGAGGATACGACTCGGGAATCTCGCCTGCGCTGTATGCCGACTTGGTGCGAACGGGGCGCTTTGCGGGACGCTGCTCGTCGTTACGCTGACGGAAACCACCCTGCTCATCGCGCTGGCGGAAACCATTCGAACGCTCTGAACGATTGAACTGACGACGCTCGCCATCGCGGTTGAAAGTGCGGCGCTCGCCATCACGATTGAAGTCGCGGTTGAACTGACGACGCGGACGCTCTTCGCCCAACTGCTCCGAGCGATTAAAATCACGCTGATTATCACGATTATAGTCGCGATTGAACGAACGCTGCGGGCGATCCTCCGAATTGAATCGGCGCTCGCGGTTATAGGGACGCTGCTCGCCGTCGCGGTTGAAATCACGGTTGAATGTGCGGCGCTCGCCGTCGCGATTGAAGTCGCGGTTGAACTGACGGCGCGGACGCTCCTCACCCGACTCCTCCGAACGGAATGCAGGACGATTGTCGCGTGTAAAATTGGGGTTATACGATGCGCGAAGGCGATTCTCGTCCATCGGACGGCTGCCTCGATCGTTGTTATACGAACGCTTGTAGTTGCTACGCTCGTCGCGGTTGAACGTGCGACCTTCACGGTTGGTGTTCTCCGCATTCTCACGGCGCGAAACGGGCTCAACTTTCACAGCACCAGTGGTGCGAACTCGCTTGTCGCGCGCAAATTTCTGGTAGGTGGGGGCGTCAGTCACGACGTGCTGTCCACCCTTTTTCTCATCAAAATTATTCATCGAATGATAATATATCGTTTTCAGGGGTCAAAGATACACGTTTTTTTTATATATTTGTACGCTCTAAGGCTCTCAATGTGCAATTAATTGACAAAAAATGAAATATAACTTTGACTCTGTTCCTTGTCGTAAAGGAACCGCTTGTATCAAATTCGACGAAAATCTCAATGTCTTCGGTCGTGACGACATCATCTCGATGTGGATCGCCGATATGGATTTTGAAGTGATGCCCGAGATTACCGAGGCGGTGATTCGTCGCGCTAATCATCAAGTTTATGGCTACGGTATTCGTCCCGCAAGCTATTTCGACGCTATCGTCAGCTGGCAGAAGCGTCGCCACAATTGGACGGTCGAGCGCGAGTGGCTCGGGTTCTCGCCCGGCGTGGTGGCAGGCTTTGCTTTCGCAATTCGCGCATTGACCAACGAGGGTGACAGCGTTGTGATCCAACCGCCTGTATATCCGCCGTTTGCAGATATGATCAATCAGAACAACCGCCGTCTGATCAACAACCCGATGAAGATCGTCGATGGTCGTTTTGAAATCGATTTCGAAGACCTCGACCGCAAGTTGGAAGGTGCAAAGGCACTGCTCTTCTGCTCGCCCCACAACCCGACGGGTCGCGTCTTCTCGGAGGAGGAACTGCTGCGCGTGGGCGAGTTGTGCCGCAAGCACGACGTGAAGATCATCTCGGACGAAATTCACGCTGACCTGATCATCAAGCCCAATGAGTTCCGTAGCATCGCGTCGCTCAACGAGGATCTGGCGCACCGCACAATCACGCTGACTGCGCCGAGCAAGACCTTCAACATCGCAGGTTTGGCTACATCGGTTACGATCATTCCCGATGAGGAGCTGCGCGCTAAGTTCAACGCTGAGTGCGACCGCACTCACGCAGGTAGCGGCAACATCTTCGGCACAGCGGCTCTCGAAGTGGCTTACAACGAGGGCGAAGAGTGGCTCAACGAGATGATGGAATACATCGCAGGCAACATCGACTACGTTGGTAAATTCCTCGACGAGAACTGCCCCAAGATCCGTCACTACAAGCAGCAGGGCACATTCCTGATGTGGCTCGACTGCCGCGATCTGGGTATGGAGCACGACCAGATGCTCGACTTCTGGACCAACAAGGCGCGCATCGGTCTGAACAACGGCGCAACATTCGGCGAAGAGGGTCGCGGTTTTGTTCGTATGAACATAGGCACCTCGCGCTCGGTGCTCGAACAGGCAATGGCTCAGTTGAAAGAGGCTTACGAAAAGTTGTAAATTAAAATAAAATCGTATCTTTGCGCTCCGAAATAAATCGAAATAGGATATGTTTGAAAACTTAACAGATAAACTCGAACGCTCATTTAAGATCCTTAAAGGTGAGGGCCGCATCACTGAGATCAACGTGGCCGAAACGGTCAAGGAGATCCGTCGCGCGCTGATTGATGCCGACGTTAACTACAAGGTAGCTAAGTCGTTCACCGATCAGGTAAAGCAAAAAGCGCTGGGTCAGGACGTACTGAAATCGGTTAAGCCGGGTCAGATGATGACCAAGATCGTACGCGACGAATTGGCCGCTTTGATGGGTGGTACAGCAACCGACATCCGCCTCGAAGGCTCGCCCGCAGTGATCCTGATCGCAGGTTTGCAGGGTTCGGGTAAGACCACTTTCTCGGGTAAATTGGCGTCGATGTTGCGCACAAAGCGCAATCGCTCGGTGTTGCTCGTTGCCGGTGACGTCTATCGTCCTGCGGCTATCGATCAGTTGAAAATCCTCGGTCAGCAGGTTGGTGTCGAGGTCTACACCGAAGAGGGTAACAAAAACCCCGTTGAGATCGCACAGAACGCTATTCGCTACGCTCGTAGCAAAACGATCAATACGGTAATCGTCGATACGGCAGGTCGTCTGGCTGTCGATGAGCAAATGATGCAGGAGATCGAGGCAGTGAAGGCTGCGGTGAATCCTTGCGAGACGCTGTTCGTTGTTGACTCGATGACGGGTCAGGACGCTGTGAACACCGCACGCGAGTTCAACGATCGTTTGGACTTCGACGGCGTGGTACTTACCAAGCTCGATGGTGATACTCGTGGTGGTGCCGCGATCTCGATCCGCTCGGTAGTAAACAAGCCCTTGAAGTTCATCTCGAACGGCGAGAAAATGGACGCCTTGCAGGTGTTCCACCCCGAACGTATGGCTGACCGAATCCTCGGTATGGGTGACGTCGTTTCGCTAGTTGAGCGCGCTCAGGAGCAGTACGACGAAGAGGAGGCTCGCAAGTTGAAGAAGAAGTTGGTGAAGGATCAGTTCAACTTCAACGACTTCCTCGCTCAGATCGACCAGGTGAAGAAGATGGGTAACTTGAAGGACGTTGCCTCGATGATCCCCGGTATGGGCAAGGCTCTAAAAGATATTGATATTCCCGACGATGCATTCAAGCAGACCGAGGCTATCATCGGCTCGATGACTCCTGCCGAGCGCGAGAATCCGTCGATCATCAACGCCTCGCGCCGTGAGCGTATTGCCAAGGGTAGCGGTACGACGATGGCTGACGTGAACAAGCTGCTCAAACAGTTCGACCAGACTCGCAAGATGATGAAGATGGTTGCGGGCGGCGGCTTGCAGCAGAAGATGGCGCAGATGCGTCGCGGTGGCGGTTTCCGTCGATAGACTTTGAACAAAAACGATAGAAGGGGTTATCCGACAAGTGTGCGGAAGCCCCTTTTATTTAACACAATAAACTATGCACAAATCAGGTTTTGTAAATATTATTGGCAACCCGAACGTCGGTAAATCGACGTTGATGAACGCGCTCGTGGGTGAGCGTCTGTCGATCATCACCTCGAAAGCGCAGACCACGCGCCACCGTATTATGGGTATTGTCAATGGCGATGATTTTCAGATTGTTTACTCGGATACGCCGGGTATTCTCAAACCCAACTACAAACTCCAAGAGTCGATGATGCGCTTCGTGCGCGGAGCATTGAAGGACGCTGACGTGCTGCTCTACGTGACCGACACCGTCGAGCATACCGATCGCTCGGCCGAGATCCTCGACAAGGTGGCGCAGAGCGACATTCCGACAATCGTCGTAATCAACAAAATCGACCTCACAACGCCCGAGGCTCTCGAAGCGCTGGTCGAGCAGTGGCACGAGCGTATGCCTTCGGCACGCATCGTTCCCGTATCGGCGAAGGAGAATTTCAACGTGGGCGGTCTGTTCGACCTGATCCTCTCGATGTTACCCGAGGGCGAGCCCTACTATCCGAAAGATACACTGACCGACAAGACATTGCGTTTCTTTGCGTCGGAGATTATCCGCGAGAAGATCTTCCTCAACTACGACAAGGAGGTGCCTTACAGCGTCGAGATCGCTATTGAGGAGTACCGCGAGGAGCCGAAGATCGATCGCATCGCAGCAACTATCTACGTTACGCGCGACAGCCAGAAAGGCATCATCATCGGCCACAAGGGCGAGAAGTTGAAGCGCGTCGGTATGCAGGCACGCGAGGATTTGGAGCGTTTCCTCGACAAGAAGGTCTTCCTGCAGCTCTTCGTTAAGGTCAACGACGATTGGCGTAACAACGACCGCCAGCTGCGTCGTTTCGGCTACGACCAGGAGTAGTGTCACGCACCAGACATAACAAACCCCGCCATTCGAGGTGGGGTTTTCGTCTTTTCGGTTAGAATAGTTCCATTTGACCGTCGCGGTAGAGGTTGATCACTTCGCAGCCGAGCGAGCGGGCTCGACCGACCGTATAGGCCGTACCGCCCGCGCGACCATCAAACCACGCTACGACCGTCGCCGCACGGTCGACCATATAATCATCACGTCGCAAAAAGCAGTCGCGCGAATACTCCTCCTGCAACACATCTACCCTATTCGCTGCCGCCAAAATCTGCTCGTAAGCGTGGTGCACGACAGCCGAAAATCTCGCCGCCTGAGCGCGGAATGGCACCGCCGCGATAAGTTGAACATCGGAATGTTCGCGTTGGAGATCGAGCACCGCACGCGCCGCCAACAGGTCGAATCCCTCGGCCATACCGCTATAAAACGTGCGCATACCACGAGCATACAGCTCGCGCAGAGTCGCATCGAGTCGCTCGCACAGAGCCACTGTCGAGTCACCCGCAGCAAAGTTCATCGCGCGGTGTCCCGTAAATGCCACACTATTTTTCCGAGTCTGTTTCATATCGCAAATGTAACAAAAATTACAAATTGACAGAGCTCAACTTACAAAATAAACAACTGCATGTTTCTCTTCGATCACTTTTTTGAACGATAGTTGTTCAAGTATTAAGCAAAATGCTTAAATTTGTCAATTATAACGAATAAACGCAACAAATTATGTACGAATATATCAAGGGTGAGATTACCGAATTGACTCCTGCGCGTGTTGTGATCGAGGCGGCTGGCGTTGGCTACGACATCAACATCTCGCTCCAAACCTACTCCGAGATCGAAAAACTGACCGAGGCGAAGATCTACGTCCACTACATCGTTCGCGAGGACGCTCAACTGCTCTATGGTTTTGCGTCGAAGTTCGAACGCGAGCTGTTTCGTCATCTGTTGAGTGTTTCGGGCGTGGGTGGCAATACAGCACGAATGATTCTCTCGACCTACTCGCCCGACGAACTGCGCAACATCATCGCAACGGGCAACGCCACACTACTCAAAAACGTGAAGGGCCTGGGCCTGAAAACGGCGCAGAAAATCATTGTCGAGTTGAGTGGCAAGGTGATCTCCGTAACGCCCTACGAGGAGCGACAGCTGCTCGACAAGGTGCAGGGTGGCAATGAGATCTACGACGAGGCTCTGGCGGCATTAACGATGCTTGGCTTCACTCGCACAGCGTCGGACAAAGCGCTCAAAGCGATGCTCAAAAATAACCCCTCGTGCTCGGTCGAGGACGCAGTTCGTCTGTCGCTTAAACAGCTGTAAATCAATTCACGATTCACAATTCACAATTCACGATTCACGATTTAGGCCGCCCCGAAGGACGGCCTTTTTATTTTTAGTGTTTCTTGAATTTCTTGGCATAAGGACTAAATGTGTCCATTAGTCTTTGCGCGGAATCTATAAAGAATTCAAAGATCTTATCTCTATCGTTAGGATTTAGATAAGATAAGTTTTCGCGATCATCGCGTATTCGACAAGAGTCTTTATCTGGTAATAATTGCCATTCTAATTGATCGGCATACTTGGAGTGAATCTCATCTTGATGATCTTGCAAATAATTAAAGATAGCTTTATTTGTGTCTTTATTCCCTGTTGAGATATACACCTCTGTACGAATACTTGCTTGGCAGATAACCATATTTATGCTAACGCCTCCAAATCCTTTAATTGTTTTGCTGAGCCAATTATCTCCATTTGGAGTTGAGTTACAATATAAGCCATTACAATTTTTATTGTACTCGATAAATTGCGTCCAAAAACTCATTCTATTGTTACGGCGTATACGCTTTGCGTCTGAACTCTGTGCTTCCGATTGGTTCTTAGCAGCAACCTTGATAGTGTACTCGTCAGCCTCTTTAATTGGGATAATTTGGTCAAATTCCAATAGTACTTGATCATTATATTTGAAGGGTGTAACCTTAAAACATTTGATTCGCATATTGAAATTGAGCAACCACATTACTGACGATGTTACCTCTTTGCGGAAATTGGCTGCAACAAGAAATATTCGCTGACTATTGCCGACGTTAATTTCGATATCGGAAATGTCTTGCCCACCAAAAAATTCCGAAAGCGATTCTTCGGCTGATTCAGCCGTGCCGAGATATTTTTGATAAATCTCAATAATATCCTGCTTAGTCAAACTCGAACAATATGAGGCATATTTAATCGCCTGCCAAGTTACATCGCGTCCCGAATCATCGAGTTTATTCTCGATGATTACCAAATTGCCAAACTTGTCCAACGCAAGAAGATCAAGACGCTCGCGCGTATCGGAAAAACCATCGAACTCTTTTTGAATTATCAATAACTCCTCACCAAGCGAAGATGGCTCTTTTGCAATCCACTCTTGTAGGTTGTTTCGCTCATCAAAACCGAGAGATCTGAAATCGCACTTCTCGATTTTGGTTAGGCTGTTATCTTGGCTGTTTATGATATACATCGTTTATGCTTTTTTTACTTCTTCAACTTTGCGAGGAATTTCTCGCGGCCGACGATATAGCGTACGTGGTCGCCTTCGCCGATCAGGCCCTCGCTATCGTGGGCCTCGACGCGGAAGGTCAGTTTGCGACCCTCGACAGCCACGAGTGTAGCGGTTGCGGTTGCGGTGTCACCCACAGCGGTCGGTTTGAGGTGCGAGGCATTCATCAGCGAGCCGACGGTAGTCTGATCCTCGGGCAATGCGGGAGCCACGGCAAGCATTGCGGCGTTCTCCATCAGTGCGATCATTGCGGGTGTAGCCAGCACGGGCAGGTCGCCCGAGCCCATAACGGCTGCGGTCAGTTGTTCGGTTACGACAAGAGTCGAGGTCGATTTAGCTCCGATTTCCATAAATATTGGTACGTTTAATTATGTTGTCAAAATTATGTTTATCTTTGCAAAGGTAACACATAATTATGAAAAAGTCAATCGCCATATTCATTTTGCTGCTGACGCTTTCGCTGCCGACGCTGGCGCAGCCGCAGCAACCTCGTGCTCGCGGTTATACCCGCGCGTGGGTCGAGGTTGAACAGGGCGACTCGGTGCAGAACATCGCGGTATTGCCGATCTATGTTTTCCGCAGACCGGCCGATTTGCGCAAGTACCAGCGTATGGTATATGCGGTCAAAAAGACCTATCCGATCGCAAAATATGCTCGCCAACGTATGGCCGAGATGGAGGAGAAACTACTGACGCTGCCCACGCGCAAGGCGCAGAAGGCCTACACCAAGCAGATCGAGCAGGAGATCAAGGAGGAGTACACGCCCGTATTGAAGAAGATGACGCGCTCGCAGGGTGCGGTGCTTTTGAAGTTGATCGCCCGCGAAACGGAGTATTCGTCGTATGAGATTGTGCGCGAGTTTCGCGGCAGTTTTACGGCGGGCTTTTGGCAGGGTGTAGCTAAGATTTTCGGTGCGAACCTCAAAACGGAGTACGACCGCGAGGACGAGGATCGAATGCTGGAGCAGATCGTAACTCTCTACGAGGCTGGCTTGCTGTAAAAAAAAGATTGTTCTAAAAGTCTTAAAATGTTATCTATAAGTCTAAAAATGGGGGGGTATTGTGTGAGAAAAAATAATTGCTATTTTTGCAATAGAACCACATAAAACACTTCTATTATGAAACGACTTATCTGTATTTTAGCAATGTTGTTGCTGTGCAGCACGGCAATAGCACAAGATCAAAAGCCGCTTTTGAAGGAGCGTAAATTCTCGTTTTCAATCGGTTATCGTGCGGGATTTGCAACTGCACCATCAATTTCAAGTTATTGGGAGGACAAAAAGATAATGTTTGTCGAATCATTCCATCATTTTGTTTCTCTTGATTTCAACTATGCAATTTCGCCCAAATGGGAGATAGGTTTGGCTACGGGTATGAATAATACAAGATTGCCAGCGTGGAGTATTCCTCTCTATGCCAATGCGCAATTTTTCTTCAATGATCGTACGCGCGGTTGGTTTAATTATGCCGACGTTGGTACAAATCTGAATCTTCATGGCGGATTCAATGTGGGTGCGCTTGCGGGTTTTGGCGGTGGCTATCGTCTCTATATCGCCAATAAATTCAAAATGGATTTCTCGCTTGGATATGTGTATAATTATACCACGAATAATAGCGCGAGTCAAAACGCCATTCAGCTGGGTGTAGCATTGGTCTTCTAACGACCGAGTGCAATACGAATAGCGAAGGGCTGACCGCAACGGGTCAGCCCTTCTTCATACGTGCATATATCGAATGTGCTATTGAGTAGATCTGGCGAACAACGGCATATAAGCCCAATACCGACTCGGTGCGCGAGGCCACATACCCAAGAATATGGGTCGGCGAGAAACGTGCGACCAGTTGTTGTCGGCGGCGATCGAGTTGAGTGCGACATTGTGCGGCTCTCTGTTCGATTTCGCGGCGGCGACGACACAGCTCAGTCATCGAACTGATCTGAGCAAGCTCCTGTTGGTCAATCATTTTGCACATCGTTGTTTTGTTCGTTGTCGGTCGCAAAGAACATCTGTGCAAACCGACGTACCAACGTGTCGGTGATCATCTGTTCGCGTAAACGGTAGGCCACAATGCCAACGATGGCGAACACAATGGCGGCGATTATCATTGCCCATTCGAGAGATCCGATCGCCTGAGCGATCAATAGCGTGATGGCGCCCAAAAAGAACATCAAAGCCAGCATTGCTGCCCCTATGGCGAGCAATACGCCGAAACCATAACTGAGCGTCAACGAGAGTAGCTCGATAGCCGTGAGTTTGGTGGCGGCAAGTTGCAGTTGGAGAAACTCCGTTACCTGCTCGACCAAAGGTTGGTCGTTACCTTTTTCGTGCTTTTCGGCAGCCATTTCCGATCGACTATTGCACGTTGTTTTTGTGTTCGTGGCAGTGCGAACGGAGAGCAGCCATCTCTTTGTCGATCATCTCTTTAATCGACTCGCGCAGATCTGCACCACACTTGGGCGAAACCATCAAAGCCGTCGCTGCACCGGCCAGCGCGCCACCCAGAAAGACTAACATACAAGTACCTACATTTTTCATAATCGTAAACTGTTTTTTTGTTTTGAGATTCGTTGGTCATAGCTTGCAAATTTAACGCCACGATTGCACCCGAAACATATTTTCGCAAAAGCATACAGCAAATAACCACATTTCGATCGGAAAGATCAGACGGGAACACAAAGAAAACATCACAGCATAGCACAGAGATTCAAGTTGCAATATTTTCGAAGATTATATTGTTTTATTGAATTAATTTTTTGTATCTTTGTAGTTCATTAGCGAAAATTAACAACTAAAAATAACAAAATTCGTATGAAAAAAACACTTTTCGCAGCCGTTGTAGCAGCTCTCTTCGCTGTGGGTTGCACCAACAACGCTGCTAAACCCGCTGAGGGTGCTGCGGAGCAGACCACTATCACCAGCTCGGATATCGCTTTCGTAAAGGCTGACTCGCTCCTGATTATGTCGGATATCTATCAGACCGAGGGCGTTGCTCTGCAAAAGAAACTCGAAACTGCACAGCAGTCGTGGGCTAAGAAGGAGCAGGGCTTCCAGTATGAGGCTGCTCAGTTGCAGGAGAAGTATCAGAAGGGCTTGATCACCAGCATCAAGGCTGCCGAGACCGAGGAGAGCCTCAACAAGCGCATCCAGAACTATCAGCAGTCGATGCAGAAAGAGGCTGCCGTATTGGACGAGGAGAACTTCGTGCTGAACAACCGTATCAGCGCACTCGTTGCTGAGGCTATCGAGGAGATCAACAAGGACGGCAAGTACAAATTGATCCTCAACTCGACCGCTCTGCTCGATGGTGCTAATGCTCTCGAT
>JAFNVH010000016.1 GCA_017379895.1 Rikenellaceae bacterium | reverse complement strand
GTTCTCTGTCGAGAGGCGGTACTTCAAGATATTGAGGTGGTGCTCACCCTGACCCTGAATGATGGTCTGCTTCAACTCCTTCGAGTACTCAACCAGAATGGTCGGATCCTCGTACTTAGCCTTATTGAGCAACTCGCCCAGCTTCTCGTCGTCGCCCTGCTTAGCGGCCTTAACAGCTGCGCGGTAGCGAGGCTCGGGGAATACGATCGGCTCGATCTCGACGGGAGTCGAGGGTGCCGACAGGGTGTCGTTGGTGCGGGTAGCCTTCAACTTAACGGTGCAACCGATGTCGCCTGCAACCATCTCCGAAACCTTGATACGGTTCTTACCTGCAACAGCAAATAGCTGCGAGATCTTCTCCTTGTTACCGGTGCGGCTGTTCACGAGCTCCATACCCTCGGTGATCTTACCACGAATTACGCGGAAGTAGCTGATCTCACCCAGGTGCTGCTCAACCTGGCTCTTGAATACGAATACAGCTGCTGCGCCGTTCTCGTCAGCCTCGACCTCTTCGCCCTCGGTAGTGAGGAAGTTGGGAGCGGTCATCGGGCCGGGAGCCACGTTGATGATGAACTCCATAATACGCTTCGAGCCTACATCGCGCTTAGCCGACGAGCAGAATACGGGCAGGCAGTCACGCTTAGCAACACCCAGCTTCAAACCGCTACGGATGTCGTCCTGAGTCAGAGCGCCCTTGTCGAAGTAGAGCATCATCAGGTCCTCATCGTTCTCAGCTGCGGTCTCGACCAGAGTCTGGTGCAACTCCATTGCGCGATCCATCTCCTCTGCGGGGATCTCGAGCTCCTCGCGGGTACCGTTCTCGTCGGTGAAGCGATACATCTTCATCATCAGTACGTCGATGAACGAGTTGAAACCGGGACCGGGATTAACGGGGTACTGCACGATCACGGGCTTCACACGCGACGAAGCGTTGATGCTCTCGATGGTCTCCTCCCAATTAGCGTTCTCAGCGTCGAGCTTGTTGACGATAGCGATCACGGGCTTGTTGAGCTTACGAGCGTAGCGAGCCTGAATCTCGGTACCAGCCTCGAAACCCTCGACTGCGCTGATCACGCACAGACCCACGTCAGCCACCTTGAAAGCCGAGAACAGACTACCGCAGAAGTCGTCCGAACCCGGGGTGTCGATAATATTGAGCTTACGACCCATAAACTCCGAGAAGAGTGCGGTCGAATAGATCGAACGTTTGTATTCGTGCTCGATATCGGTGTTGTCCGACAGAGTATTCTCACCCTCGACAGTACCACGACGGTCAATTACCTTACCTTCGAAAGCCATAGCCTCGGCGAGGGTGGTTTTACCCGAGCCGGGAGCACCGATCAGAACGACGTTCTTGATCTCTTTAGTTGAATAGTTTTTCATAGTTTTGAGGTTATTTTGTTTTAGTTTCTAAATTTCGCGACCATAAATATATGAATTTTATTTCAAACTCCAAGCGTTTGTACCAAAAATTTTAATTTCGAGGGCTGTTTTCGGGCTATTCGCCGTCACGCGAAACCATTAATATATGTATATATACAAAAAAGGGGCGGCTCTCACGCCTACCCCATCGCCTCCGATTCGGTTATTAATTAAAAGCCGGCACGGCGAACCGGATAGATCGCCACCGAATCGTTTTGGATATAGTTACGGTCGATGAAATACAGCTCTTCGGCTTGATACATTTGATTGATCAGTGCCCGCATCGACTGCTTATTGAGCGTTGGCAGCTCCTTGTCAAGATCGATCACATTAATGTTATCAAGATCCGCTAAGGGACGCCTCTCAATCTTAGCGTCATACTGCTCCTCGACGTAAACAATATAACCGAACATACTATACTCACTCAGTCGTCTGCAATCGACGTGAAAAACGTGCATTGGATACTTGAAAACCTCTTGATCCCAACTCGAAGTGTAGTCCGAATGAATAACGTGCGGTTCCGTTGTGTCGCTATTATTCGAAGTGAAAATCACGTATGTAGGCTCGCTGGCTAACCCGACCAGCTCCATAAAGATAAGAATGATGACAAGTAAATGCTTCATAAATTATCACTAAAATATGGTTATTGTATTATCAATATATTTATTTTTAAGCAGATATTTTTCTATTGCTTGTCGCTCATTAAATGGAATAAAGAAAGACATTTTTTCATCATACTAATCTATTTGTCAGCTAAATATATGAATTTTATTTCAAGCTCCAAGTGTTCGCACCAAAAATTTTAATTTCGAGGGCTGTTTTCGGGCTATTCGCCGTCACGCGAAACCATTAATATATGTATAGCTATTAAAAAAGACCACTCCTCGCGGGGTGGCCTTATTATTTTCATATCGTAAGCTCTCGCCGTTTAGAACTTCATATGTCGCTCGCCCTTGGCGGGGTAGATATCGGCGATGGTAATCAGGATACCCGTCTCCTCAACAGCACCGAAATCGTTGTTATGAACCGTCGGGAAGACGCGCATCGTGGGCGAAAGGCTCATATACGAGTTGATCAGCGGGGGAATGGTTTCACCACGCGCGCGCACCTGCTGGCACAACGTGCGGTGATCCTCGTTGTAGTCCGTACCCGTAAACATCGCGTCGAACTTCTCGTAGTCGATATCCATCTCGACGGGGTCGAGACCCTCGATCAGCTTGTCGTTATCGGGGAAGTAGCGGTGCATAAAGTAGATGATCATATTACGCGCCTCAACGTCGAAATTGGTGTACATTGTCACCTTGCCGAAGAAATATCGGATCTCGGGATTGAGCACAACGAGCGCACCCAGACCGTCCCAGAGGTTGTCTAATGCAAAGATACTCTTGTTGTTATCGCGCGACTGATAGCGCGGCTGCACGAATGAGCGACCCAGCTCGATGGTATAGGGCAGGAACTCCTCGCGGAACTGCTCCGAGAAGCGGAAATAGTGCTCAGTCGAGAGGTGTGCGGGGTTCGACGAATGGCTGATGATGTAGCGGTAGCCGCCCACGATTTCGCGTGCTGCGGGGTCCCACACGATCAGCTGCTGATAGCCGTCTGTTGCCAAATCGTCCTCGTCGATGTCGACCTCTTCGCCCGTACCGCCACCGGCCTCACGGAACGACACCTCACGCAGACGACCAATCTCGCGCATCACAGCAGGCGAGTTGATAGCCGTAACGACATAAATCTCGTTGTGGGCTTTGTTGGTATTACGAATTTTCTTATCGGCAGTCAATTCGCGTTCGAGTTCTTCGCGCGGAACGGCCTCGATAATGGGTTTCATTTCACACATAAAGTATAGGTCATTTTGACAAAGATAGCTATTTTGGTTAAGATTCCGCTACTTTTTGACCTATTTTTTCATTTCGTAGACCTTTTTACGTACAAATACCACCTGATCCTCGACCGATCCGATAGTCGAAAGTTGCTCGGTCGAGATCGGTTTTCCGAAGCGCAGAGTGAAGGTCTGACCCTTCTGGCGCACCATCTCGTCGACCAGCAGAATCATCTCGATATTGAACTTCACACCGAGCTTTGTGCGGAGGTTCGAGATGTTGTAAAAACGGTTCGAAAGGCAACCCTCGACATAGACGGGAACAACCTGACGCTCAGTCGAGTGCGCCTGCTTGATGAAGTTCTTGCGCCACTCCAGATCGGCCACCTCACCCTTCTTGCGACGCGAGCACAAACCCGCGGGGAAGGTCAAGATCGGCAGCGGTCCCTCAAACGCTTCGCGCATACGGCGGGCGTAGGCTGTATTCTGGCGGCCGTGCTTATTGACGGGCAGCCAGATCGGGCGCAGCGGCTCGAGATACATCAGCAGGTCGTTGATCACCACGCGCACATCGCCCAGACGCGAACCGATGGCCTCGGCCAGCATCATACCGTCCATACCGCCGAAGGGGTGGTTCGAGGCGAAGATGTAGCGACCTTCGGGATCGAGATTTTCGAAACCCTCGACCGAGCGCTTAATATCGAGCAGGTCGAATACTCCGCGAATGAATTCCATTGGTGGTTTGTCGCCGAAGTTTCCGATGGTGTTATTGAGGAAATCCTCGTGAATTAGGCCACGTAACCAATTGATTACGGCACGCGGTATGTAGCGATTCAGACGGGGAGCCTTGCTCTCCAAGATCTGTCCGACGTCGATTCTATCCATAAAAAAGACTTTTTATGGATACAAAGATAGAAAATATGCGCGAAAATCCTCTTTTTTTGAGTAACTTTACGCCCAAATATGCAAAAATGAACGAAACAGCTACATATCATACCCCCGTATTACTCTCAGAGTCGGTCGATTTGCTTGCGATTGACCCTGATGGAACGTACGTTGACCTGACCTTCGGTGGCGGAGGTCACACGCGACATATCCTCTCGAAACTCTCGGAGCGCGGTCGCCTGTTCAGCTTCGATCAGGACCCCGACGCCAAGGCCAACTGCCCCGATGATCCCCGTTTCCACTTCGTCGAGAGCAACTTCCGCTTTCTGCGCGGTGCGTTGCGCTATCGCGGCGTGGAGCAGGTCGACGGTATTCTGGCCGATCTGGGCGTGTCGTCGCACCACTTCGACTGCACCGAGCGCGGATTCTCGTTCCGTGGCGAGGCGCCGCTCGATATGCGAATGAACTACCGCAATGGTCGCTCGGCTGCCGACATCGTCAATGAGGCCGACGCCGAGACCCTCACCCGCATCTTTGGCGAGTGGGGCGAGATCGACACCCCCTACAAGGCTGCCAACTGCATCGTTCGCGCACGCGCCGCAGCACCGATTCTCACCACCGCACAGCTGGTTGAGGCGGTTGCGCCCTGCACCCCGCGCAAGGACGAGAGTAAGTTCCTCACCAAGCTTTTTCAGGCACTCCGCATCGAGGTCAATGGCGAGATGGAGGCGTTGAAGATGGCTTTGGAGCAGAGTTTGAAGATGTTGCGACCGGGCGGACGCCTGTCGGTCATCTCGTACCACTCACTCGAAGACCGTCTGGTCAAGAACTTTATGCGCAATGGAACCTTCGCAGCGCAGGCCGAGAAGGATTTCTTTGGCCGCTCGACCACCCCGTGGCAGCTCGTGACACGCAAGGCTGTGGCGCCCTCGGCTGAGGAGATAGCACGCAACCCGCGCTCGCGTAGTGCCCGTCTGCGTGCCGCCGAAAAACTCTAAAAACAGATCGCACCGATGAGATACGACGAAGATTTTGAGATCGACCCCTCGTTTCGTGAGGAGCGCGAGCGCGCGGCCGAAGATGCCGAGCGCAATCGCCGTATTCGCCAGGAGGTGGTGCGTGTGCTGAGTGGCGCAGCCGAAGATGATCTGGCCGAGGACGAGCGCCTGCGCCAGGAGCAGGAGGCCGCCGAAGCAGAAGAGCGCGAGGCTGAGGAGCGTCGCCAGAACAGCTGGTGGAACACCACCCTCAAGGCTCTGTTCACGGGCGAGATCCTCACCAAGGAGAAGATTCAGCACATATATCCCTACCTGATGTTCGTTGCGGGAATGTTCTTCCTGAGTATCTTCATTCTCTTCACGGCGCTGCGTCTGGATATCAAGCGCTCGCGTCTGCAAGATGAACTGCGCGTGTTGCAGGAGCAGTCGATACGCCAATCCGAGCAACTCTACAAGGCTACCTCGCGTAGCGCAATCATCGAGCAGTCGAAGGCTCGCGGTCTGAACCTCGAAGAGCTGCCGACTCAAACCTACATTATCGACAACGACTAAGACATTATGCCCGAACAGAAACATACCATCAAACGACAGATACGCCGTCGAGCCCTGTGGCTCTACGTAGCCTTTTTTGTGGTTGTGGTTGTCATCATCACGCGCTTGATCTATATCCAGTATTTCAGTTCGTCGACGGCCGAGTATGCCGAGGCGATCTCGGATCGTATCCTCACGACCCAAACCCTCAAGGCACGTCGTGGCGATATCCTGATGCGCGATGGCGAGCCGCTGGCTACGGTGCTACCGCTCTATCAGGTCTACTTCGACTTCGGATCGGAGGCTCTCGACTCGGTCGAGCGATACAACAAACTCTCCGATTCGCTGGCGGGACTACTGGGTGGTTATTTTGGCAAAGAGGGCTATCCGAAATCATACTTCAAACAGAAATTCGCACTCTATCACTCGCATAAGCGTTTCGACGACAGGAACCGCCGCCGATATAAGTCGATCGAGTTGCTGCCGCGCTGGATCGACTTCCAGGAGTGGAGCAAGATCAAGCAGTTCACAATTCTGAATTGGGACATCGGCCTCACCTATACACTCGAAGACAGCCTGACGCGAATCTACCCGCTGGGCGACATCGCCAAGCGCACCGTCGGCAAGCACCAGAGCGACCGTATCAAGACGGCATTCGGTATCGAGCACGTGTTCGACTCGATTCTGCGTGGTGTAGACGGCCAGCAGTCGCGCCAGCGTTTTGCCCACCGCTTCACCTCGAATGTGGCGACCGATGGTGCCAAGGACGACCGCCCGAAGATTGATGGTGTGGATATCGTCACGACGCTCGATCGACGTATCCAGGAGATCTCGGACGTGGCACTGCGCAAAAATATGGTTGCCAACAATGCCATTTGGGGTACGGCCATCGTGATGAGTGTCGAGACGGGTGAGATTCTGGCGCTGTCGAACCTCTCGGAGACCTCGCCGGGAGTCTATGCCGAGATCGACGACAATGCCTTCAAGCGTATGTGCCCCGGCTCGACCTTCAAGTTGGCGTCGCTGCTGGCGCTGGTCGAGGACAAGGGTATGGATATCAATATCCGAATCCCGATCAAGGAGGGTCAGGTGACCAAGGCAGTAAAGGATGAACGATTGCAGATCGGTCCCAATCCCAAGGCAAAGGGTATCCGCGACGACCACGCCTTCTGCGACACGATTACGATGAAGACAGCGATGGCGCACTCGTCGAATATCTTCTTTGCCAATGCTATCTATCAGGCCTATAAGGAGCACCCTGAGCAGTATGTTGCATTTTTGCGCAAGCTGCATATGGATCGTCCGTTGGGTCTGACGGAGTTTGGCGAGCAGCGACCGCTATTCAATGACTATCCCATCGACAAGACCCGCGAGGCAGACTCGATACGTGATGTTTGGTTTTATAACAACCGTCTGTGCCAAATGGCCTATGGCTATGAAAATGAGGTTACGGCAATCCAGACAGCAACGCTCTACAATGCCGTGGCAAACGAGGGTTGTATGGTTGCACCGAAATTGATACGTGAGATACGACAGAATGGTCGCACGATCCAAAAGTTTGACACTAAGGTGCTTAACGATCGAATCTGCTCGTCGGGATCGCTTTCGAAAGTGCAGGAGTGCTTGGAGGAGGTGGCGCTGACGGGTACGGCACGTGCATTTTTTGTGCGCGACACGGCTCTATTCCGCGTGGCGGCAAAGACGGGTACGGCGCAGGTGGTAGGTCGCAAGGGCGAATACCTCGGTAGTATGGTGGCCTATTTCCCCACCGATGCTCCGAAATATACGGTTATGGTGGCGGTGCGCAACAACGCCTCGCGTGGTGCCTACTACGGTGCGGGTGTTTCGGGCCCCGTAGTGCGCGACATCATTTACAGCCTCTACACGATGGAGAGCGGGTGGCGCAATCCGATCGAGCCGACGGCGACAACCAAGCGCCCGACGCAGGTCAAGGGCGGTCGCACCGAGCAGATGCGCAAGGTGGCTTCGGAGCTCGATATGGCCTTCTCGACCGACGAGCGTCGTGGCTGGTCGCTGGCCGAGGTTGACGACTCGACGCAACGTGCCGAGTTCAACCAGATCAAGGACGACAAGGGCCGTATGCCGCGCGTGGTCGGTATGGGTCTGAAAGATGCGCTCTACATTTTGGAGAGTCGCGGTCTGCGCGTGGGCGTGACGGGTCACGGACGTGTGACGAGCCAGAGCGTGGCGGCGGGAGCTGCGGTCAAGCGTGGCGACTATGTACAATTGGTTTTGAAATAACAACAACATCAGATAACGAATGAAACAAGTAAAAGATATAATCGAAGGCATCGAATGTCGCGTGATTGGCTCGGAGGCTACCGAGATCAGTGCGCTGGCTCTCGACTCGCGCCGCGTAGCCGAGGGAACGATGTTCTTTGCCGTAGTGGGAACGGCGACCGATGGTCACGCCTATATTGCGGGTGCGATCGAGCAGGGCGCAGTGGCGATTGTCTGCCAGCAGCTACCCGAGCAGTTGAGCGAAGGCGTCTGCTACGTGGTGGTTGAGGATACAACCGCCGTGGTGGGCACGATGGCGTCGAACTTCTACGACCGCCCCTCGGAGCAGCTGAAGTTGGTCGGTATCACAGGCACCAATGGCAAGACCACGACCGTAACACTGCTCTACGAGATGTTTCGCGCACTGGGCTACCGTGTGGGCCTGCTCTCGACGGTCGAGAATCGTATCGACGGTCGCGTAGTGCCCACGTCGCACACCACCCCCGATCCAATTACGCTCAATGCACTGCTCTCGGAGATGGTTGAGGTGGGTTGCGATTACTGCTTTATGGAGGTGTCGTCGCACAGTATCGTGCAACGCCGCATCGGTGGTTTGCACTTCGCGGGCGCCCTCTTCTCGAACATCACGCACGACCACCTCGACTACCATAAGACCTTTGCCGAATATATCCGCGCCAAGAAGCAGTTCTTCGACGAGCTGCCGCGCGAGGCCTTTGCGCTGGTCAATATCGACGACCGCAATGGCGAGGTGATGGTGCAGAACACTCGCGCACGCGTGAATCGCTTGTCGCTGCGCTCGATGGCCGACTTTGTTGGTCGCGTCATTGAGATGCACCTCGACGGTATGTTGCTGCGCATCGATGGACGCGAGCTGTGGGTGCGCTTCCTCGGTCGATTCAACGCCTATAACCTGCTGACGGTCTATGGCGCGGCGGTGCTGCTCGGTGCCGATAAGGAGGAGGTGTTGCGTGTGCTGTCGATGTTGGAGTCGGTCAATGGTCGTTTCGAGGCTCTGCGCTCGGAGGACGGCGTGACGGCGATTGTCGATTATGCACATACGCCCGATGCGTTGCAGAACGTGATCGACACGATCAACGATATTCGTGGCGGCGCGTCAAAGCTCTTCGTTGTGGTGGGCTGCGGCGGCAACCGCGACAAAACCAAGCGCCCCGAGATGGCTCAGATCGCAGTTCGTGGTGGCAATCAGGCGATTCTCACCTCGGATAACCCGCGTGGCGAGCGCCCCGATGACATTCTCGACGATATGGTTGCGGGCTTGGAGCCGACGGATCGCTACCTGCGCATAGCCGATCGTCGCGAGGCAATCCGCACAGCGGTGATGCTGGCTGCGGCGGGCGATGTGATCCTCATCGCGGGCAAGGGCCACGAAACCTATCAGGAGATCGAGGGCGTGAAACACCACTTCGACGACCGCGAACAGGTGCGCGAGGCTTTCGAGACGCTACGCAAAAAGGCTAATTAACAGACACTTAAACCGAAATAAAAACTAAACCAAACATATGTTATATTCACTTTTTGAATACCTGGGCGATGCGTTTTCGCTGCCCGGAGCAGGAATGTTCCAATACTTGTCGTTCCGCGCGGCGATGGCCATCATCACCGCCCTGCTGATCGCCATTGTCTTCGGTCGCCGCATCATCGATCGCCTTGCGCGCTTGCAGATTGGCGAAGAGATTCGTAACCTCGGCCTCGAAGGTCAGATGCAGAAGAAGGGCACCCCGACGATGGGTGGTATCATCATTCTGTTGGCGATCGTGGTTCCGATGTTGTTGTTCTGCGACCTAAAAAATATCTACATTCAGCTGATGTTGATCTCGACCATCTGGCTGGGAGTGATCGGCGGTGCCGACGACTACATCAAGGTCTTCCGCCACAACAAAGAGGGCTTGAAAGGTCGTTTCAAGATCGTGGGTCAGGTCGGTTTGGGTCTGATTGTGGGTACAACGATGTGGCTCCACTCGGATATCGTGGTGCGCGACGACGCGAGCCTGCCGACCGAGTTGCGCGGCGGTGTTGTCGAGCAGAATTACTTCGCTCCCGAGCAGGGCAAGGTGCCCGAAACGGCTGTGATCGAGGGCATTAAGACCACGCAGACGACCATTCCGTTCATCAAGGACAACGAGTTCGACTACAAATGGCTGGCGGGTGGCAACGAGACACTTGGCTGGCTGGTCTATGTTCTGGTCGCGATTTTCGTCATTACGGCGGTGTCAAATGGCGCAAACCTGACGGACGGTCTGGACGGCTTGGTGACGGGCGTATCGGCGCCGATTGTGGTGGTGCTGGGTGTGCTGGCATACCTCTCGGGACATATCGTTTATGCTGATTATCTGAACATTATGTATATCCCGCATAGTGGCGAGCTGGTTGTCTTCGCTGCGGCAATGGTCGGCGCACTGATCGGTTTCCTGTGGTACAACTCATTCCCCGCGCAGGTGTTTATGGGCGATACGGGCTCGCTGGCAATCGGTGGCGTCATCGCGGTCTTCGCGCTGTTGATCCGCAAAGAGCTGCTGCTGCCGGTGATGTGCGGCGTCTTCCTGGCTGAGGCACTCTCGGTGATGATTCAGGTGAGCTACTTCAAATACACAAAACGTAAATATGGCGAGGGTCGTCGCATCTTCCTGATGTCGCCCCTGCACCACCACTACCAGAAGCGTGGTTTCCACGAGGTGAAGATCGTCAACCGTTTCTGGATCGTGTCGATTCTGCTGGCGGCGGTGGCCCTCGTAACCCTCAAAATCAGATAACACAATGAAACAGAAAAAGATAGTCGTGCTGGGTGGCGGTATCAGCGGATACGGCTCGGCAATTTTGGCAAAGAAACTCGGCTTTGCGACCTTCCTTTCGGACGCGGGTCGCATCGGCGATCGCTACAAGCAGGCGATGGACGAGTGGGGCGTCGAGTACGAGGAGGGCGGCCACACGATGGAGCGCATCCTGGCGGCTGACGAGGTCATCAAGAGCCCCGGTATCCCCGAGAAGGCACCCGTAGTAAAGGCTCTGCGCGAGCAGAAAACGCCCATTATCTCGGAGATCGAGTTCGCGGGCCGCTACAAGGGCAAGGCGCGAACTATCTGTATCACAGGTTCGAACGGCAAGACCACGACCACCTCGCTCACCTATCAGATTCTGCGCGATGCAGGTTTCCGCGTGGCGCTAGGCGGTAACATCGGCGAGAGCTTTGCATACTCGGTGGCGACGTCCGAATACGATTGGTATGTGCTGGAACTCAGTTCGTTCCAGCTCGACGGAATGTACGATTTCCGCGCCGACGTGGCGGTGTTGATGAACATCACGCCCGACCACTTGGATCGCTACAACTACTGTTTCCAGAACTATATCGACTCGAAGATGCGTATCGCGCAGAACCAACACACGCGCTGTGCGTTCATCTACTCGGCTGACGATCAGGTGATTGCCGAGCAGTTGCCCAAGTACGACCTGCGTATGCGCCAGCTGCCCTTTGCGGCAAAGACTGCCGTAGCGAGTGGTGCAGGCGACGCCTACCTCGATGGCGATGGCGTGTTCACCGCAACCGTTGGCAAGAAGTCGGTCGAGATCGACACGGCGAAGATGCAGATCAAGGGTCTGCACAACGCCTACGACGCAATGGCGGCCTCGCTGGCGGCTTTGGCGGCGGGTGTCGAGCCTGAGCAGGTGCGTGCGACGGTCGAGAATTTCGGCGGCGTCGAGCACCGCCTGGAGCGTGTAAAAGAGCATGATAACGTACTGTGGATCAACGACTCGAAGGCGACGAATGTCGATTCGGTCTGGTACGCCTTGGAGAGTATGACCCGCCCGACTGTATGGATCGCAGGCGGTACGGACAAGGGTAACGACTACGCTCCGCTGATGGATTTCGCGCGTGAGAAAGTCCATACGCTAATCTGTATGGGCGTTGATAATCAGAAGCTTATCGACAGCTTTACGGGCATCATCCCCACGATTCGCGACACACATTCGCTCGACGAGGCGATGACGGCTGCACGCGAGGCGGCGCGCGAGGGCGATGTGGTACTGCTGTCGCCCGCTTGTGCGAGCTTCGATCTGTTCCGCAACTACGAGGCGCGCGGCGAGGAGTTCAAGCAGTGGGTTAACGACAACGTGAAATAAACAAGGCACAAGATGGCTAAAACGGTTGAAAATCAGCAGGAAGAGCCTGGTTTCTGGGGCAAACTCTTCACGGGCGACCGCGCTCTGTGGACCATCATCGCGCTGATGATGGTCATCTCGATCCTGGTGGTCTATTCGTCGACCGCCAAGATGGTCTATCAGGGTGCGTCGGACACGGGAACCTACTCCTATATGTTCAAGCAGATCTTCTTCGTTATGCTCGGCTTGGGTATCATATTGCTGGTTCATAAGGTCGATTTCGACAAGTACCGCGCCTGGGCGTGGCTGGCATATTTCGGTGCGCTGGGACTGACCATTGCGGCATACGTGCCCGGTATCGGTATCGTGGTCAATGGTGCACGACGCTGGATCGACCTGGGTTTTATGACCCTGCAACCGTCTGAGATATTGAAAGTTGCGACGATCCTGATCCTCGCCAAACAGCTCGGCTCGCGCCAGCAACGCATCGAAAAAATGGATCTGCTGCCGCCGTTGGAGTTTTGGCGTTGGGGTCGTACGTGGCGTCGCGTCAAGCGCACGCTGGTTGAGAATACCTTCCCGATTTTGGGTCCCGTGGTGGGCTCGTGCGCGGTGATTCTGCCCGCACACACCTCGTCGGCGGCGCTGCTGTTCCTCACCTGCTGGATTATGCTGGCGATTGGTCGTGTGCGCGGTCGCGAATTGATGCGACTGCTCTTTTTGGCTATTGCGGCGGCAGTGCTGGCATTGGGAGTGCTCAACATCGGCCGTAGCGACACGGCAGAGAGCCGTATGGATATGTGGATCAGTACGTTATTCGGCAGCGAGAAGGTTGCGGTACAGGACCTGACCGATACCCAACGCTCGATGATCGCAATCTACAACGGTGGACTGACGGGCAAGGGCGCGGGACAGAGCATTATGCGCGTGGAGCTGATTCACCCCGAGTGCGACTACGCCTTTGCGTTCATTGTCGAGGAGTACGGACTACTGTTCGCCATCGTAATTATGATGCTCTATTTGTGGATTTTCTACCGATGTAAGGTAATTTTCGATGGGTGTGCATCGGGATTCCCGTCATTGTTGGTGCTGGGGTTGGGATTGATGATCACGTTCCAGGCTTTAATCCACATCTTGGTGACCATCAACTTTATGCCCGAAACGGGACAACCACTGCCGCTGATCAGCCACGGTGGATCGTCGATGGTGTCGGCAGCGTTGGCGCTGGGAATGGTTTTGGGCGTGAGTCGCGCACTGGCTGAGAAGACTCTCGACCGACCGCGTGGCGAGTCACTTTACGAGAAGTAATACCTATATATATAATATAGGACGCACGAGCGACACCACACAACAGGCGACACGCACCTTCGGGGGCTGGGGCGGTCGCCGAAGGCGAGCCCTCGAAGGTGAGCGGATTCGATGAATCCGCCATTGGATATTGAAACAAACATAACAAGCTATAAATAACGAACATACGATATGAAACGCATAATAGTTAGCGGTGGCGGCACGGGTGGTCACATCTACCCTGCGGTGGCCGTAGCCGAGGCTCTCAAACGTCGTTTTGGTGACGAGGTCGAACTGCTGTTTGTGGGTGCCGAGGGCAAGATGGAGATGGAGAAGGTGCCCGCATTGGGTTACAAGATTGTGGGACTGCCGACGGCGGGTCTGCAACGTCGCCTGACGCTCTCGAACCTGCTGCTACCCTTCAAGGTTGCCAAGAGCATCGCGAAGGCCAAGCGCGTGATCCGCGAATTCAAGGCCGATATCGTGGTGGGCTTTGGTGGTTACGCCAGCGCACCGGTGCTGTGGGCGGCACAGCGTATGGGTATCCCGACGCTCATTCAAGAGCAGAACTCATACGCGGGCGTTACGAATAAGATTCTGTCGCGTCGTGCGCGCAAGATCTGCGTGGCATACGAGGGTATGGAGCGATTCTTCTCTGCGGAGCGTATCGTAATGACAGGCAATCCGTTACGTGGCTCGTTCTCGGCCGCAACGGGCGAGGCGCGTGCCGAGGGTCTGGCCTACTACGGACTGAGCGATGAGCGCCCTGTAGTGCTGGTTGTGGGTGGTTCGCTGGGCACACGCACGCTCAACGAGATGATGAAACGCTGGGTGGCAAAACAGAAGGGCACGCCCAAAATTCAGGTCATCTGGCAGACGGGTAAGTTCTACGAGCGCGAAATGCAGGAGTTCTTCGCGGCGCACCCCATCGAGGGCGTTTGGCAGGGCGCATTCATCAACCGTATGGATCTGGCATACGCGGCGGCCGATCTGGTCATCTCGCGTAGTGGCGCCTGCACGGTGTCGGAGCTGTGTTTGGTGGGTTGTGCGACGATGTTTGTCCCCTCGCCCAACGTGGCAGAGGACCACCAGACCAAGAACGCAATGGCGCTGGTCGAGAAGAGTGCAGCCGAGATCGTGCGCGATGCAGAGGCTGTCGAGAAGGCTATGACACGTGCCGAGGAGCTGCTCGCGGACAAGGCTCGGTTGGAGTCGTTGCGTGAGAATATCGCTGCGCTCGGCATCGACGATTCGGCCGATCGCGTAGCAGCGCAAATAGCTGAAATTATTGGACTTAAATAGAATTGAAGATGAGCAACAAAAGCATATATTTCGTCGGTATCGGCGGTATCGGAATGAGTGCCCTGGCGCGCTATTTTATGCATGAGGGCTACCGTGTGGGCGGCTACGACCGCACCCCGTCGTTCCTGACCGAGCAGCTCGCGCAGGAGGGCGCGTCGGTGCATTACGAGGATAATATCGAGCTGATTGGCGAGGAGTTTCGCGACCCCGCGACCACGCGCGTGATCTACACCCCCGCGGTGCCGGCCGACCACTCGGAGCTGTGCTACTTCCGCGAGGGCGGCTTCGAGGTGATGAAGCGCTCGCAAATGCTTGGCCTGCTGTGCGAAGGCAACTACGTGATGGCGGTTGCGGGTACGCACGGCAAGACCACCACGTCGACTATGGTGGCGTGGTTGAACCACCGTGCAGCAGGGTGCGGTAAGGCTGTATTGGGCGGTATCTCGAAGAACTTCGCGAGCAACTTAGTGCTGGGTGAGGGTCGCCGTATGACGGTCGAGGCTGATGAGTTCGACCGCTCGTTCCTGCGCCTCGATCCCGATGTTGCGGTGATCACGTCGGCCGATGCCGATCACCTCGATATCTACGGTACGCACGAGGCGGTGAAGGAGGCCTTCTCGCAGTTTGTCGATCGCATCAAGCAGGGCGGCACGCTGATCATCAAGAAGGGTGTCGACGTAGCGATCAACAATCAGTCAATCAGCGTGTTCCGATACTCGTTCGACGAGCCGTGCGACTTCTACGCCTCGAACATCTCGACCGACGAGGGCGGCTACTACACCTTCGACCTGAACTGCCCCGATGGCGTTCTGGGTGCGTTGCGTCTGGGTATCCCCGGCTGGGTCAATGTCGAGAATGCGGTGGCGGCAGTGGCGATGTTGTGGGCGGCGGCGAAGGCCGAAAACCGACCCCTCGACCTCGACGAATTGCGTGCTGCGCTCAACGAATTTTCGGGCGTCAAGCGTCGTTTCGAGTTCTATGTGAATAGCCCCAAGCAGGTCTATATGGACGACTATGCGCACCACCCGCGCGAGCTGGGTGCGGCGATCTCGTCGGTGCGCGCGATGTTCCCTCAGCGCCACCTGACGGCAATCTTCCAACCTCACCTCTACACCCGCACGCGCGACCTCTATGATGGGTTTGCCGAGGCGCTGTCGATGGCCGATGAGGTTGTTCTGCTGCCGATCTATCCCGCACGCGAGGAGCCTATCGAGGGCGTAACTACCGAGCTGATTGCCAACGAATTGACCGCTCCCTACCGCATTGTCGGGTTGGAGGAGCTGGCGGCGACGATCAAGGAGATGTCGACCGACGTTGTGGTGAGCTTCGGTGCGGGTAGTATCGACCGTCAGACGGAGGCGCTGGCAGCGGTTGCCGAGGCAAAATGTCGATAAACGAACCAAGAGATGAAACAGATAGGTAAAATCATAGCTTTCAGCATTTTCTGGGTTGTCATCATCGGTGTGATGGTGCTTCTCGGGCGTCACGCATCGGCTCGTGCCGAGGTGCAGACACTCACGGGTATCGACGTGGTGGTGAAGGATAGTGCTCGCCGCCAGATGGTCGATGTCGCAGAGGTGCGCCGCTGGATCGCCCCGATCAAGGTCGAGGGTGTGCGCGCTGTCGACGCTCCGCTGGGCGAGATCGAGAAGGCGATTCTTGCTCACGGCCACGTGCGCTCGGCCGAGGCCTACCTCACGCCCGAAGGTCGCATCAAGGTCGAGGTGGAGCAACACGCACCCGTGATGCGAATGATGTTGGCTGGCGGCTACGACTTCTACCTCACGGAGCGCGGCGAGATATTCCGCTCACCCGAACTCTCGGCGGCATACGTTCCGGTGGTTACGGGACGCTTCGACGTGCCGTTCTCGGCCAAGCACGAAGGCGCAACCGACACGCAGTTGAAGCTGAAACTCAATGAGTTGGATTCGCTGATCGACGCTACGAAGGAGGCCCGCAACGACCTGCTGATCGAGCATCGGCACATTCAGCGCCAGCGCAGCAAATTGCGCGGTCGCACGGTCAAAAAGGGGATGTTCGAGTCGAAAGAGGAGTTTGACGATCGCAAGAAAGCGCACGACCGGATGAAGAAAGATTCGAGCGCGCTCTACACCTATCGAATGCGCGTGCGCCAAAAGGCTGCTGATCAGAAACTGGTCGAGGTCGATCAATTGATCGCAAAACAAAAAAAGTTGCAAAAAAACTACGAAGATTTCATTAATCTCACTAACTTTGTGAAATTGATCGAAGGTGACGACTTCTGGCAGTCCCAGATAGTCGAAATCGTCGTATCCCAATCGCAGAATGGTGCTCTGTTTCTGCGACTTGTGCCCCGCGCGGGTAACCATACGATCATTTTTGGTCGAATCGAGAAGGTCGAGCGTAAACTCGACCGCTTGTTGCGTTTCTATCGTGAAGGCCTCGACAAAGAGGGTTGGAACGTCTACCGCACGATCGACGTACGCTTCGACGACCAGGTGGTCTGCACCCGACGATAGGCTCTGCCAAAGGAGGGGCGATTTTGATTTGAAGCTTATTTAAGGAACGAATAAATATACATATACGTGGAAAAGAAGAACTATATAGTGGCAATTGACCTCGGTTCGCACAACGTGACCGCAGCTGCGGCTACGCGCGGTGCCGATGACAAAATGGTGATCGAAGCAGTCGTACGCGAAAAGTCGGAGGGCGTGAGCGGTGGCGCGATCGATAATATCGAACTCGCAGCCAAATCGCTCAAAACAGCCGTCAGTAAGCTCGAAGAACAGCTGAATATCAAGGTGTTCGAGGCCTATTTCGGAATCTCGGGCGACTTCATTCGCTGCGCCAGTCACAACGATTGGGTGGCTGTGGGCGACTATGCCAACGGCGTCAGCCAGAGCGATGTCGATGAACTATATGCGCGTATGGAGAAGGTGAGCGCACCGAGCGACGACGAGGTGATCTTGGAGCGTATCCCCCAGAATTTCATCGTCGATGGCAACAAAGAGGTGCCCAATCCGGTCGGTTCGTTCGGTCAGAGCCTCTCGTCGACGTTCAACTTCATACTGAGCCTCCGCACCCCGATTCAGCGACTGACAAATGCCGCTTTGAAGTTGGGTATCAAGCCTTTGGCAGTGCATATCAACCCCTTAGTTACGGCTGAGACACTGCTCGCAACCGACGAAAAGGAGGAGGGTATCGCAGTGGTCGATATGGGTAGCAACGTGACCGATGTGACCATCTATTTCAACAACGTGGTGCGCTACGTGGCGTCGATTCCCATCGGCTCGGAGGCCATCAACAACGATATTCGCTCGCTCAGTATCCCCGAAAAGTGGGTCGAGAAGATGAAGATCAAGTACGGTAATGCCGTGACTGCCAACGTCAAAGATGACGAGGGCATCACCTACAATACTCCCAAGGGCAAGAAGGTGATCCTGCACTGCAACCTGGCCGCAGCGATCGAGGCTCGCGTGAAGGATATCGCCGATCTGGTGGTCGAGGAGATCAAGCGCGCAGGTTTCGACAAGAAACTCCCCTATGGCATCGTGCTGACGGGTGGTGGCGCAAATCTGGAAGGTATCGCCGAGGCATTCACCACGCATACGGGTATCGACACCCGCATCGGTGTGCCCGATGTTGTGGTTGACGACGAGTCGGCCGAGAAGGTTGATGGTCCTGAGTTTGCGACAGTGACGGGACTGCTGTGGAATGCGTTGCAGTCAGGTGCATACTGTATGGTCGATCATCGCCCCCAGCCCGCACAACCCGTGCAGCCTAAGCAGCCGACATTTACGCCTCCCGTAACCCCGACATCGCAGCCTGCACAGCCGCGCTTTACGCCTCCCGTGCCGCCGACTCCGCCGACACCTCAGACCCCTGCAACTCCGACAAATCAGACGCCGCAGCAACCCGTAAAGCCGCAGACGATCAACGAGCGTTATGGTGCTCAGCAGCAGAGAACTACAACTACTGCACCCGCTCCTGCACCTGAGGTAAAGCCCGAGCCGAAAGTTGCTCCTGCTCCCGCGGTTGATCCTAAGCCGACGGAGGAGGAGAGCGCTCCGAAACCCCAGAAGGGAGGTTGGTGGAAGAAGGTTACCGACCTTGCCGAGAAGGCGACCAAGAAGCTCGAAGAGATGGGTGGCGGCAACAACGATGACGATATTATTTAACTCCGCAGCGCCGAAATCGAAACGATGAATAACGATATAATCAATTCGTTGAAGGTAGAACGCTCTCAAGCTTCGAGGTCACACATTATGGTGGTTGGTGTCGGAGGTGGAGGAGGCAATGCGGTGAATTATATGCGCGAGCTCTCCATCGAGGATGTCGATTATATGGTGTGTAACACCGATCGTCAGTCACTTGCGATCAGCCCTGTCGAACTGAAAGTTCGTTTGGGCGAAGATGGTTTGGGGGCAGGCAACGATCCCAATGAGGGCCGTCGTGCTGCAATTGCGAGCCTCGATATCATCAAGCAGATATTTGAGAATTACTCGACCAAGATGGTATTCATTGCCGCGGCTATGGGTGGCGGAACGGGTACAGGAGCATCTCCCGTGATCGCTAAGGCGGCACGTGAGATGGGGATCTTGACCGTTGCGATCGTCACTACGCCCGTGAGAAAAGAGGGTCCGCTGCGTTTTCAGCAGGCATTGGAGGGAGTCGAGGAGCTGAGAAAGACGGTCGATTCAATGCTCGTAATCGATAGCGACCACATCTCAAAACTGGCAATCAATATGAAGTTTACTGATGCTATGGCATTGCCTGACAAGGTTTTAGCATCGGCAGTGAAGGGTATTGCCGAAATCATCACAGTCGAGAGTTCGCGTACGAATATCGACTTTGCGGATGTGGCAAGGGTGATGCGCAATAGTGGTCGTACACATATGGGTGTTGGTCGAGCTTCGGGCGAAAACCGCGCTGAGCAAGCGGCTCAGATAGCGCTGAACTCGCCATTGTTGGACCAGAATGCCATTCGCGGAGCAAAGTCAATCTTGGTGAATTTCAGTTGCGGCAATAGCAACAATGTAATGTACCAGGAGCTGATGACTATCCTTGAGGTGATTCAGGTTGCAGCTAAATATAAGGACAATCAGGGGGTTGAGCACGATGCTGACATCATTTGGGGCAATAGCGACAAACCGGACTTGGGTGACGATTTGGAGGTTGTAGTGGTGGCTACGAACTTCACTGAATTGAGTTTGAAAATGGCCGCTGAGAAGAAGATTGAACCTTCGCCCGCGCCCAAGCAAGAGGAAGCAAAGGTCGATAATGAGAGAGAGAATATGGCAGAACCGACGGTGACGAATATGGTAGAAAAGTCTGATGATCAGAGCAATAGTACCGATATTTGGGATGACATCAAGCGATTCGCCAAGAAGGTGATGGATACTATCGAAAATCTCGACAAGCAGGATCCCGATACAAATTTTGACTAACAAAACCGAAACAGAACGATGAATAACGACATAATCAATTCGTTGAACGTTGAACGCTCGGTGGCCTCGAAGTCACATATTATGGTGATTGGCGTAGGTGGCGCGGGCGGTAATGCCGTAAATCATATGTACGAACTCGGCATCAAGGATGTCGATTTTATGGTCTGCAACACCGACCAGCAGGCGCTCGACGTCAGCCCTATCGAACTCAAAGTGCGTATGGGTGAGGACGGTTTGGGTGCGGGTAACGACCCCGCTGTGGGACGTCGCGCCGCAATCACGAGCCTCGATATGATTATGCAGGTGTTCGAGAACTTCTCGACCAAGATGGTATTCATCACCGCCGGTATGGGTGGTGGTACGGGTACAGGTGCCTCGCCTGTGATCGCCAAGGCGGCACGCGAGAAGGGTATCCTGACCGTAGGTATCGTGACCTCGCCCCTCAAAATCGAGGGCCAGATCCGCTATAAGCAGGCGATGGTCGGTATCGAGGAGATGAAGGCCTGTGTCGATTCACTGCTGATTATCAACAACGACAATATTATGGCGATGGGTGACTCGACCACCACGGTCGATCAGGCCTTCTCGATGGCTGACGACGTGCTGGCGTTGGCTGCAAAGGGTATTGCCGAGATCATCACAATCAAGAGTCCCCGCACCAATATCGACTTTGCCGATGTATCGAAGGTGATGACCAATAGCGGTCGCACGCATATGGGTGTTGGTCGCGCGGCGGGTGAGGATCGCGCCGAGACGGCAGCTCGCAATTCGTTGCGTTCGCCCCTGCTGGACCACAATTCGATCCGCGGTGCGAAGAACATTCTGCTCAATATCAGCTGCAACCAGCGCGAAAATATGATGTATCACGAGCTGACGACGATCCTCGAAGTGATCCAGTCGGAGGCCAAATATACCGACGAGAACGGCGTGATGCACGACGCCAATATCATCTGGGGTAACAGTGCCAAGCCGGCGTTGGAGAACGACTTGGAGGTGATCGTGGTAGCTACGGGCTTTGAGGCTCAAGGCGATACGATGGCCGATGTGGCGATGGTGGAGAGCCCCGTGATGGTTGCGGGTATGCCCAGCGTTGCGAGCAATTCGACCACGCTGCCGCCACGTAGCAACGAGGGTGCGACATTGGTTCAGCGTCCGACGCAGACAGCTCCGCGCCCGATGACGCCGGTGGTGCTTGGTGCGCGCAAAAACCGCTTTACGCAGCTCGACGATATGAAGAAGACCCCCGCCTACGTGCGTCGCAAGTCGCCGATGAAGGTGATGGACTCGCCGACCTCAGCGAAGGTGATGTTGAACGATACGGCCGACGAATCGAAGAAGACAAAGGCGGAGATTCCGAGCAGTGGCGACCTGTTCAGCAGCCAGGGATAACGAGCAGGGGTAACCAGAGTAATAACTAAACCGTAAAGATTTGATAACTACGTCTTTATCCATAATTTCGTTAGAACAATTCGAGCCTTCATCAGTGATCGCAATGGCATTGATGTTGGCTTTGTTGTTGTGTGTTTCGGCCTTCGTTTCGGGCTCGGAAACCGCATTTTTCTCGCTCACCTCGGCGCAGATCCGCGAGATGAAGGAGAGCCGCCAGCAATCGTCCGAAACAATCATCCAACTGCTAACTCATAGCGATCGATTGCTGGCTACAATTCTGATCTGCAATAACTTAGTCAATATCTGCATCACGATTATCTCGGCACGTATTGTCGATCTGATGTTCGTGTTCCAATCGGCAACGTGGACCTTTGTCTTCAAGACAGTCTGCGTCACGTTCCTGTTGTTGTTGTTCGGTGAGATCCTGCCCAAGGTGCTCGCCAACTCCAATCCGTTGCGTGTGGCGCGCTTTGCGGCGGGCCCGCTGTCGGTGCTGAATGCGATTGTCAAGCCACTGGCGTCGATCCTTGTGCGCACGGGTGGCTCGATCAGCAACCGCTTCGAGGCCAAGCGCGACAACCTCTCGATCGACGAGCTGTCGAACGCTATCGACCTCGCCTCGACCGACCAGACGCAGGAGGAGCGCAAGATGTTGTCGGGCATCGTCAACTTCGTCAATACCGATGTTGCCGAGATTATGAAGCCGCGTATCGACATCGTGGCAGTCGAGATCAGCGATAGCTACTCGGCTGTGAAAGAGCAGATTATCAAGTCGGGATACTCGCGTATTCCGGTCTATGAGGAGAGCGCCGACAACATCAAGGGCGTGCTCTATGTTAAGGACCTGATCCCCTATATTCACAACGACGACTCGTTCGAATGGGTGTCGTTGCTGCGCCAGCCCTACTATATTCCCGCGCACAAGAAGATCAACGACCTGCTCGAAGAGTTCCAATCGGCCAAGGTGCATATGGCGATTGTGGTCGACGAGTACGGCTCGACGCTCGGTCTGGTGTCGTTGGAAGATATTTTGGAGGAGATCGTGGGCGAGATTTCGGACGAAATGGACAACGTCGAAACCTTCTACACAAAGCTCGCCGACGGCTCGTATATCTTTGAGGGTAAGACACATATCGGTGATTTCGAGCGCGTGATGACCCTGCCCGAGGATACCCTTTCGGAGGTCAAGGGCGAGGCCGAGACGCTGGCAGGGCTGATGCTCGAGATCAAGCGTGAACTGCTCAAAAAGGGCGACTCGGTGACCACTCACGGATTGCGCCTGACGGTTACGGCGGTAGATGGTCGCCGTGTCGATAAGATCAAAGTCGAAAAGGTCGCTTAAATCATCATAACACAATGAACACCAATGCGATAGAGATTGTCGTTCGCAAAATTCCGCCCGACGATTCGCCCCTCTGCAAACTGTTGGGCGAGGACGAACGCGCCTACTTATCGCAGCTCTCGGACGCGCGCCGCCGCGAATGGACGGCGTGGCGAGCTACGTTGCGCAGTCAGGCGGAGCGTTGGGCACTCAGTGACAGCGCGTTGTGTGTGGCGTATGCGCCGTCGGGCGAGCCTCTGTTCGAGGGACTGGAGGGGTCGATTTCGGTAACTCATTCGCGCAGATATGTGGCGCTGGCACGCGCGTGGGAGGGACGTTGCGGTATCGACATCGAGCAACTCGATCGCAACTACGAACGCATTGAGGATAAGTATATTAGCGCGACCGAGAAGACGTCGGAGGCGGTGCACGATGAGCGTTTCCGCGCGGTGGTTTGGTGCGCCAAGGAGGCCGCATACAAGTGTTTGGGGCAGTCGGAGGTCGATTTTCGACGCGACTTGCAGGTTACGGAGGTCGATTTCGGGGGCGGTCGCGTGCGCGGCAAGGCCTTCGGCAAGGAGTTCGAGGGGGTGCTCCACGAGCTTGACGGCGCCATTCTGGTGGCGGTCACGACCAATCAAAATCCACATTTTACGATCGAAAAATAGGCGAGCCGCGAGGTTCGCTTTTTTGTTTGCCGTGCTGCCGCGAGCGCTCGAAATATTGGTGCGCGGGCAGAGGTCTGGCACTCAATTTGCACGTTCGAAGGATGGCGGGCAACGCTTCGGCAGCGCACGAAAAGAGGCAAAAATGCACGCCGAACGGTAAAACGAGCACTCTCTTTTTCCGATACTTTTACTTTTCTCTTTCGATTGGCGTTGTGCGTGAGTGCAACGCCAATTTTTGTGGACAGGCACGCTGCCCGACCACGTAAACCTCTAAAAATGTGAGCTATGAAACATATTCACACGTCCTATCTCGGTCTGCAACTCTCGTCGCCCATCGTGGTTGCGAGCTCGCCTTTTACAGCCGACATCGAGGGTGTTCGCGCGGCAGCCGAGGCGGGTGCTGGTGCTGTGGTGCTGAAATCGATCTTCGAGGAGCAGATCATCGGTCACGCCGACCACCTCTCCGAGTTCAACACCTCGCCGTTTGGCGACACAGCGGACTACCTGCAACACTACGTTGGTGAGGATTATCGCAGTCGGTTTCTGCATCTGGTGACCGAGGCGAAGGCGCAAACCTCGATCCCGATCATCGTCAGCATCAACTGCATCGGTGTGGGTGCGCGTTGGGTCGATTACGCCAGGGAGCTGGCGTCAGCAGGTGCTGATGCGCTGGAAATCAATGCTTTCACACTCGCGGCCGATCGACATATTCGCTCCGAGCAGATCGAGGAGGAGTATCAATACGTAGTGCGGAGGATCTGCGCGTCGGTGAAGATTCCCGTTTCGGTCAAGCTACCTCTGCGACTGACCGCCCCGATCAATCTGATCGATCGTCTGTGGGGCGTCGGGGCGCGCGGCGTGGTGCTCTACAACCGTTCGTTCGAGCCCGATGTCGACATCGAGGCGCTCCATTTCAAACCCGCAAATCCGTTCAGCGAGGTAGTCGAATTGCGCAATTCGCTGCGCTGGATCGCACTCTGCACGCGCGTGGTGCCGCAGGTCGATGTGGCGGTTTCGACGGGTGTGCATAGCGGTACCGAAGTGATCAAGGCACTACTCTGCGGTGCGCGGGCGGTGCAGGTTTGCACGGCGATACATAATGATGGTTATGAGGCGATAAACGAGATGAATAAGGCGATCAACACGTGGGGTCGTGAGCACGGTTTTCGTACGATCGAGGAGTTTCGCGGGCGTGTGGCCGAGCCTCCGGGCAGCGACGACGATCTGCTCCTCCGCACCCAATATATGCGCTATTTTCCGAAGGGATAAACGGCGCGATCGCGTCAAAATCGAGCACAGTTCGTTTAGAATAGATCCGCCACCTCGCGCTGCGAAACGGCAAGTGTCACGATGCTGATCTGGCAATCGGGAGCCTCGCGTAGAATGGCCTCGGCGCAGGCGCAAAGTGTTGCTCCTGTGGTGAATACGTCGTCGATCAACAGTATGTGGCGACCCGCAAACGAGGCGCCGCGACGCATCGCAAACCGACCGTGAACATTCTCCCAGCGCTGGTTTTTCGCGCGGCGCGTTTGCGAAGTTGTGTAGCGAGTGCGACGTAACGAACGGCTGTCGATCGGCCGCCCGAGCACCTTTGCCACGCCCTCAGCCAGGTACTCCGATTGGTTGTATCCGCGCCACATTCTTCGCAGCGGGTGCAGCGGCACGGGCACGATCAGATCGACCCCATCGAAGGCACGCGAACGCGCCATCTCGCCACCGAGCCACTCGCCCATATCGCGAGCCAGACGCCACTTCGAGCTATACTTAAATGTGTGAATTATACGGCGATAGGCGCTTCCCTCGATATAGAAATAGAGCGCCGACGCCTGCACAAACGGCATCAGTCCCCACAGCCGTCGCTCCATCGCGTTGTCGATGCGACCGATGTAACCCGTCATCGGGATCTCGACGCGACAACGGTTGCATAGCACCTGCTCGCCCTCGCGCATCGTGGCGTTGCAGACGGGGCAGGCGGGCGGGAAAATCAGTGCGTGAAGATCGCCTATGGCGCGACGTAACTTACTGAGGATCAACATCGCAGTAAATATTGATAGTGTTCCATTCGCGGTTGTGGCGAATCGCTTCGATCTGCTCGCGAAGGAGCATTCGGGCACGCGTGAACAACAAATTATTTTCGATTTTGAGCAGGAAACAGAGGATGTAAACGCCGTTGATTCGATCGACGGGCGGCGACTGCGGACCGAGCACACGCTGACCGAAGACCTCGCGCAACGAAACACCCAGCTGACGAGCCGCCGCACGCAGCAGCTGTGGGTCGCGGTGGCGCATCGTGACGCTGATCAGATGTGCGTACGGAGGATAGTGAAACGCCTCACGCTCACCGAGTTGTACGTTTACCATCGACTCATAGTCACCCGTTGCCGCCTGACGGATCACGGGGTGGAGCGGTTGCGACGTCTGGACCACTACCTCGCCCACGTTCTCGCGGCGACCGGCACGTCCCGCCACCTGCGTAATGAGCTGAAAGGCGCGCTCCGACGATCGGAAATCGGGGTAGTTGAGCAGGTTGTCGGCATTGAGAATTCCGACCAGGCTCACGCGCGAGAAATCGAAACCTTTGGTGATCATCTGCGTTCCTACGAGCAGGTCGGTTGCACCGCTCTCGAATCGTTTAATTATCTCATTGAAAGCACGTTGCGAAGTTGCGCTATCGCGATCGAGGCGGTCGATTCGCGCCGTCGGGAAGATCTGCGCAAGCTCCTCCTCGACCTTCTCCGTACCAAAACCTCGCAACGTCACATCGGCAACGTGGCACGACGGACAATGCTCGGGAAGTGGCTGAGAATGACCACAATAGTGGCAACGCAGCGTGTTCGGACGGTGGTAGGTCATCGACACGTTGCAGTGCGGGCATTCGACCACGCGACCGCACTCCGTACATTCGACATAAGGCGAAAAACCGCGTCGATTTTGGAACAACATCGCCTGCTCGCCTCGCTCCAAAATCTCGCCCAGACGATCCAGCAGCGCCTTGTTGAAATGCGAGTGGCGCTCACCTCGCTTGGCCGCACGAAGCGTATCCGAGATGATGATTCGCGGCATCTTCGCACCGCCATAACGCTCTGTCAATGAGGTATATCCGTACTTGCCGCGATGTGCATTGATGTAGCTCTCGATCGACGGCGTCGCGCTACCCATCACCACCCGACAATCGTACATCGACGCCGCCACAACGGCCGTATCGCGCGCATTGTAACGCGGTGCGGGGTCGTTCTGCTTGTAGCTTGCGTCGTGCTCCTCGTCGACCACAATCAGGCGCGGGTGCGCCAGCGGCAACAGCAGTGCCGAGCGCGTGCCGACGATCAGTCGACCCGCCGCCGAACGCAACAGGCGCAGGTAAATATCGGTGCGGCGTGTGTCGGTGAGTTTCGAGTGGTAGGCCACCACGCGATCGCCAAAATAGCGACGCAGACGCGCGATCAACTGCTCGGTCAGTGCAATCTCGGGCACCAACATCACCACATCGCCACCCTCACGCAACGCCTTATGAATCAAATGGATATAGATTTCGGTTTTGCCCGATCCCGTAACTCCGTGCAGCAGTACACAACGCTTCTCGGAGTGTTGCTCCTCGATCGAGCGCAGAGCCTCAGCCTGCGCCTCCGAGAGTGTCGGCAGCAGATCGCACGCCTCATCCGAGCCAAATTCGGCCTCACGTTCGCGCTCGTGAAACTCCACCAAGCCCTTGTCTGCCAGCGCCTTCACCGCCGCCGCATCGGCTCGCAACGTGCGACAACGCACCTCGCCCACGAATGCCTGCTCGCTCAATCGCTCAGCCAGCTCCAATAGTGCCGCATATTGCTTCGGTGCGCGGCGCGTCAATTTCTCAAACCACTCATTCAGAACCTCTTGCGAACGCCACTCCTCGCGGATCGACACCGTACGTTCGGTCGCTACGCGGAACTCATCCTCGGCAAACTCCTCGTCGGACATACCGCTCGGCTTCATCTTCGAGGGCAGCGCGGCACGCATCACCTCGCCCACCGTACACATATAATAGTCGGCAATCCACTCCCACAAACGGCGTTGCGCCGCCGAAAGTAGTGGCTCGGGATAGAGTATTCGCTGGATCGGTTTTGTGCGGAACGGAGGTCGTTCCAAGGTTATCTGCCAGACGATTCCCGTATAGATTTTTCGGGCGCCAAGTTGCACCACAACAGCCTGACCCTCGCGCAAATGCTCCGCCACTTCACCCTCAGCCGAGAAGGTGAATGCAGGTTGCGCCAGCGGCAACACGATATGTGCATAAAGGGTCATTGTAATTTGATTTTGAGCTACTTGCGCAGCAGAATCGACGAATCACCGTAGCTGAGGAAACGAAAGTCGTTGGCCAGCGCGAAGTCGTAAATCGCGTGCCAATCGTCGCCCACCAGCGCCGAAACCAGCAACAACAACGTCGAGCGCGGCTGGTGGAAATTGGTCACCATACCCTCGACTATGCGGAACTGATAGCCACACGGCGTGATCATAATCTGCGTCGATGTTTTCAGGCGGTCGAGGCCCTCGCGCTCCATATACTCGATCAGCACATCGAGCAGCTCCGCGCCACCCACCTCGGCGGGTATGTCGTACAACTCCCACTGACCTACAGTACGCTCGCAATCGGGTGTGCCACTGCACTTTACGCGGTAACACAATGCCGCAATCGACTCCAACGTGCGCACCGATGTAGTACCTACGGCGATGATCTTGCCGTGCTTGCGACGCAAGTTGCGCAACGTCGCCAGGCGCACCTCGAAATGCTCGGTGTGCATCGGGTGGTTGGCCGCGTTCTCCTCCTTGACGGGCAGGAACGTACCCGCACCGACGTGCAACGTAACCTCCTCGAACTCAACGCCCTCGCCCTTCAATTCGTCAATCAGTTCGGAGGTGAAATGCAGGCCCGCAGTCGGTGCCGCCACCGAACCCTCGAAACGCGAATAGACGGTCTGATAGCGCGTGTTGTCTATCTCCTCACTCTCGCGACCCAGATAGGGCGGAATGGGGATTCGACCCAGCTCTTCGAGCAGCTGACCGAACGTCAGCGGCGCCTCCCAACGGAAACGCACGATGCTCTCACGACCCTGATTCTCAACGCGTTCAGCTACAAGGCGTGTCGGCTGACCTTCGTACTCGAATTCGATCAGCAGTTCGCCCTCTTTCCACTTTTTCGAATTGCCGACGATGCAGCTCCACTCGCACTCGCCACGCACCGCAAAGGCTCGTTCGTAGTCGGCCGGAGCGTGCGGTTCGAGGCAGAAAATCTCGATTCGGGCACCCGACGGTTTATGCATCACGATGCGGGCGCGGATCACCTTCGTGTTGTTGAACACCAGCATCGCGCCCTCGGGTAGTACCTCGCCAATGCGGAAGAAGCGGCTCTCGGAGATGTCGCCCGCGCGATAGACCAGCAGTTTTGACATCTGTCGCTCGGCCAGCGGGAACTTAGCGATTCGCTCGTCGGGCAGCGGATAAGCGTAGTCGTTTATATCGATCTGAAATCTACTCATTTTTCAAGGTTGAATTACCCTACAAAGGTACTCAATAATTAGCGGAGGAGCAATTTTCTCGAAAAATTTCCTCGCCGACGCACAAAAAAAGGTTGCCCGACTCGAAAGTTTGGGCAACCTTTTTGCGATTAGCGACCGACGTCACCGCACCCCTTTTACCCTCGCGCACCCGAACTTGGGCAGTTTCAAACGAAACTGCCGATAAGTCCCCTCAAAAAAATTGTAACTCTGCAAAGCCCCACGCCGCGAAACGGCGTGTCATCATTGGCGGGTCGGCCTGCGGCCGAGCCCCCCACCCGCCAATGATGAGCAAAGGTCGCCTCAAACAAAAACACACCCTCAAAGAAAAACACCATCAAAGGAATAATTTTGAATTTTGAATCTTGAATTGTGAATTGAAAAAATCCCTCGTAGCGTGAAAAAGTTGCATCGGGCGCGCTTTTTATGTTACTATTTTGCTATCTTTGCGCAACGTATAACTCTACAAACAAGAATGAAAACAGATTTCTTGGTTATCGGTAGCGGCGCAGCAGGTCTGTCGTTTGCGCTCAAAGCTGCCGAACACGGCCACGTAACCATCGTCACCAAAGGCGAGATGGTCGAGTGTAACACCAATTACGCTCAGGGCGGTATCTGCTCTGTAACCTACGAACCCGACACATTCGAAAAACACATTCACGACACAATGGTCTGTGGCGCAGGCATCTGCGACCCCGAGGCTGTCGAGCTGGTTGTGCGTCGCGCACCCGAACTGATTGCCGATTTGATAGCTTGGGGCACGCGTTTCGACAAGACGCCCGACGGACGTTTCGAGCTCAACCGCGAGGGCGGTCACTCGGAGCACCGTATCCTCCACCATAAGGATCTGACAGGTGCCGAGATCGAGCGCGCGCTGATCCAGAGCGTCAAGTCGCACCCCAATATCACCGTTTTGGAGCACCATTTCGCCATCGACCTGCTGACACAGCACCACCTGGGCGAGTTCGTTACGCGCCACACGCGCGGTCTGGCCTGCTTCGGTGCCTACGTGCTCGATATGGATTCGGGACGCATCGAGACTATGCTCTCGCGCTTCACGATCGTGGCAACGGGCGGCTGCGGCAACCTCTACGGCACAACGACCAACCCCATCGTAGCTACGGGCGACGGTATCGCAATGTGCCACCGCGCCAAGGCGATGATCTCGAATATGGAGTTCATTCAGTTCCACCCCACGTCGCTCTACAATCCCGGCGAGCGCCCCGCGTTCCTGATCACCGAGGCGATGCGTGGTTTCGGAGCTATCCTGCGCCTGTCGAACGGCAAGGAGTTTATGGATAAATACCACCCGATGGGCTCGCTCGCGCCGCGCGATGTTGTGGCACGCGCCATCGACCGCGAGATGAAACGCAATGGCGATGAGTTTGTCTATCTGGACGTTACGCATAAAGACGCTGACTCTATCCGCAGCCACTTCCCCAATATCTACGAAAAGTGCCTCTCGCTCGGTATCGACATCACTAAGGACTATATCCCCGTTGCTCCTGCGGCACACTACCTCTGTGGCGGCGTGAAGGTCGACCTCAATGGTCAGACCTCGATCAAGCGCCTCTACGCTCTGGGCGAGTGCTCGTGCACGGGTCTGCACGGCGCCAACCGTCTGGCCTCGAACTCGCTGATCGAGGCGGTGGTCTATGCCGATCAGGCAGCTAAACACGCCATCGAGCGTTTCGAGCGCACCGAGATTCAGGAGGGTATTCCCGATTGGAACTTCGAGGGCACGTCGAACACCGAGGAGATGTTGCTCATCTTGCAGTCGAAGCGCGAGATGCAGCAGATTATGTCGAACTACGTCGGTATCGTTCGCTCGAATCTCTATCTGAAACGCGCAATGCGCCGCTTGGAGATCTTGTGGCACGAGACCGAGGAACTCTACAACAAGACTACGCCCAACCGCGATCTGTGCGAGTTGCGCAATATGATCGCAACGGCCTATCTGGTCATCAAGCAGGGCCGCGATCGCAAGGAGTCGGTCGGCTGCCACTACAATGTCGACTATCCGCAGGTGCAGTAAAATTCACTCACATAACTCAGATCGAAACGACCGTACTCCGAGAACGAGTGCGGTCGTTTTGTGTTGTCGACGGATTGCGACGACGAACAAAAGTTACCGCTTTTGGTGCGGCGAGAGCGAATATCATTCGAAGAATGTAGGGCATATCCAAATAATTTTTTAACTTTGTAGCTTAGTAATACTCCGTAAATTACGCAAAATCACAAAAATTGACAATATATGGTAGAGAAAATCAACCAACTGATGGCCGAAGTCAAAGCGTTCGATTCGAAGAATCCCGCTGAGATTGAGGAGTTTAGAATTAAAGTTCTCGGCAAGAAGGGCGAACTCAACCGCCTGATGGAGGAGTTCAAGGCTGTTCCCGCCGAGCAGAAACGCGAGATGGGTCAGAAGATCAACCAGCTCAAAAATCTCGCTCAGGAGCGCATCGCAACCCTCAAAGCTGAGGCTGAGGCAGGTGCTGCCGACGCTGCGTCGCTCATCGGCGATATGACCCGTCCGGGTTCGGCCGAGCAGCTCGGTTCTCGCCACCCGATTTCGTTGGTGCGCAACCAGATCTGCGACATCTTCTCGCGTCTGGGCTATACTATCGCCGATGGTCCCGAGATCGAGGATGATTGGCACGTATTCTCGTCGCTGAACTTCCCGATGGAGCACCCCGCACGCGATATGCAGGACACCTTCTTCATCGAGAAAAACTCGGACGAGCCCAACCAGAAGGACGTGCTGCTGCGTACCCACACCTCGTCGATTCAGGTGCGCACGATGGAGCACCAGCGTCCGCCGATCCGCGTGGTTTGCCCCGGTCGCGTGTTCCGCAACGAGGCTATTTCGTATCGCGCACACTGCATTTTCCACCAGGTCGAGGGCCTCTATATCGATAAGGGCGTGTCGTTTGCCGACTTGAAGCAGTCGATCCTCTACTTCGCTAAGGAGATGTTCGGCGAGAACGCGACAATCCGTATGCGCCCCTCGTACTTCCCCTTCACCGAGCCTTCGGCTGAGGTCGATGTGTCGTGCAACCTGTGCGGCGGTAAGGGCTGCAACGTCTGCAAGGGTACCGGCTGGTTGGAGATTATGGGTTGCGGTATGGTCGATCCTAACGTACTGAAAGCAAGCGGTATCGATCCCGAGGAGTATAGCGGTTTCGCGTTCGGTATGGGTGTTGAGCGCATCGCGATGCTCAAATACGGCGTGAAGGACCTGCGCCTCTACTTCGAGAACGACGTGCGTTTCCTGCGCCAGTTCGACTCGGCACTATAATTGCAACTAACTCGTTTCGCCCCTTCGGTCTTCGGCTGAGGGGGCGAAACTAATACAAATAGAGATCAATCAATGCGTTATGGCGGTGTGATACGGGCTGTGATGTTGGCTCTCACGTTGGTGATGTTCTCGTGCGGAACATTGCCCCGAAAGCGTACACTCACCGACGAGGAGAAAATCCACCCGATCGACAGCATTTCGTCTATCTCGCAGATATCCAGCCCGTTAACCATTAAGCTCGACACCGTGCCCCCGAGCGACTATCCCGTCGATGCACACACCTTGTGGCACTATGTCGAGGGTTTGAAGGCCTACCACCTGCACAACGATTCGAGCAAGGCGCACCACCATTACGAGCGTGCGCTGGCGATCGATTCGAACTACGCTCCTGCGGCCTACCACACGGCGGCGATGTTGATGATAATGAACAATGCAGATGCGGCTGAGTCATATAGCCTGCGCGCCTACCGCACCGACACTACCAGCCATTGGTTCACGACTCAGCTGGGACGTATCCAGATCTATCAGGAGGACTACGAGGAGGGCATTCGCCTCTACAGCGAGATGGTGCGAATGAAGGGCAACAATCCTGATAATCATCGCATTCTGGCGATGCTCTACTACGAAAATCAGCAGCCATTCTCGGCAATCATCGTACTCGATTCAGCCGAGCGACGTTTCGGTATTCACGAGGCTATTTCGCCCTTCAAGCGCCAGCTTTTGGTAGCTACGGCGCAGTACGATCGAGCGTTGGAGCAGAGCGAAGAGCTGATCGAGGCCGACCCCTACAACATTGATAATTACATAATTGCAGCTGAACTTTACGCTCAGGCAAAGAAGGATTCGCTGGCATTGGTCAACTACGACCGTGCGCTGGCAATCGACTCGACCAGCATTGGCGCTCTGGGCTCGTTGAACGAGTTCTATGGTATGCGTGGCGACCACCCGAACTACCTTCGCACGATGGTTCCGCTGTTTGCCTCGCGCGAGGTGGATCTCGAGCGTAAAATCAAGATTTTCAACCGCTTGACCAACAATATCGACTACTATCAAAAATTCTACGGACAGCTCAATCAGTTGGCAATTACGGTTGCTGTGACCCATCCCAACGACCTCGAGGCGATGGAGCTCTACACCACCCACCTGATCGCGACGGGCGACCTAGATCGCGCGCTCGAAATCTACAAGGCGCACATCAATGACTCGGTTCCGCGCGTCGAGATTTTCAACACGATTCTCGACATCGAGAGCTTCAAGGAGCGCCCCGATTCGGTCGAGCACTACACCCGTCTGGCGATTGAGCGCTTCCCCGACCGTCCAGAATTCACCCTTCGCCGCGGCTCCTATCTACTTATGAATGACAAATATAAGGCTGCCGAGCGAGCATTCCGCGACGCCCTACGCAAGATCGATGGCGATTCGTTGCGCGGTGCTACACTCACGATGATTGGCGATGCGCAGTATCAGGATAACCGCCCGCGTGCGGCGTTCCGGACCTACGAAAAGGCGCTGCGACTACTGCCCAACGATGCGGGTCTGCTGAACAACTACGCCTACTTCCTGTCGGAGGAGGGGCGCGACCTCGACCGCGCATTGGAGATGAGCGAGCGCGCCATCACGATCTCGAAAAACAACTCGACCTACCTCGATACCTACGCTTGGATTTTCTATAAATTGGGGCGCTACGACGAGGCTAAACGATATATGCGTCAGGCGATTACGTTCGATCGCACGCAGAGCGAAGTGTTGATGTGCCACTATGGCGACATACTCTACGCGCTGGGCGAGAACTTTATGGCGCAGATCTATTGGGAGAAGGCGCGCGACAACGGCTACGACAAGGCCGAGATCGAGAGCCGATTACAAAAGCTCAAAAAGCCGTAACACACTATGCGTAAACTCGTTACCATACTACTCACCCTACTCGCTACCGCAACGCTGGCTATCGCCTCAGTGCAGGCGCAGAACGGCACGATACAGAAGAGTATTGACCGCCTGACCTCGCAAATAGCCGAGTATGAGAAACAGATCAAGTCGATTCGCAAGGACAAGAAATCGACTCAGGCCGAGGTCAACAAGCTCTCGCGTCTGATCGGCAAGCGCCGCAAACTGGTGGGCGAGGTCAATACGCAGATGGTGGCGCTCAACAGCAATATCAACACCCTCACGCGCCAGATCGACCGCCTCGCAGCCGAGCGAACAGAGTTGCAGGAGCAGTATGCCGAGATGGTGCGCGTGGCCTATCGCAACTACCGTCAGCAGAACTTCACGACCTATCTTTTCTCGGCCGATGACTTCAATTCGGCAACGCGCCGCATCGCTGCGATACGTCTGGTGAACGACGCGCGTCAGCGCAAGGTGCGCGAGATCGATTCTCTCACGATACAGCTCGACAGCGCACGTAAGGTGCTTGATGCCGAGAAAGTTACGCTCAAAACCACACGCGACCGCCACAATAGCGAGTTGAAGAAACTCTCGGCCAACGAGCGGGACTACAAGAAGCGCCTGAGCACGCTCTCCTCGCGCGAAAAGAAGGTTTTGAAGGCTCAGCAGGAGCAGCGTCGCGAGTTGGAGCGTCTGGTCAATTCTACCCGAAAATCGAAGGGTGAGGCCAAGATTGGCGGCAATATCAAGGATAATCGCGGTCGCCTACCGATGCCCGTTGCGGGGGGTAAATTGAAGCCCAACGGCAGCGACATCGCCGAGATCACAGGTGCGCAGGGCGCGCAGGTCAAATCGGTCTTCAATGGCGAGGTTATGCGCGTGTCGTACAACCGAAATGCCAAATCATATATCGTCTTGATCGGTCACGGTCAATACTTTACGACCTACTCGAATATGGCCACCGCGACCGTCAAGGAGGGTCAGCAGGTCACCGTCGGCCAGTCGATCGGCACCATCGGTCGTGCGGTCGATGCGTCGGGTCGCACCGAATATAAGTTGGTCTTCGGTCTATTCGCGCCGAATGGCGACACGCTCGATGCCGACCAGTGGCTCAATTAACTAACGCAAATAAACACGTAAAGCTATGGCTATCAGATATTTCAACGATTCGTGCACGTACCGTCTGCCCGAGAAACGACGCACCCGCGAGTGGCTCGTGGAGGTGGCTCGCGAGGAAGGTTACACGGTTGGCGAGATCAACTATATCTTCTGTTCGGCGGAGCGACTTTTGGAGATCAACCGCGAGTTTCTCAACCACGATTACTACACCGACATCATCACCTTCGACGAGAGCGACCTGCGCGACGAGGGCGTGATCAACGGCGAGATCTATATCGACGTCGAGACGGTTGCCGACAATGCTGCGCAGTTTGGGGCGTCGCGCCTCGACGAGATGCGTCGCGTGGTTGTTCACGGCGTGTTGCACCTCTGCGGTCAGAAGGACAAAACGCCTCGCGCCGAGCGCCAGATGCACCGCAAAGAGGACAAATATTTAGCCTTCTGGAAACGATGAGAACCGAGTACGATATCATAGTTGTCGGCGGTGGTCACGCGGGCTGCGAGGCGGCAGCGGCGGCGGCTAATCTTGGTTCGCGCACGTTGCTTATCTCGATGGATATGAGCAAGTTCGCCTCGATGTCGTGCAACCCCGCAGTGGGTGGCGTGGCTAAGGGTCAGATCGTGCGCGAGATCGATGCGCTGGGTGGTCAGATGGGTCGCATTACCGACCTGACGACGATCCAATTCCGTATGCTCAACCGCTCTAAGGGAGCAGCGATGTGGAGCCCGCGCGCACAGTGCGACAAGGCTGAATTCTCGGCCGAGTGGCGCCGCACGCTCGAGAATACGCCCAACCTCTACCTCTGGCAGGACAGCGTTACCGAGTTGATTTTCAATGATATAGAGAGTAATCGCAAGAGCGTTGTGGGCGTGCGCACGCAGATGGGTGTCGAGTTTCGCGCCCGTGCGGTTGTGCTCACGGCAGGTACCTTCTTGGAGGGTGTGATGCACTGCGGATTGAACCGCGCCGAGGGTGGTCGCGCAGGCGATGCAGCGTCGCACGGCGTGACGGCGTCGCTGGTGGCGATGGGTTTCGAGGTCGATAGAATGAAGACGGGTACGCCCGCACGATTGGACGCCCGCACGATCAATTTCGAGGTGATCGAGCCGCAATATGGCGACGAAGAGCCGTCGAAATTCTCGTTTATGCCTGACACACAAGTTGTTAGCGAACAAATGCCCTGCTATTTGGTCTACACGTCGACCGATGTTCACGACGAACTCCGTAAGGGTTTCGACCGCTCGCCAATGTTTACGGGCGTGATTCAGGGTCGCGGACCGCGCTACTGCCCAAGTATCGAGGACAAATTGCGCACCTTCGCCGATAAGGAACAACACCAACTCTTCCTCGAACCCGAGGGTCGAGGGACTAACGAATACTACCTGAACGGCTTCTCGTCGTCGTTGCCGTTCGAGGTGCAGGTGGCAGCTTTGCAGAAGATCAAAGGTCTGGAAAACGTACATATCTACCGCGCGGGTTACGCCATCGAGTATGACTATTTCCCGCCCACGCAGCTCCACCACACGCTCGAAACCAAGCTGATCGACAACCTCTACTTCGCTGGGCAGATCAACGGCACGACCGGCTACGAGGAGGCGGCGGCGCAGGGTCTGATGGCGGGTGTCAATGCACACCTCAAACTCGTGGGCGAGGCTCCATTTGTGTTGCGCCGCGACGAGGCATATATCGGTGTGCTGATCGACGATTTGGTGACAAAAGGCGTCGATGAGCCCTATCGAATGTTCACTTCGCGCGCGGAACATCGAATTTTGTTGCGACAAGACAATGCCGACCTGCGTTTAACGCAAAAATCATTCGAAATTGGTCTTGCAACGCGCAAAAGAATGGAAATTTGCGAGCAAAAAAAACTGCACGTAGAATCGCTTATTTCGTACCTTCGCCGACAGAGTGTCACTCCAAGCGATTTACAAGACTATTTAAATTCGATCGATGCGGCGCCGTTGACACAGGGTCGCAAGTTGTTTGACGTCATCTTGCGCAACAACGTGACCATTGCGGGAGTTGCCGAGCACTTCCCGAAGTTGGCTCGATTCATCGCGCGCGAGGAGATTTCGGCCGAGGAGATCGAGGAGGCGGAGATCCAGATCAAGTATCGCGGCTACATCGAGCGCGAGCAGTACATCGCCGAGAAGATGCGCCGCTTGGAGAACATCGCCATTCCCGATAGTTTCGACTACCACTCGTTGCAGTCGCTGACCATCGAGGCGCGCCAGAAGCTGACAAAGATTCGCCCCGCGACTATCGGTCAGGCGTCGCGTATCTCAGGCGTTTCGCCCGCCGATATCAACGTGCTGCTGGTCTACTTCGGACGTTGAGCAATTCTCAATAAAAAATTAAGCCTACTTTCGAGTAGGCTTTTTTATTATATACTTATGTATAGTTCCACGTGGAACACAGAGCGACAAGTCGGCAGGAAACGGCAAGACGCAAAAAAGTAAAACCCGCCCTTATGGCGGGTTCCACGTGGAACAAAAAAATAGCCGCCCCAAACGGAGCGGCTATTTAATTAGAATGTCGTAAGCACTTAGCCCTCGATGATGGTGCACCAGCCGTGACGGTCCTCGACCTCACCGAACTGAATGCCGCGAAGCTCGTTGTACATCTTCACGCACATCTCGCCAGCCTCAGTGCCGTCGCCATAGACCAGCGTCTCGCCCGAAACGGGATCGTAGATCTTGCCGATGGGAGAGATCACAGCCGCCGTACCGCAAGCTCCAACCTCATCGAACGTCGGCAACTCCTCGACGGGAATATTGCGCTGCTCGACAGTCAGGCCCAGATCCTCAGCAATCTGACGCAAGCTCATATTGGTGATCGACGGCAGAATCGATCCCGAGAGGGGAGTAACGTACTTACCCTCCTTGATGCCGAAGAAGTTGGCAGCGCCGCACTCCTCGATATACTTACGCTCGGCCGCGTCGAGATAGATCACGTTAGCGAAGCCCTTATCGTGCGCCTGAACGCCCGAGTAGATCGAAGCGGCGTAGTTACCGCCCGCCTTCACGTGACCCGTACCCTTCGGAGCTGCGCGGTCGTGGTCGCGGTCGATCATCACCTGAATGGGTTTGAATCCACTCTTGAAATAGGGACCCACGGGCGATGCAAAGATGATCAGCGTGTACTCCTTGGTCGGACCCACACCCAGCTGGGGGCTGGTACCGATCAGCAAGGGACGCAGATAGAGCGTCGCGCCCGTGCCGTAGGGAGGCATAAAGTCCATATTCAGCTCGACAACCTTGCGGCACGCCTCGACGAACAATTCGATGGGAGGCACGGCCATACATAGATACTCGGCCGAGCGCTGCAAGCGTTTACCGTTCTCCTCGACGCGGAACATACGCACCTTGCCGTCGACGCCGCGATAGGCCTTCAAGCCCTCAAACGCCTCCTGCGAGTAGTGCAGACACGACGCAGCGATGTGCATCGGGATGTACTCGCTGTCGCTAATCTCGATCTCGCCCCAAGCGCCATCGCGGTAGACTACGCGAACGTTGTAATTGGTTTTTGTGTACGAGAATCCCAAAGATCCCCAATCCAAATTCTGCATAAATTATTGTGTTTTAGGTGGTTAGCCAACTATCGATCCGCTCTTGACCTCCTTATCGGGCGAGAGCAGAACCAGCTTACCGTCGGCGTCCTCGGCCATCAGCACCATACCGCGCGAGAGTGTACCCTTCAATTCGCGGGGTGCGAGATTGACCAGAACCATCACCTGGCGACCAACGAGCTCCTCGGGAGTGAAGTGCTCGGCGATACCCGAAACGATCTCGCGGGTGTCGATGCCGGTGTCGACAGTAAGTTTCAGCAGTTTCTTGGTTTTAGCAACCTTCTCGGCAGCCAGAATGGTCGAAACGCGGATATCCATCTTCTGGAAATCATCGAACGAACACTCGGCCTTCTGCGGCTCAGCGGTCTTCTCTGCGGCCTCGTTCGCAGCCTTAGTTGCCTGCAACTTTGCGATCTGAGCCTCAACAACGCTATCCTCGATCTTCTCGAACAGCAGTTCGGCCTTACCGATCACGTGACCCGCCTCAATAACCTGCGGCTCGCCCAGACGCTCCCAATCGAGCTTCTCGATATTGAGCATCTTGATGATCTTGGCAGCCGAGAACGGCATAAACGGCTCGATAGCAATCGACAGCTCGGCAGTGATCTGCAAAGCGATGTTCAGAATGGTCTTAACACGCTCAGGATCAGTCTTTACGACCTTCCAAGGCTCGGTATCGGCCAGATATTTGTTACCCAAACGGGCGAGGTTCATAGCCTCCTTCAACGCCTCGCGGAAGCGGTAGCCCTCGATGTTCTCTTCCAACGCTTTGCGGATGCGGGGCATCTCGGCCAGCGTTTCGCGGTCGTAGTCGGTCAACTCGCCTGCTGCGGGCACAACGCCGTCGTAATACTTCTGCGTGAGCACCAGCGCACGGTTCACGAAGTTACCGAGGATCGCCACCAGCTCGTTGTTGTTGCGAGCCTGGAAGTCCTTCCAAGTGAAGTCGTTATCCTTGGTCTCGGGAGCATTTGCGCACAGCACGTAGCGCAGAACATCCTCCTTACCAGGGAACTCATCGAGGTACTCGTGCAGCCATACAGCCCAATTACGCGAAGTCGAGATCTTGTCGCCTTCGAGGTTCAGGAACTCATTTGCGGGCACGTTCTCGGGCAGGATATAACCGCCGTGTGCCTTCAACATCGAGGGGAACACGATGCAGTGGAAGACGATGTTATCCTTACCGATGAAGTGCACCATCTTGGTGTCCTCGCTCTTCCAATATTTCTCCCAATCAGGTGTAAGATCCTTAGTAGCAGAGATATAGCCAATCGGAGCATCGAACCAAACATAGAGCACCTTACCCTCGGCGCCCTCAACCGGAACGGGGATACCCCAATCCAGGTCACGGCTCACAGCACGGGGCTGCAAACCGCCGTCCAACCAGCTCTTGCACTGACCATAGACGTTCGATTTCCACTCCTTGTGACCCTCCAAGATCCACTCGCGCAGCATCTGCTCGTGCTTATCGAGGGGCAGATACCAATGCTTGGTGTCGCGCATAACGGGTTTCGAGCCCGAAACGGCACTCTTGGGGTCGATCAGGTCGGTCGCATTGAGCGTCGAGCCGCACTTCTCGCACTGGTCGCCATAGGCGCGGTCGTTGCCGCACTTGGGGCAGGTACCAGTGATGTAGCGGTCGGCGAGGAAGGTCTGAGCCTCCTCGTCGTAGTACTGCTGCGAAGTAGCCTCCGAGAACTCACCCTTGTCGTACAACGTGCGGAAGAAATCCGACGCAGTCTTGGCGTGGGTGGGCGAGGTGGTACGCGAGTAGATGTCGAACGACATACCCAGACGCTCGAACGACGATTTGATTATGTTGTGATACTTATCGACGATGTCCTGAGGCGTAACGCCCTCTTTACGCGCCTTGATGGTGATGGGCACACCGTGCTCATCGCTACCGCAGACCGAGATCACATCCTGGCCGCGCTGACGCAGATAACGAACATAGATATCCGAGGGCACATAAACGCCCGCCAGGTGACCGATATGTACGGGACCATTGGCGTAGGGCAATGCCGAAGTTACCAAATAACGCTTAAACTCTTTCTTCATCTTTTTATAGTGAGAATATAATTATCCAATTAACATACAAATATAGGCATTTTCGCTCGAAAACGAAAGCGTCGGGCTACTTTTTTCTTACGATATAGAGGTGATCGACGGGCAGGGCAAAACGCTGACGGTCGTCCGCAGTGAAGGTTGCAGCATAGTCCACATCCTCGACCTCGAAGCCCACCGAACGCAGACGATCGGCATAGTCGCGACCATAGACACGGCGGTGGTCATACTGACCGAAGATACGTGTGCGCTCGGCCTCGTCGGTGATCGAATCGTCCTCGAAAGTGTGCTCACGATCCAGCTCCACGGGCGAGAGCACCACGCCCCAGCCACCGCGACACATCACGCGATAGAGCTCACGCATTGCGCACAGATCGTCCTCGACGTGCTCCATAATATGGTTACAGAAGATCACGTCGAAGCTCTCGTCAGCCAATGGAATCTGCTGAATATCAAAGTGCAGGTCGGCCAGCGGACTCTCCAGATCGGCCGTTACGTAATCGATGGCATTCCCCCCCCCGTAAATTCGACGCAGGTGGCGCATCAGGCAGACCTCGGGAGCCACGTGCAGCAATTTCGGGCGACGCTCGAAGAGGTCGCTCTCGCGCTGCAACCAGAGCCATAACAGACGGTGGCGTTCGAGCGACAGACAGTTGGGGCAGAGTGCATTGTCGCGCGAAGTGACGTAGCCATAGGGCAGGAACTTGCGACGCTTGGTACCACAAACGGGGCACTCGCGCCCGCGCCCGACGTAGATGAGTCCGAGCAGGGGCACCGCCCAACCCGCCATACGTTGCAGAATGGGACGCGGAATAAGGTTGATAATCAGGCGAATGAGTCGTTTCATCGTGCACCCTCCTCGTTACCGCCAAGTACCTCGGCCACCTCACGCTCAGCACGCACCAAACGCTCCTTGCACTGCGCAATGAGCTCCGTCGCGCGCTTCACCTCGGCTGCCAACGTATCGACGTCCATCTGACGCGTATTGAATTTTTCGAGAATCTGCTCCACTTCGGCCATCGCCTCAGCGTAGCTAAGCTCTTGTTTTTTAGTTGTTTTTGCCATTATCTGTAATTTTTGCTTTCAATTCACCCTTAGCCAATCGGATCGACACCTCGCTACCGACATCAACCTGCGACGCATCGCTCACGGCGCGCCCCCCGAGGCTCACCACCGCAAATCCGAGCGCCATAATCCGCTGCGGATCGCGTGCCGCCACCGCCTGCTCCAAAGCCGCCAATCGCTCACGCTCCGAACGCACAAAATAGTCGCTCGCGCGGTGGAGCAACTCCTCGGCACGTGTCGCACGATTGCGCTGCTCGGCAACCAACGCCTGACCCATACGTCGCAACTCGGATGAATAGCGTTCGAGCGTCAGTTCGAGTCGGCGCGTAGCACCTACGGCCTGCGTCGCCACCATTGCGGCATTGCGTTCAAGTCGCTGATGCTCAGCACTCAACAACTCCACAGCACAGCGCTTAACCGCCTGACGCATAGCCTCCAACGCACCATCGAATTCGGCCAGCTGCTCGACCACCCACGCCGCAACAGCCGTCGGTGTTTTGAGTCGGCGCGCGGCGACCATATCGGCCACACTCTCGTCCTTGTCGTGACCAATTCCCGTCACGATCGGCAGCGGAAATTGCGCCACGTGGGCACACAGACGGTAGGAGTTGAAGCAGGCCAGATCGCTCTGCGAGCCACCACCACGAATCAGCGCCACGACATCGAACTCCTCCGCACGGTCGGCAACACGTTCGAGCGCCTCGATGATCGAGTCCTCGGCACCGTGACCCTGCATAAATGCGTCAAAGAGCGTCAGCTCGACTCTGTACGCCGAGCGCGCGATCTCCTTGCAGAAGTCCTGATAACCCGCCGCATTGGCACTCGACACCACAGCCACACGCTGCGGCACGCAGGGCACGTCGAGCTCGCGGTTCATATCCCACACACCCTCCTCGCGCAGGCGGGCGATGGTCTGCTGACGCTGCTGTTCCCAATCGCCGACGGTGTAGGTCGGATCGATATCCTGAATCTGGAACGACAGTCCGTAAAGTTCGTGATAAGAGAGTGTTACGCGCACCAAGACCTTCATTCCGACCGCCAGCCGTTCGCCCGTTTTCGAGGCGAAATATGAGGCTATCGGCCCGTAGTGCGAGCGCCAAATCACCGCTGACGCCTTCGCCGCGGGCACCCCATTTGCGCCACCTTTTTCGACCAATTCGAGGTAGCAATGCCCCGAATAATTGACCTTCATTTCGGAGATTTCGGCAGCGACCCACACGGGCAGCGGGAACGCCTCCGCAAGACGTTCGCGCACGGCGAGCTGCAACTCGCGCAGAGAAAAGTGTTTTTTCGCCTCCATTCGATTAGGAAATCTCTTTGAGATACAAAGGTATGAAAAATTTTCCTTATCTTTGCCGCAAAATGTAAAGCTATGGCAGACAATTCAATACTTATACGCCTCGACGGCCTCAAACTCAAATATGAGGAGATGGGTGAGCAGATGACCGACCCCGAAGTTATCGCCGACGTCAAGCGTTTCATTCAGCTCAATAAGGAATACAAGGAGCTCGAGCCGATTATCGAGACCAGCGAACTCTATCGCACCGCAATCGCTAACTTGCAGGAAGCCAAGGATGTACTCGCCAACGAGAAGGACGAGGAGTTCCGCGAAATGGCTCGTATGGAGGTTGCCGAACTCGAACCCAAAATCATCGATCTCGAGGAGCAGATCAAGCTGCTGCTGATCCCGAAGGATCCTCAGGACGACAAGAATGCCATCGTCGAAATTCGCGGTGGTACGGGTGGCGACGAGGCTGCAATCTTCGCAGGCGACCTGCTGCGTATGTACACCAAGTACATCGAAAGCCGCGGCTGGAAGTACGAGATCAACTCGTTCAGCGAGGGTACTGCAGGTGGTTACAAGGAGGTTGTGCTCAAGGTTACGGGCGCAGGCGTCTATGGCGTTTTGAAGTATGAGTCGGGTGTTCACCGCGTGCAGCGCGTGCCCCAGACCGAGACCCAGGGTCGTGTTCACACCTCGGCTGCATCGGTTGCGGTACTGCCCGAAGCTGAGGAGTTCGATGTTGAGATCTCGATGAATGATATTCGCAAGGATATCTTCTGCGCATCGGGTCCCGGTGGCCAGTCGGTCAACACGACCTACTCGGCAATCCGTCTGACCCATATCCCGACCGGTATCGTTGTTCAGTGCCAGGACCAGAAGTCGCAGCTCAAGAACTTCGACAAGGCGTTGGAGGAGTTGCGTACCCGCGTGTTCAACCTCGAATACTCGAAGTATCTGGACGAGATCGCATCGAAGCGTAAGACGATGGTTTCGACGGGCGACCGTTCGGCTAAGATCCGTACCTACAACTATCCGCAGGGACGTATCACCGACCACCGTATCAACTACACGATCTACAACCTGTCGGCATTTATGGACGGCGACATTCAGGACGTAATCGACCACCTGATCGTAGCCGAGAACGCCGAGCGCTTGAAGGAGAGCGAGTTGTAAATCGCGCCAAATTCTATCGAAACGAAAAGCCGCACCTCGATCTGAGGTGCGGCTTTCATTTTGCATCTGGGTCGTGCGCCTACTTGACGATGGTCATCTCGTCAACCAAGTGGCCCGCGCCAGCGAACTTATCAATAACGAACAGAACGTAGCGGATATCGACCGAAATGGTGCGCTGCAACTCGGGCTCAAAGGCGATATCGCCACTCATTGCCTCCCAGTTGCCGTCGAATGCCAGACCGATCAGCTCGCCGCGAGCGTTCAGCACGGGGCTACCTGAGTTACCGCCTGTGATGTCGTTGTTCGAGATGAAGCCCACGCGCAACTCGCCATTCTTGTCGGCATAGCGACCGAAGTCCTTCTGTACGTAGAGCTCCTTCAAACGCTCGGGAACAGTAAACTCCATCGGGTTCGAGGGATCCTCCTTCTCCATCACGCCCTTCAACGTGGTGTAATATTTATAGGTCACACCATCCTTCGGGTCGTATGCGCCCACGTTACCGTAGGTCAGACGCAGCGTGAAGTTGGCGTCCGAATACCACATCTTATCGGGGTGCTGCATCATCAAACCGGCGATATACTTGCGGTGACCCTCAGCATATTTCGCGCCCAACTTGCGTATGCTGGTCCTCGCCTTGTAGTCCATATCGCTGACCGACTTAACCATCGGCATTGCGGGGTCGGCAGCCACCTTCTCTGCATCGAACGACTCGATCAAAGCCATCGTCTTGGCCTCGTCAACAAAGATCGAATTGTCGAACAGGTAGTCAACGTATGCGTTGATGTCGCCACCGAACTTAGCATCGATCTCCTCGGCATAGAACGAGGGCAGAGTCTTCATATTCTCGCGCACGATGGTGAGCATACGCTTTGCCACCTTGCGGTCGGTCGAGGGGCTGTAATCCTTGAAGAACGCCGCAGCCTGAGCCTTCGCACGCTCAACGTCGTTCATCTGCTTCATATTACCGTAACGTATCGCCGGCATCACAAACTCAACAGCACGCAGGAACGCCTCCGAGAGATACTGCGACGTTGCGGTTGCCTCCTCGCGCTCAGCAACAGCCTCGCGGATCTTCTGCAATGCGTCGATGTAACCCTCCTCGGGCAGGGTGTTGTAGTTAGCCCACTGCTGGAAAGCGTTCTCCTGAGCCTTCTTCTTGCCCTTTACGTTGAGTTTGAGCACACCGCGCGACATACCGATCGAGTTCTTCCAATAGTTCGACGACGAAGCATACTTCGATGCGTACTGGATACGGATCTTGTCGCTCGCCTGCATATCCTCTTTGAGGATCGCCTGACGCTCGCCGCGGATATAGATGCGCTGGGGGTTGGTTACCTTCAACATCTCGTCGATCTCGTACGAGGTCATATAGCGCTGAGTCGAGCCGGGGAAGCCCATAATCATCGTGTAGTCGCCATTCTCAACACCCGCTAACGACACCTTCAGGTGCTTAACGGGCTTGTAGGGTACGTTGTCGGCCGAGTAAGCTGCGGGCTTGTTGTTCTTGTCGGCATAGACGCGGAACATCGAGAAGTCGCCCGTATGACGAGGCCACATCCAGTTGTCGGTGTCGCCGCCGAACTTACCGATCGAGGTCGGGGGAGTACCCACCAGACGCACGTCCGAGAAGACCTCAATCACAAATGCAAAATACTGATTACCACCAAAGAACGACTTCACCGACAGCTCCATATCGGGATACTTCTTTTCGAGCTTCTTCATCAGCTTCGCGCGGTTCTCGTTGGTGATTTTGTCGTACTCTTGCTGGCCAGCGGTCGAGGGTACGTTGCCTACCATCTCAGCCGTAACGTCGATGATCTGACGCACGAAACGAACCTGTAAACCAGGTGCGGGGATCTCCTGCTCGCGCGACATAGCCCAGAAACCATTTTTGAGGTAGTCGTGCTCGACGCTACTCAGCGCCTGAATCGAGCCGTAACCGCAGTGGTGATTGGTCAGCAGCAGACCCTCGCTCGACACGATCTCACCTGTGCAACCATTGCCAAAGATGACGATGGCGTCCTTCAGCGCGTGGTTATTCACCGAATAGATATCCTCGGCCGAGAGTTTCAAACCCTTGGCTTTCATATCCTTAATGTTCATCTTCTGGAGATAGGGCAACAGCCACATACCCTCGTCAGCTTGAGCGGGAACGACCATCGCTGCCGCAAGCACCATCGAAACGATTAAATGTTTGAGTTTCATAGTCTTGATTATTTTTTAGTTTTCGATTTATGTTTTACGGAATTAAATACAAATATACGAAATTTTATCGAAAACCTCAGCTATCGCTCTTAGAACATCGCCGCGATACCCTCGAAAATACCCAAAATTGTGGCGTAGCGCATCGCCTTGCCCAGAGTCATCGACACGGCCGTCAGCGCCATATTGCTGCGCATCAGTCCCAAAACCACCGCGATAGCGTCGCCGACGTAGGGCAGGAAGACAAAGAAGGCCATCAACGCACCGCGCCCCGACACGAAACGCTCGGCACGCGCCAGACTCTCGTCACTCACGCGCAGCAGGCGGGTGATCCATTCGCGCTTGCCCGCACGTCCGATCCAATAGCAGGTCATACCGCCGAGGGTATTACCTGCGGTTGCGGCGGCCAAGCAACCCCACTCGTCGAGTCCCATCTCGATGAGCACCACCATCACCGCCTCCGAACTGAAAGGCACGATGCTACCCGCCACGAGGGCCGACAAAAATAGCCCCACGTAGCCCCAATCGATGAAGAATTCAATGAGTGAATCCACTGCGCGTTACTCCTCCTTCTGCCCGAAAATATTGAAACGAGCGAGCAGCGGGTTGCGACGATCGAGGATCAGCCACTCGATGAGTAACAACAGCAACGCTACGGCCAGCGGATATTGATACTGTTCGTCGAAAGCCTCGAAGCGTGTAGTTGCCAAATCGCTCTCGTCCAGCTCTTTGAGTCGGTCGACGATCTCCTTCAAGCCGATCGATTGCTTGGTTGCGCGAACGTATGCGCCGCCCGTTGCCGAGGCGATCTCCTGCAACATCTTCTCGTCGAGTTTCGACACGACCATATCGCCCTTGTCGTCGGTCAGGTATTCGCCACCGATCATCACAGGCGCACCCTCGGGCGTACCGATACCGATCGTGTAGATCGCAATGCCCTTTTCGGCGGCGGCCTGAGCAGCATCCAAGGCGTCCGATTCGTGGTTTTCGCCATCGGTGATGAGGATCATCACGCGGCTGCCCTCGCTCTGCGACGAGAACGACATCGACGCCAACTTGATCGCGGCACCGAGGTCGGTACCCTGCGTACGCACCATCGCGGGCGACAGCTTACGCGCAAAGGCGCGCGCCATACGGTAGTCCGAGGTGATGGGCAGCTGCACCTGCGCCTCGCCGGCAAAGGCAACGACGCCAATGCGATCTTGCTTCATACTCTCGACCACGCGGTCGATAGCAAACTTGGTGCGATCCAGACGGTTAGGCTCGAAATCCTCGGCCAGCATCGAGTTCGACACATCGACTACCAGCATCATCTCGATACCTTTTTGGTGCTCCTCGCGCAGCTTCGATCCAACCTGCGGACGTGCCGCCGCCAGAATCAGAAACATCACAGCCAGCGTATAGAGAATGAACTTTGTACGCAGTCGCGCGGGCGATGCGCTGGGGGTGAGCTGTGCCAGAAGCGACGACGATGCGAAACGCTCCAAGCGACGACGGCGACGCAGCTGCGCAAAGACGAAGATCGCAACGGCCGCCGGAATCATCAGCAGTAGATAGAGTATATGTGGATTTGCAAATCTAAACATAACACGTTCAATGTTTTAGGGTATTCGTTTGAGCCACAGCTGAGCCACGAGGAACTCGACTACGAGTGCCGCCAGCGCCGCCAGCAGGTAGAGCAGGAAACGCTCGTTGTAGGTCGTAAATTCGGTAACCTCGACCTCGCTCTTTTCGAGCTGATTGATACGTTCGTAGACCTCGACCAGCGTGCTCTTGTCCGTCGCGCGGAAGTATTCGCCACCGGTCATCTCAGCAATCTGCGTCAGCACCTCCTCGTCGATCTCGACCTGCATCGGCTGATACGTGATGTCGCCCCACATATCCTGAACAGGATAGGGAGCCATTCCGCGTGTGCCGACACCGATCGTGTAGACCTTGACACCCAGCTTCTTAGCGATCTCGGCAGCGGTCAGCGGAGCGATCGTCGTGCGGTTGTTCACACCGTCCGTCAGCAGGATCACAACCTTACTCTTGGCCTCGCTCTCGCGCAGGCGGTTGAGTGCCGTCGCCAGACCCGTACCGATAGCCGTTCCGTCCTCGATCAGACCACTCTCGACCTGACCGAGCATCGTCAGCAGCGTGGGCTGGTCGGTCGTGAGGGGGCTTTGGGTGTATGCCTCGCCCGCGAAGACCACGATACCCATACGGTCGCCGCGACGATCGACAATGAAGTTACCCGCCACCTCGCGTGCGGCGGTGATACGGTCGGGTTTGAAGTCGCGCGCGAGCATCGAGCCCGACACGTCGATAGCCAACATAATGTCGATACCCTCGGATGTTGTCTGGCTATGGTGTTCGACATCCTGCGGGCGCGCCAAAGCGATGATAATCAATGCCACAGCCACCGTACGCAGTGCAAAGGGCAGGTGTCGCAACCAATAGCGCAACGTGCGTGGCGCCTGGCCGAGTGCACCGACGGTCGAGATGCGGATTGTGGCGCCGCCGCGACGCTGACGGTAGATGTAACCACCCACCATCGGCACCAGCACCAACAGCAGCCACAAAATATGAGGTGATGCAAAATGTGTCATACGTTTACCAATTCTTGCCCGATCGAACCACACCCTGACCGACCTTGGCGTTCACCTTGTCGCGGGTCTTATCCTCCTCGCCCTGAATAGCGTCCAACATTCGCTCGGCGTCGTTCTGCGACAGTCCCGAAGGTTGCGGCTCGCCGTCGCCCTGCTGGGGATCACCCTCACCGTCCTGAGGGTCGTTTTCGCCATTTTGGGGATCGTTCTCGCCCTGCTGGTCGTCCTTATTTTGGTCGGAGTTCTGGTCCTTCTGATCGTTATTATTCTGATTGTCTTGGTTTTTGTCGTTGTTCTGATCTTGGTTTTGATCCTGATTCTGCTGGTCGTTCTGCTGATCCTTGTTTTGATCGTTCTGCTGATCATTCTGACCGCCACCCTGCTGGTTTTGGTCGTTCTGATTCTGGTTTTGGTTGTTGTTGCCGCCACCGCCACCTCCGCCTTGCTGATTATCCTCGATATACTTCTTGGTGTAGGCGTAGTTGTACTTGGTTTCCAGATCGGCAGGATTCAGGCGGAGCGAACGCTTGTAGGCCGCCAAAGCCTCCTGATACTTCTTCTGCTGAAAGAGCGAGTTACCCAGATTGTAGTACGAATGTGCGCGATCGAGGTCGTTGCGTGTCGAGTCGGCAGCCAACGCCGTGAAAACCTTCTCGGCCTCATCGAAACGCTGCTGCTTGTAGAGCGCATCGCCCAGGTTGAACGTCGCCTCGAAGCAGGTGTCGCTCAACTGCTGCGCCTCGCGGTAACGCTCCTCGGCGCGATCGTAATCCAGACGCTCATAGGCGCGGTTGCCGCGACGTACACGACTGCGCTCGGGCCACTTTTGAGCCTGCGCATCGGTAGCGACAAACAGCGTCACCGCAAGCGTAAATATCAAATATACAATTCGTTTCATCAGTCGTTAATCTCTTTTTTGGTTTCGTCGCTCTCGGCCTCGATCACCTCGACAGCCTTCGTCTCCTCGACAAAATAGTAGGCATCGAGATAGGCCTGCTCGTGGTACTGCTCGTCGGGAATCACGCGTGCAAACTTCACCAGATCGGCCGTACGCAAGATCTCGACGAGGTTGCGGCGCGACTTATCGGGCAGCTCCTGACCACGTAATGTTGCTACGATCTCGTCGGTGGTCATCTCCATCGCACCGAACTCGTAACGCGCGGCGATATATCGACGCAGGATGTCGGTCAGACCCGAATAGTAGTCCTTGAAACGGCTGTTCTGCCACAACTTCTGGTGGTGCAGCGCTTCGAGAGCCTTGATCGCCTCAACGTGGGGCGGAATGACCTCCTTCTGGCGGAAGGGGTTAGGCATCTTGATGTTATACTTGTGAACCAACCAGATGATCAAGCCCACCAGCGCCGCCAACAGCAGAGCCGCTAACATCGCGCGCCACAAGTAGCCCGAGAATTCGCCCCAACGCAGCGGCATATCCTTCGGACGCTTGATGTCGTTGATCGTCATTGTTGTGGTATCGATCTCGATCGGCTCGATGTAGAGCACCAGCGAATCGACGCTGTAAATCGTGTCGTTGATATTCTTGTCGAGGTAGGCCAGCGGCGTGCGACCCAGCACGAGCGTACCCTCGCCGTATGCCGCCAGACGGTAGCGCTTGCGCAGGTGCTGACGACGACCATCACGCTCGACGGTATCGAGCGGCAACTCCTCGATCAGCTCCAACTCGCCATTCTCGCCCGTATCGAACGAAGGGAAGCCGATGACCTGCACCTGATCCTTCTTGACGTCGATCGTCAGCAGCACCTCGTCACCCAGCAGCACGCTGTCGGGCGTGATCGACGCACGCACCTCGGGGCGCTCGCTCTGAGCCGCCACAGTGAGGCAAAGGAGCGCCGCCACGAGCGTCAATATATTTCGTAATCTGTTCATCTTTGGTCGATTATCTCTGTTTGAAAAGTTTGATCAGCGCCGCTACATAGTCCTCGTCGGTAGCTACGGTAGCCGTATCGATGCGGTTCTGTTTGAGCATCGTCTCGATACGCTGATTGCGACGCGCCCAATCATTAGCGTAGGCCTCGCGCACACGACGCGACGAAGAGTCGATCCACACCTTCTCGCCCGTCTCGGCATCCTCCAACTCCAAGATACCCACATCGGGCAGCTCCTGCTCGCGGTGGTCATAGACGCGGATACCCACCAGGTCGTGACGACCACCCGTAATCTTCAACGCCTCCTCGAAAGCGGCTGCATCGGCCTCCGAATCCATAAAATCTGAGAGCAGGAACGAGGTTGTTCGCTTCTTGCTCACCGCCGCCAGAAAACGTAACGGCTCCGAGAGTGACGTGCCGCGACCCTCGGGTTTGAAACCGATTAACTCGCGGATAATCATAAGGATATGTTGGCGACCCTTCTTTGGGGGAATGAACTTCTCGACACGATCGCTGAAAAATATGCAACCCACCTTATCGTTGTTCTGCGAGGCTGAGAAGGCCAGCACAGCGGCGATTTCGGTGATCACATTCTTCTTCAACAGCTCGTTCGAACCGAACATACGCGACCCACTCACATCGACCAACAGCATCATCGTCAGCTCGCGCTCCTCCTCATAGACCTTGATGTGAGGTTTGCGCGAACGTGCCGTAACGTTCCAATCGATATCGCGCACGTCGTCGCCCACGCGGTACTCGCGCACCTCGCTGAACGACATACCGCGACCGCGGAACGCCGTGTGATACTTGCCTGCAAAGATCTCGTTACTCAGACCTCGGGTCTTGATCTCGATCTTGCGAACGCGCTTCAAAATGTCGTTTTCGACGCTCATCAGGATTAGGGTACTACGACGTTATTCAGAATATCGGTAATGATCTCTTCGGTGGTAATATTCTCGGCCTCAGCCTCGTAGGTCAGACCAATACGATGGCGCAGCACATCGTGGCACACAGCACGCACATCCTCGGGGATCACATAACCGCGACGCTTGATGAAGGCGTAGCTGCGTGCAGCCTTCGCCAGCGAGATGCTCGCACGGGGCGAAGCACCGTAGCCGATCATCGACTGCAACTTCTGCAAGTTGTACTCCTGCGGCTCGCGCGTTGCGAAGATGATGTCGATGATATACTTCTCGATCTTCTCGTCCATATATACGTCCTCGACTACCTTACGCGCCTTGACAATATCCTCGGGTGTGATCACCTTGTTGGGCTCGGGCATACCCGCACCCGACAGATTCATACGCACGATGTCGCGCTCCTCCTGCTTGTTGGGGTACGAGATCTTGGCTTTGAGCATAAAACGGTCCACCTGCGCCTCGGGCAGCGGATAGGTACCCTCCTGCTCCAGGGGGTTCTGAGTTGCCATCACAAGGAAGGGCTTGGGCAGGGCGTATGTCTCGTCACCGATGGTCACCTGACGCTCCTGCATCGCCTCGAGCAGTGCCGACTGCACCTTTGCCGGCGAACGGTTGATCTCATCGGCCAGCACGAAGTTGGCGAAAATGGGACCGCGACGCACGGTGAAATCCTCACTCTTCTGCGAGTAGATGAGCGTACCGATCAGGTCGGCGGGCAGCAGGTCGGGCGTAAACTGAATACGGCTGAAACGCGCATCGACAGCCTTTGCCAGCGTAGTGATCGCCAACGTCTTTGCCAGACCCGGCACACCCTCCAAGAGGATATGACCGTTCGACAACAGACCGATCATCAGCGTATCGATCAGATGTTTCTGGCCGACGATGACCTTACTCATTTCGGCATTCAGCGTATCGACAAAGAGGCTTTCGCGCTCGATACGCTCGTTAAGTTCCTTGATGTTAATTACTTCGCTCATAGGTTGTATCTAATTTTATTGTTTTTTCGTTAGTCAAAATCTTTGCTTTATGGCCGCTCACGACAATACCTATAATAAGATAAACGCGCGCGAGTCAAAATTATTGCAAAGATAGGAAAATAATATTCACAAAATTACAGTTTAGCAACTCATTGCCGAATTTTATGACACAAAAAATTGGCCGCACCATCAAATGATGCGACCAATTTCATAGCTCTCGATACAAGCCAAATCGTTTAATGCTTCGCGTTTGCACAACGCTTGATGTCCTTCACCCGCAGCTGGGTCGACACCGTACCGCGATAGTGGTTCTCAACAACCGTATAGCATACATCAACCGGACGACCGCTACGTACCCACTCGAAATGGGTCGGCTGCTGGAACGCAATAGCGGGCAACGTGTGCAACTTATGTCGCTTATAGCTCTGCATCAGATCCATTCGAAGGTGCTCACACTCCGCACCAACCAAGCGAGCACTGACGCTGCTTATGCCACGTGTGATGAACACAGGCGACGGGTTGCCGGGACCGAAAGGCTGAAACTCATTCAGCTTGCGGCGGAACTCTGGCGTGATCTCGCTAAACACCAACTCCGAGTCGATCTCGACCTGCGGAATCAACATCTGCGGGTCGATATGCTCCTCAACGAAGGCATTGAAACGACGCGTGAACTCCTCGACATTCTCGGGTTTCATCGTCAGACCTGCGGCGTACATATGGCCACCGAAGTTCTCCAACAGATCGGCGCACGACTCGACAGCCTGATACAAATCGAAACCAGGTACACTGCGTGCCGAGCCCGTTGCAAAGCCGTTGCTCATAGTCATCACAACCGTCGGGCGGTAGTACGTCTCAATCAAGCGCGAAGCCACGATACCGACGATACCCTTCATCCACTTCGGGTTGTAGATCACCGTACTCTTGCGATCCTTCAACTCGGGATGCGCCTCAACCCACTCGTGCGCCTCCTGCGTCACCGAGCGGTCGATGCTCTTGCGATCCTGATTGTAGGTATCAATCATCGAACCGAAGTTCTCAGCCACCTTCTCGTTGCGCTCGATCAGCAGATTCACTGCTGCGTGACCACCCGAAGGAGCCGACTTTTCGTCCTCCTCATCGAAGCGCATACGACCTGCGGCATTGATGCGGGGACCAATCTTGAATACAATGTCGTCGATCGTGATCGTGTGCTTTTCGAGCCCACAGATCTTGATAATCGACAGCAATCCCTTACTGGGGTTCTCATTGAGGCGTTTGAGGCCAAAGTGAGCCAAAATTCGGTTCTCGTCCGTCAGCGGAACGATATCCGACGCAATACTCACAACAACCAAATCGAGCAGTCGCTCGACCTCCGAGAACGGAATGTTGTTGCGCAGGGCATAGGCCTGCACAAGTTTGAAACCTACACCACAACCCGACAGCTCCTTGAATGGATACTCGCAATCGTGGCGTTTGGGATCGAGTACAGCGACCGCCTCGGGCAGATGATCTGCCGGCAGGTGATGGTCACAAATGATGTAGTCGATACCCTTCTCTTTGGCATAGGCCACCTTTTCGGACGCTTTAATACCACAGTCGAGCGTGATCACAAGATCCACGCCCTTGCTTGCTGCGTAGTCTATACTCTTGATCGACACGCCATAACCTTCGTTATAACGGTCGGGAATATAGAAACGCAGGTTGTCGTGACCTAACTTTCTGAGGAAAGTATAAACCAACGCAACAGCAGTCGTTCCGTCCACATCGTAGTCGCCATAAATCATTATTTTCTCTTTGTTTTTGACGGCTTGTTCGATTCGTTCGACCGCACGCTCCATATCCTTCATCAGGAACGGATCGTGTAACTCTTCGAGTCGCGGGTTGAAGAATC
>JAFNVH010000015.1 GCA_017379895.1 Rikenellaceae bacterium | reverse complement strand
TCGATCGGTGCTGCATTCGCAGGTAACTTCGCAGTAACAACCACTTCGGGTCCCGGTCTGTCGTTGAAGAGCGAGGCTCTGGGTCTGGCTGTAATGGCTGAGCTACCTCTGGTAGTTGTTGACGTTCAGCGCGGTGGTCCCTCGACCGGTCTGCCGACCAAGACCGAGCAGAGTGACCTGGTTCAGGCTCTCTACGGCCGTAACGGTGAGTGCCCCGTTGTTGTTATCGCAGCAAGTACCCCCAGCGACTGCTTCCACTATGCATTCCAGGCTGGTAAGATCGCGATGGAGCATATGACTCCCGTTATTCTGTTGACCGATGGTTTTATCGCTAACGGTAGCCAGCCTTGGCGTATCCCCTCGATGAGCGACTATCCCGCTATCGTTCCTCCCGTATGCACCGCATTGGACGAGGACGAGGCTCAGTATCTGCCCTACAAGCGTAACCCCGAGACTCTGGCTCGCCGCTGGGCATTCCCCGGCACCGAGGGCTTGGAGCATCGCATCGGTGGCTTGGAGAAGGATAAGATCAAGGGTAGCGTATCGCACGACCCTGCTAACCACCAGATTATGACCAACACCCGTGCCGAGAAGGTTGCACGCGTTGTGAACGTGATCCCCGAGCAGACCGTTATGGGTGCTGACGAGGCTGACGTATTGGTAATCGGTTGGGGCGGTACTCTCGGTCACTTGCAGACTGCTGTCGAGGAGTTGCAGGCTGAGGGTAAGAGCATCGCACTCTGCCACTTCAATTATATCAACCCGCTGCCCGCTAACGTACGCGACATTTTGAAGCGCTACCGCCGTCTGGTTGTTTGCGAGTTGAACGCAGGTCAGTTCGCAGGTTATCTGCGCCAGAACTTCCAGGAGTTCAACTTCGAGCAGTTCAACAAGTGCGAGGGTCAGCCCTTCACCGTGGTTGAATTGAAAGATAAGTTTAACGAATTATTAGCCAAATAGTTATGTGTACATATAAATATACTGCGGCAGATTTCAAGAGCGACCAGGAGGTAAAATGGTGTGCCGGTTGCGGTGACCACGCTATCCTCAATTCGGTGCTGAAAGCACTGCCCGAAGTGGCCGAACAGCAGAACATTCCCCATCAGATGTTCACCGTAATCTCGGGTATCGGTTGCTCGTCGCGTTTCCCCTACTACGTGCGTAGCTACGGTATGCACACCATTCACGGTCGTGCTAACGCTATTGCAACAGGTGTTAAGACCGCTAACCCCGACCTGAGCGTTTGGGTAGCTACCGGTGACGGCGACTCGCTCGCAATCGGTGGTAACCACTTTATTCACGCTATCCGACGTAACGTAAACCTCAATGTTGTTCTGTTCAACAACGAGATCTACGGTCTGACTAAGGGTCAGTACTCGCCCACCTCGAAGCTGGGTAAGATCACCAAGACCTCGCCCTATGGTACGGTTGAGAAGCCGTTCAACCCCGGTGAGTTGGTAATCGGTGCTAAGGGTACTTTCTTCGCTCGTTCGGTTGATGCTGAGATGGAACTGACCAAGAACTGCCTCGTAGAGGGTGCAGCTCACGAAGGTTTCTCAATCGTAGAGGTATTGCAGAACTGCGTGATCTTCAACGACAAGACTCACTCGTTGTTTGCAGGCGACAAGGCTACTCGCGCTGAGAACACCATCACGCTGAAGCACGGCGAGAAGATGCTGTTCGGTTCGCAGAAGAACAAGGGTCTGATGCTCGACGGTATGAAGTTGAAGGTTGTAACTCTTGGCGAGAATGGCGTGACAGAGGACGATATCCTGACTCACGACGCTCACGAGAAGGATACCACTCTGCACGTAATGTTGGCAGCGATGAAGTATCCCGAGTATCCCGTTGCTCTGGGTGTGATTCGTTCGGTAGAGGACGACGCTGTTTATGACAAGAAGGTTGCCGAGCAGGTTGAGCAGGTGAAGGCTGACAGCAAGATCAAGTGTATGGACGATCTGCTGAACAGCGGTGCAACTTGGGAGATCAAGTAATTCGACACTCTTTATAACGAAACAAACCCGAACTCCGTGGAGTTCGGGTTTGTTATTTTTAAGCGGGCGCAGTTTAGCGCTCCACCTCGCGGCGATTGATCAGCGCCTGAGTGATTGTCATCTCGTCGACATACTCCAACTCATCGCCAAAGCCCAAACCACGTGCAATGGTCGTAACCTTCACCGACGGATAGGCACGCAGACGATTCAGAATATAGAACAGCGTCGTTTCGCCTTCGACCGAGGTATTGAGCGCAAGGATCACCTCGCGGATCTCGCCACGTGCCACGTTATCGAGCAGCAGGTCGATCTTCAAATCCGACGGAGCAATGCCTTGCATCGGCGAGATCACACCGCCCAGTACGTGATAGATACCGCGATATTGGCGAGTATTCTCGATCGACAGTACGTCCGACACCTGCTCCACAACGCAGACTGTCGAGTGGTCGCGACGCTCATCCGAGCAGATCGGGCACACATCGGTATCCGACAAGTTATTACAAAGGCGGCAGTGGCGGATCTGCGTGCGGAAACGGTCGATACTCGACGTCATATCCTGAACGCTCGACACCTCCATACGCAGCAGATGCATAGCCAAACGCAGCGCTGTGCGGCGACCGATACCCGGCAATTTCGACAACTCAGCCGTTACATCTTCCAGAAGTCTTGACATAGTTTGCGGCTGTTATTAGTCGATCATTTCGATAGCTCGCTCTTCGAGCCAACCCTTATTACCATCGGCAATCGTCACCTCGATCCATTCCTCAACCTGCTCGCCAACATGCACCTTCGTACCCTCGTGCAGAACGAACATATCAGTTGCGGCCTTCTCGGGTGCCGATTTTACCGACACCGACGCGCGCATCACGATTGCCTCGGTGGGCGACGTAGCGTGGCGACGCTCCACAACAGCAAATGCCGTCGTTAGAACAAACAGCAACAAAGTGACAATAGCAACAAAGAAACCGATTTTACGGAACAGCAGATTCTGCACCAACAGGTAGGCCATCACCGCCACCAACATCACAGCAAAGAGCACAAGCGACAACACCGCCCACGCATTACCGCTGATCATCTGGCGCACGGTACGCACCCAACGCGACACAAACAGCTCGGGAACAACCTGAATACGATCCTTCGTATAGCTGTTTGCCACATCGAGGTTGTAGCGGATATCCGCATCACCCGGTGCCAGGCGCAGAGCCTTATTATAGTAGAGAATCGCGTGGCCCATATCGTCCATCTTGAAATAGGCATTACCCATATTGTAGTAGAGTTTGGCCGAAGCCAGACCCTGCTCCTCGATCGAATGATAGAGCTCGACAGCGCGTGGATAGTTGGCGTTGATGTATGCCGTATTGGCCTCGTCCCAAACCTGTTCATTATTAACCGTCGCTGCAACTTCTGCCACGTCAGCCTGAGCCTGCTCCATCTGAACATCCTGAGCCACAGCTACAAACGTCATCGACAAGGCTGCGAAAAGCATTAATATCTTATGTTTCATCATTCGTTCCTCCTATTTTTTGAGCGTCGATTCGAGCTCCGAGATAATATTGACGCCCTCGGCATAGACCTCATTCATCTGAGCCGACGCCATAGGCGAATATTGCGCCTCGTCGCACGCAATAATAATATCGATAAATTGCTGGATCGTTTCGGAAGCGATGTGACGCTTGCGCAATTCCTCACGAACATTCTCTTTGGTCAGATTAGCGACGGGGATATTCAGTTTATCACTCATATAGCCCCACAGCGCTCGCAACATCTCCTCATAGAAACCGTGCTGATCGTTCTGATCCATATACTTCGCTGCTGCACGGAAACGCTGCAACGCTACTCGGTTAGCGCGCTTGCCACGAATGAGCGTCACGTTCTGCATCTCCTTGATTCGTTTGCGCAGGTAAATTGACGCGCCCGTAAACAGAGCCAAGAGCAGAGCCAAGCAAGTCCAATAACCAGCCGAACCAACAAAAACCGAACGCACGGGACGCAAGCCAGCCGAGCCAAGTTTAATGAAGCGTATATCCTGACCGAGCAGTTTAACTTCCTCCTTCGACACGCCGCCAATCACGGGTGCACCCGACAGACCACCCGACGCATCGGGATCGATCGTCAGTGCCAACTCGCGCGACGACAGCGTCACATATTGCAACTGCGCAGGATCGAAATAGGTGAACTCAACAGCGGGAATATCATACTCACCCTCGGCACGCGCAATGAACGGATACTCAAACTGGCGATAACCGCTAATGCCCTGCAACGAATTCTTCAAACTCTCGGTGGTCTTAACATCGTACAGTTCGAACGACGAAGGCAGCGATAAGGCCGGCGCCTGAACAAACGGAAGGTTACCCGTACCCGAAATCTTCACCGTATAGGTTGCAGCCGAGTTAGCCGTAAAGTTCGATGCGGGGGGCGTTGCATCCATCGTGAATCGACCTACCGCACCCGAGAATGACGACGGAGCACCCGCAGGCAGCTCCTTCACATTGATCTCGACAGGAGCAGTCGTCAGTTTACGACGCACCTCCATCACATCGGGCTGATCGAAGAAGGGATCGAAACCGCGCGAGCTACCCGGCACGACAATCTGTGCCACAACAGTCATCTCGGCAGGATCGATACGCAACTTACCCGTCTGCTGGGGATAGAGCAGATACTCGCGCACAACCAGCGTTTCGTAGATGCGACCATCGTAGGTTTCGCGCTGCCACATATTGTTCTCCGAGTCCAGCTCCTGAGTCCAGAAACCATTGAACGACGGAAACTTAGCACCCTCGCTACCCAACAACGACACTCGCTTATACAATTTGAGCGATGCTACGACAGGCTCACCCTTAAATACATCGGTCTTATTGACCGTCAGGCGCATCAGCAGATCGTTCGCCCCGATCGCTTTATCGGCCGAACGAGCACCCGACGCTGCTGCACCACCCTGCTGCTGTGAGCCGCCCTCATCGACAACCTCGATCGTAACGGGTTGCGTGCGGTAACTCTTACCATCGACCGCAATAGCCGCCGAGCCGATGGTGTACTTACCCTTCGCCGAGCCTTGCAACACGTAGGTGTAGGTGTGATACTCGGTCTTCTCCATCGAGCCATTGACGATATACATATTGCTTCCGCGCGAAGTCACGGGACCCGCAACAAGCTGAAAACCCTCGAAGGTCGGAGCCTCAAAACTATTGCGCTCAGGCTCGGCATTGACCGTAAACTCGATGCGGAAATTCTCGCCCGCCGCAACCAACAACGGAGCCGACGCCTCAAACGACACGGGCGACGATGCCCACGATGCGATCGCAGCTAACAGTGCAACAATACACAACGACAATCTCTTAATCATATCTATATATTATATTTCTCCTAATAACGTACCGAACTACCAACATAGTATGTACAGCACCCATTTTTTGTCGATTCACTCGACAAAATATGTCATCCCTAAAAACACGACCACTCCGACGGACAGCCTTCGTGTGAGGCCTCCGTCGGAGATTCGTGTCAGTATATAGGATTGGCGAAAGCAATTGCAACGCCAACGAAGTCACTCCTAGTGCTTGAACTCAGCAAAGAAGTCGTTGCCCTTGTCGTCCACGATGATGAATGCGGGGAAGTTCTCAACATAGATCTTGCGAACTGCCTCCATACCCAACTCGGGGAAGTCAACAACCTCAACATTCTTAATGCTGTTCTTAGCCAAGATTGCAGCGGGACCACCAATCGAACCCAGGTAGAAACCACCGTGCTTCTGGCACGCATCGGTCACTGCCTGCGAACGGTTACCCTTAGCAACCATCACCATCGAGCCGCCGTGATCCTGGAACAGATCAACGTACGAGTCCATACGACCTGCGGTGGTGGGACCGAAGCTACCCGATGCCATACCTGCGGGAGTCTTAGCGGGACCTGCGTAGTATACGGGGTGCTTCTTGAAGTACTCGGGCATAGGCTTACCCTCGTCCAACATCTGCTTGATGCGTGCGTGAGCGATATCGCGTGCTACGATCAACGTACCCTTGATGTTCAAACGGGTCTTGATGGGATACTTGGTCAGAGTCTCACGTACCTTGTCCATACCCTCGTCCAAGTCGATCTCGACTGCGGGCGACATTGCGGGAGCCTCCTTCGGCAAGAAACGTGCGGGGTTCTTCTCCAACTGCTCGATGAAGATACCGTCCTCGGTGATCTTAGCCTTGATGTTACGGTCAGCCGAGCAGCTAACGCCCAGACCTACGGGGCACGATGCTGCGTGGCGAGGGCCACGAATAACGCGAACATCGTGTACCAGATACTTACCGCCGAACTGAGCACCTACGCCGCTCTTCTGGCAGATATCCAGCACCTTCTGCTCCCACTCCAAATCGCGGAAGTAGCGGCCCCCCTCGTTACCCGAAGTGGGCAGGTGATCCAGATAACCTGCCGAAGCCTTCTTAACGGTTGCGAGGTTTGTCTCAGCCGAAGTACCACCAATGCAGAGAGCCAAGTGATAGGGAGGACAAGCCGAAGTACCTAAATCCTTGATGTGCTCTGCAACGAACTTGGTCAGATTCTCCTCGGTGAGCAGAGCCTTGGTCTGCTGATAGAGGAAGGTCTTGTTAGCCGAGCCACCACCCTTAGTGATGAACAAGAACTTATACTCGTTGCCTTGAGTTGCATAGAGGTCGATCTGTGCAGGCAGGTTGGTGCCGCTGTTCTTCTCGTCGAGCATATTCATAGGAACAACCTGCGAGTAGCGGAGATTGCGCTCCTTGTAGGTCTCGTAAACACCACGAGTGATGCACTCAGCATCGTCAGCACCGGTATAAACATCCTCACCCTTCTTACCGATGCAGATTGCGGTACCGGTATCCTGGCAGGTGGGCAGCTCACCCTCAGCAGCTACGCACTGGTTGAGCAACATAGTGTAAGCAACGAACTTATCGTTATCAGTTGCTTCGGGATCCTCGAGAATGTTCGCCAACTTCTGCAAGTGCGACGCACGCAGATAGAACGAAACGTCGTTGTAAGCCTCTTTTGCCAACAACTCCAAGCCCTTGGGATCAACTTTCAGAATACGACGACCGTCGCACTCGACAACTTTCACATAGTCTTTAGTAAGGAGGCGATATTACGTCGTGTCGTTTTCGATCGGGAACGGCTCCTGATAGATGAAATCAGCCATAGCGATTAATTGAAATTTTGTATTTGTTTAACTTGTTAATGTTCAGTTTCGGTACGATTCACCGCACAATGCGACAAATCTAACTGCAAATATACAAAAAACATTGTGAATCGACTAACATCGAGAGGGATATTTTGCGTGTTATTGAACATTTTTCGCCACACGATTCATTTTCGAGATAACCTTTCGTTTTTTGTGATTTAATTTGCTATTTTTGTAGAATCTTAAATACGCAATAAGATGAAAAGATTAGCAATACTACTATTGATCTGTTTCGGTGTTTCTTGTACCGAATACGATCTACCAAAACCCGACATTGACGAATCAATCAATATTGAGCAGACATTTGCAAACACATATTGGCAGCGCATTGATGAAACATCATATCAATATTCATATGGCAGACCAAAAGTGAATCTTGATATGAACGACGGTAGCCCCGTGTACCATTCAAAAATAGTTCAATACAAACATATCGGAAATGATATCAATACTTGTGTGAATTATTTAGAGGCCTACAACAAATCAATCGAGCAATATGCTACATTTGAGAAAATTGGCGATTTAAGATTCGACATTAAAAACCGTCGTGCATATGGTTGGACACATCGCATTTCGTTTAGCGAAGATATGCACTACGAAATTGTAAAGTTATCAGCTGACACAATAGCTATTTTTGATGCTATTGAGAGCATTAAGAAATATAAATATTGCAGAAGATATTACACCGTTTGGGTTCGCTTTACTCCTGATCAAGAGTTGCAACAGAGAATGGATAATGCTACGGAATACTCTCAACAAGAATTTCAAGAATTTGACCAACAGCGATAACCTCTAACCCTAATAGATAGACAAACAGCCACTCCAAATGCGGGGTGGTTGTTTTTTGTTAAGGCTGGGGGCACAATAAAGTGGTAAAAAATGCGATTTTGTTGCATTAATTTCGGGTCGAGAGTATGGTGGTATTCAAAAAATTAGTATTTTTGCAAAGATTTTAATAAATTGCCTTGCGAATGTGCCACAAAAAGCGATATGCGCAGTCCGTAGGCAATAAACTAAATCGCAGATTATTAACACTTAATACAACACATTTAGTAAAACTATGGTATCTTACAAAGATCTTGGTCTGGTGAACACCCGTGAGATGTTCGCTGAGGCTATCAAGGGTGGCTATGCTATCCCCGCTTTCAACTTTAACAATATGGAGCAGATGCAGGCTATCATCTCGGCTTGCGTTGAGTGCGGTTCGCCCGTAATCCTCCAGGTTTCGTCGGGTGCGCGTAAGTACGCTAACCAGACTCTGCTCCGCTATATGGCTCAGGGTGCTGTTGAGTACGCTAAGGAGTTGGGTAAGAATATTCCTATCGTTCTGCACCTCGACCACGGTAACTCGTTCGAGCTCTGCAAGGATTGCATCGATATGGGTTTCTCGTCGGTTATGATCGACGGTAGCCACCTCCCCTATGACGAGAACGT
>JAFNVH010000014.1 GCA_017379895.1 Rikenellaceae bacterium | reverse complement strand
GCGACCCGGATCGTAACCGAACTTCTCCATCAAGAACTTCTTCATATCCTCCATCTGAGCTACGGTAGGACGGTTGTAGGTAGTACCGTTACCCCAAGCGGTGTTCTCATCGGGGCGAGCCTGACGAGTCGAACCGGGAGTCTCATCCATATCGTACTCGAAGTTAGCGAAGAAGAACAACTTATCCTTAACGATGGGACCACCAACGCTAACACCGGTAGTGTTGTTGATCTGCTTGCTCTTGTTCAGGCGCTTGTACATACCAGTCTCATCGGTAACACCGTAGTGAGCACCCTTCAAGAACTCGTCCTGATAGTAGTCGTAAACAGTTGCCTTGAACTCGTTGGTACCGCTCTTGGTAACAGCGTTGATAGCACCACCGGTGAAACCGCTCTGACGAACGTCAAACGGGGTGATCGAGATCGAGATCTGCTCCAAAGCGTCGAGCGAGATGGGGGTACCACCTGCGGGCAGGTTACCACCGATACCGAATGCGTTGTTGAACGCTGCACCATCGACAGTTACATACGACTGACGGTAGTTACCACCACCGATAGCCAGACCGTTCGAAGTCGAGTTAGCCTGCGGAGTGAGCTTCATAATGTCGTTCATGCTACGGCTAACGCTGGGAGTAACTGCCATACGCTTGCTCGAAATGCTGGTCATCGAACCCGAACGCTGGCTGTTCATCGACGAGTTAGCGCCGTCAACAGCTACAACAACTGCGTCCATACCGATCGACTCCTCTTTCAGAGTAGCATCCAGAACGAGGTTATCAGCAAGTGCTGCCTGCAAACCCTGCTGCTCTACAGTCTGGTAACCCAGCATCTGGAACTGCACGGTGTAAGGACCACCTGCACGTACGTTCAGCAGGCGATAGTTACCGTCGATATCGACAACTGCGCCATACTGTGTTCCCGACGGAGTGTGGATAGCGACAACGGTAGCACCTACCAATGCCTCACCCTTTACGTCGGTAACCTTACCACTGATGTTCGAAGTCGTAACCTGTGCCGAAAGCGACAGAGCTGCGAAAATCGACAGAATCAAAAAGGCGAATTTCTTCATAAGAAAATGGTTTAGTTAATAAATAAAATTTGTTTGTCTATTTTGAGTTTTAATCTCTCTTCTGGTTATAGTTCAATTTAGTAAAGGTTTGATCTCGTCTTCCGCCACCAGCTGTGGCTATATAAAAAACAATGAGTGGACAAGCTTTTGGGGCGGTTCCACTCACGGCTAACTATATTATATTGGTGCTCATACGGGCATAATTCACGCTACGCATATCGACGTAAAATCGCATCGAAAATATGTTCTTATAATTAATCATAAACGATAGCCGATAAACTAATGAGCCTCTTTTTCTTGCCACAAAAGTACAGCAAATATTCGTAAGACGCAAAATATTAGCGATAAAAGGTCAACATTTTATTGACAAAAGATCTTTCTGACGGAAATGCTATCGAACTATACACACATATTTCCCCGTTTTTTGAGGGAAAGCGTCCGACGTTGACTCCTCATTTATTGAAATGCAAACCTCCCCGCCTGTCGCATCTTCGACGAACGGGGAGGTAGTATTACGCTCAAACGTATCAGTGCTTAATCGATCTCGAATGTTCGGGCCGAGTCGCTGTCGATCGTGATCGTTACGGTCATCACATCGTCGGGCAGCAGTTCCTCGATCTTCTCGGGCCACTCGACCAGGCACAGCTCACCGCTGTAAAAGTACTCCTCGTAGCCCATATCGAAGGCCTCCTCGACGCGGTCGATACGATAGAAATCGAAGTGATATACCACACCACCCTCGCCCGTATCGTATTCATTGACAAGGGCAAACGTCGGGCTCGTCACCACATCGCCAGACCCCAGCGCCGCCACAATCTCGGCAATCAGCGTAGTCTTTCCCGCGCCCATCGGTGCACGGAAAGCCACCACGCGACGCTCGCCCAGACGCTCGATCACGGCGTCGGCCACGCGCGAAAGTTCGCTCAGCGAATCAATTAAGATTCTCAGTTTATCCTCCATCTTCAACAATTAAAAAGGCACACCATTCAGACCTGCGGCAATCTGCTCGGCCATCTTATCGAGGCCCTCTTGGAGCTTACCGCCGATCATCATTCGCATCATCATATTCAGCTCGACGTGCAGCACCATACGCATACGCGTGTCGGTCGGATCGACCTCGTGCAGCTGGAACCAGAAGGTAAAGTCCATCGGCGTCGACTCGCCGCTGACGATCTTAACCAACTTAGGCTCAACGCGATCGATGATGCGCATCGAGGCCGTGAAACCCTTAACCTTGAACGAGCAGGTATCTTCGGTTGCCTCCCAACCCTCGACGCGATCCTTCAAGATCGGCGTGAAGTTGTCGAAGCGGCTCGCCATCGCATAGATCTGCGCGGCAGGGCGGCGAATCTGCACCTGCTTGCTCTCGTATTTCTCCAAACTCATAGTATCACGTTACTCGTTTTGACGCCACTGCGAGGGATTCTTACGCCACTCCTGCAACGTTTCGAGCTCCTCCTCTTTCACGTAACCCTCCTCGACAGCCAGCGAGATCATTGCGCCATAGTTGCTCAGGGTGTCGAGCTTAACGCCTGCCTTCTCGAAGTTCTCAACCGCAACGGGGAAACCATAGGTGAAGATTGCAACCATACCCAGCACCTCGCAACCTGCCTTGCGCAGAGCCTCAACAGCTGCCAACGAACTACCGCCGGTCGAAACCAAGTCCTCGATTACAACCACCTTTGCGCCGGGCTTCACGTCGCCCTCGACCTGATTTTCCAGACCGTGCGACTTGGGAGCCGAACGAACGTAGATAAACGGCTTACCCATCTTCTCGGCAGCCAGCACGCCGTGAGCAATTGCACCCGTAGCAACACCTGCTACAACCTCAACCTCGGGATATTTCTCGGCGATCACCTCAGCGAAGCTCTCGTAAACGAGTTTGCGAGCCTCGGGGAACGACAAAATTTTGCGATTATCGCAATAAATCGGCGAGTGCCAACCCGATGCCCACGTAAAATAATTTGCAGGACTGAGTTTTATTGCCTTAATTTGCAGTAGCGTTTGCGCCACATTACGTTCAATAGTATTCATACGCGACAAAATGTATATAGTTTATTTCAATAACAAATCGATTCGATTCGACCGCACAGCGCACTCCGAGGGCACTTTTCGAGAGAATGGCGACGAGTTCCTGCGCACGGACGATATCGCAAAGTTATTGCAAATATTCGAGATTTCCGATAGCATCGAGATAATATCCGAGGATTTCGAAAAGGTTTTCGCCCATTTTTGTTCGTTTTTTATTGTGGTCGAGGCCGCAGGCGGCGTAGTTGCCGATAGCGAAGGTCGCGTTGCGATGATCCATCGTCGCGGTCGCTGGGATCTCCCGAAGGGGCACCGCGATGCGGGCGAGAGCCTTGCCGAGTGTGCTGCACGCGAGATCGAGGAGGAGTGCGGGTTGTCGCAACTTGCAGTCGATGAGGAGCTCTGCTCGACACTACACATATATGATACTTACGGTCGTTGGGAGTTGAAACGCACCACGTGGTTTGCCGTACGCGCCTTAGGCTCGACCTCCACTACGCCCCAAGCCGACGAGGATATTGCTCTGGTGGAGTGGTGTACGCTCGAAGAGGCTGTGCGCCGCGCCGAGCACGAAAGCTACCCGACTATTGCCCAAGTGATGCACGAATACAGAAACAAACTATAACAAAAACCCATTTCACAATGAAAAAATTGATTCTTTTTATGGCACTCATTGCATTTGCTGCAACATCTTGCCAAAACGAAGGCAAGCCCACGCCGCTCGAAATCGACAACGCGCTCACCGCAGCCGAGATCGAGGCAGGTATCCTCTCACCCGAAGTGATGTGGAAGATGGGTCGTGTCGGTTCGTCGTCGCTCTCGCCCGACGGCAGCGAGGTAGCTTACACAGTTACCTATTATAATATGGCCGAGAATCGAGGCGTGACCTCGATCTACTTGCAGGCAGTCGAGGGTGGCGAACCCCGACAGCTGACCGACAACGCCGGTAACGACGTCAGCCCGCAGTGGGCAGCCGACGGCAAGTCGCTCTACTTCCTCTCGAATCGTAGCGGTTCGATGCAGATTTGGAACGTGACCACCGCCGACGCTATGTTGCGCCAGGTGTCGAACGTCGAGGGCGACATCGAGGCATTCGGTATCGCTCCCACCGCCGACAAGGTCTACTACATTCAGCCCGTGCACGTTAAGGACATTCTGTCGAAGGACGTTTACAAGGATATGGACAAGTCGAAGGCTCGTATCTACGACGACCTGATGGCTCGCCATTGGAGCTACTGGGACGAGGGCGACTACCGCCACATCTTCGTTGCCGATTTCGACGCTGCGAAGGGTATCTCGAACCCCATTGACATCATCGGCTCGGAGGCTGCGTGGGACACCCCGCTGGCTCCCTACTTCGACGCTGCCGAGATCGCGTGGAACAACGCAGGTACCGCTCTGGCATACACCTGCAAGCCGCTGACAGGCACCGAGTATGCTGTTTCGACCGACTCAGACGTATATGTTTACGACCTGGCAAGCGGCAAGTCGTTCAACATCTGCAAGGGTTATTTCGTAGGTGAGGAGCCCGCTGAGGATCCCCGTCTGCGCATTATGCCCACGATGGCTGGTTACGACAAGTATCCCGTTTGGTCGCCCGACGACAGCCAGATCGCTATCCGCTCGATGCGACGTCCCGGCAACGAGAGTGACAAGGATCGACTGCTGGTTTACAACTGCGCCGAGAAGTCTTTCAAGGACGTGACCGAGCGCTTCGACTACAACGCTTCGAACGTTGTTTGGGAGGGTAACGAGTCGATCTACTTCATCGCTCCGATCGAGGCTACACATCAGGTTTGCCGCGTGGCAGTAGCTACGGGCGAGGTTGAAGTGCTGACCGAGGGCGATCACGACATCAACGCCTTCACTAAGGCGGGCGAGAAGATCGTTGCCGAGATCACTACCATCTCGTCGGCTACCGAGCTCTATAATATTGATGTAGAGGGCAATATCGCACAGCTCTCGAACGTCAACAAGCCCATTTACGACAACATCACGATGGGTCGCGTCGAGAAGCGTTGGGTGAAGACCACCGACAACAAGCAGATGCTTGTTTGGGTGATCCTGCCCCCCAACTTCGACCCCGCACAGAAATATCCTACGCTGCTCTACTGCCAGGGAGGTCCGCAGAGCGTCGTAAGCCAGTTCTGGAGCTACCGCTGGAACTTCCAACTGATGGCTGCTCAGGGCTACGTTGTGGTTGCTCCCAACCGCCGTGGTCTGCCTTCGTTCGGTCAGGAGTGGCTCGACCAGATCTCGGGCGATTATAGCGGACAGAACATCCGCGACTACCTCTCGGCTATCGACGACGTGGCACGCGAGCCCTGGTGCGACAATGAGCGTATGGGTTGCGTCGGAGCATCGTATGGCGGCTACTCGACCTTCTTCCTCGCGGGTAACCACGAGAAGCGCTTCAAGGCCTTCATCGCACACTGCGGTATCTACAACTTCGAATCGATGTATGGTGAGACCGAGGAGCTGTGGTTCGTGAACAACGATTACGGCGGTTCGTACTGGGACAAGTCGAACGCTACGGCTGTACGTTCGTATGCTAACTCGCCCCACAAGTTCATCGATCGCTGGGATTCGCCCATCTTGATCTTCACGGGTGAGTATGACTTCCGTATCCCCTACACCCAGAGCTTGCAGGCATTTACGGCTGCTCGCGTACGCGGCTTGGATTCGCGTCTGGTGGTATTCGAGAACGAGGGTCACCAGGTATTCCAGCCCCAGAACTCGCTCACTTGGAACCGCGAATTCTTCTCGTGGCTCGATAAGTACGTAAAGAATCCCGCAGAGTAACCACTGCGTTTCGAATTCTACCGTTTGCCGCGCTTCGATTTTGAGGCGCGGCTTTTTATGGAAAGGTCCACGCCTCGACGAGGCGTGTCATCATTGACGGGTCGCCCTTCGGGCGAGCACCCCCACCCGTCAGTGAAGAAACACAAAAGCAACGGCAAAAAAATTGTGAATCGCGAATAAAAAAACCGCACCCTTGCGAGGTGCGGTTTTTATTTGCGGTGGGGCTCCGATTAAGCCTTTTTGCGAGTAGCCTTCTTAGCTGCAGTAGCCTTATCCAACTCGTTGATGAAGTCCGACAGAACGTTCATATAGTTGATGAACGCCTCGTATGCCGAATCATAGGGGTTGAAGTAGCTATGTACGTCACCGTCCGAGAACCACTTGGTTGCCATATAGTAGAAGTGGTCTGAGGTCTGCAAGAAGTTCCAAACAGCCTCATAGTCTGCGTTCTTCAATGCACGGACCTTATCCTTCTGAGCATACAACTTAGCGAATGCCTCGTTCTGCAACTCGTTACCCAACCAAGCGGTTACGTCGCGCTCCTCGTCAGCCCACGACATTGCGTGCGGGCAGTAGAGAACTGCAACGGGCTGATACTTAGCTGCGGTCTCGCTCACGGTGCAGAACTCCAACTCGCCACTTGCCAACGCTGCGGCGGGCAGTGCGCGCATAAAGTCGAAGATACCGGTCTCAGCCCACTGGTGCTCACCAAAGGTCTCGTAGTCCATAAACAGGTTCAGAACCTCGCCATTCTCGCCCTTCAACCAATCAACATACTTCTCGGTTGTCAGCGGATACTCGTTCCAACCCTGGTTCGAGAAACGGAATGCGATATCGTCGCTGAGCTTGTAGTTACGCAGCAACAGACGCAACTTCTGGTCGATAGCGTTAGCGTACACGTAGTCGGGGCTCTTCCAACCCATCACGTGGCGCGCACCCTCAGCCAGCATAGTTTTGAAGCCCATCTCGGCTACCATCTGACCAATCTGGTCCGAATAGATCAACTCAGTATTGCGGAAAGCGGTCGGCTTCTGGCCAAACTCCTTCTTGATCAATGCAGTGTGAGCCTTAACCTCGCGAACGAACTCGTCCTTGTCAGCCAACGATGCCAGCGAGTGCGAGTAGGTCTCTGCCAAGAACTCAACGCAGCCCGTCTTAGCCAGCTCCTTGAACGACTCCAAAACCTCGGGTGCGTACTCGCGGAACTGATCGATAGCAGTACCGGTGATCGAGAACGACACCTTGAATGCGCCCTTATGCTCCTTGATCAGGTTCAAGAGCAGCGAGTTCATAGGCAGGTAGCACAGACGCGCAACCTTCTGCATAATCGACTGGTTGGTCAGATCATCCAGATAGTTGTGGTCCTTGCCCATATTAAAGAAGCGGTACTTGCGCAGACGAAGCGGCTGATGTACCTGAAAATAAAGACAGATTGTTTTCATTGTATTTGTTTTTTATTTTTTGTTACATTACCGATTCATATACTGCCTTGACCTTAGCTGCGGCCTTATCCCATTTCAGACCCTCAACCTCTTCAAGACCCTTCTGCATAAACATCTTCGAGAGTGCAGGATAACATACCAGCGCGTGGATAGCATCAGCCATCGCATCAACGTCCCAATAGTCGACCTTGATTGCGTAGTCCAACACCTCAGCCACACCCGACTGCTTCGAGATGATTACCGGAACGTTCGACTTCATAGCCTCCAAGGGCGAGATACCGAACGGCTCCGAAACCGAAGGCATAACATATACATCACTCAGCGTGAACATCTTGTGTACGTCCGTACCGCGCAAGAATCCCGTAAAGTGGAAACGATCCGAGATACCCAGGCGAGCTACACGACGAATCACGTGGTTCATCATATCGCCGCTACCTGCCATTACGAAACGTACGTTGGGCACACGCTTCAACACCTTTGCAGCAGCCTCGACGAAGTAGTCGGGACCCTTCTGGAAGGTGATACGACCGAGGAACGTAACGATCTTCTCGTCAACGTAGCGCTCAGCCTCATTAGCCTGGCCCTCAGCGAAACGAACAGCATTGTGCACCGTCACGACGCGATCCGAAGGAATACCATACTTCTCGATACAGATGTTACGGGTCAAGTTACTTACCGCGATCACACGGTCAGCGCCCATCATACCCGAACGCTCGATCTCATAAACGCGCGTATCGATATTATCATCCGACGAACGGTCGAACGACGTTGCGTGCATATGCACCACCAGCGGCTTACCCGAAACACGCTTTGCTGCGATACCTGCATAGTAGGTCATCCAGTCGTGAGCGTGGATCACGTCGAACTGGCCTTCGAGATCCTTAGCCACCTGTGCGGCAACCATCGTATAGCGAGCAATCTCCTCGAAGAGGTTTGCTCCATACTTACCCGAGAAGGTGTAGCGCTGCTTCCATACGTCGCCGTGCTGCCAAGTGCGGCGGCCGGTCTTGACGTACTCGTCGTGATACGATGCGAACTCCTCAGGGGTGATGTAAGGCACCATATTCGAGTCGATGTGAACAAACGAGATTTTGCTCCACAGATCCTCGGCTCCCTCAGTCGGGCCAAACTCGGTCTCGACATCGCTCGCATTGACCACCTTCACGAAGCGCTGATCCTCATCGCCCGATGCCTTAGGCATCACGAAGATTACCTCAACGTCGTTCTTGGCCAAGCCGCGTGTCATACCGTAGCAGGCCGTACCCAGACCACCGGCGATATGGGGCGGGAATTCCCAACCGAACATTAATACTCTCATTGTTATTCCTCCTTATTTATTTTTTCGTTACTTTCTTAACGCTCTTCTTCGCTGCGGGCTTCTCCTCCTTAGCTGCCTTCTCAGCCTTCGGTGCGCACTTCTTCACGCACTTCTTTACGGGCTTCTCAGCAACCTCAGCCTTCTCAACCTTAGTCTCAGCCTTTACAGCCTTCTTCGTTGCCTTCTTGGCGGGCTTGCGGTAGCTCTCGATCATCTCGTTGATGCGCAGAACTGCTGCAACGCTCCAAGCCTGCGATACGGCACCGCGAGGTGCGTGCGGGGGATCACCATCGTAGATCTCGTTAATCGAGCCGATACCCGACATAGTCAGATCCTCCTCGAAGTCCGACAACATATCCTCAGCTGCCTGCAAGAACTTCTCGCCCTTCAAGTCGAAACCGGCCTTCACGTAGTGCTCCATCATCCATACCCAAACCGTACCCTGGTGGTAAGCCAAGTCGCGAGTGCGCTGATCGCCCTCGAT
>JAFNVH010000013.1 GCA_017379895.1 Rikenellaceae bacterium | reverse complement strand
GCTGACGATATGGAGTTCACCGCATCGTACTTGAAGCCCGGTAAGGCTGCTGCAAGCGAGAAGGAGGTAACCGGTGGTGACAAGATCACTAAGGCTGTCTTCGATAAGGCTGCTGCTGAGTACTTGGCTGGTCCTTTCGTAGGTCAGATCACTGCTCAGGACTTGACTATGTCGCACATTATGATGCAGAAGTTTGTTGCTCTCTATCCTTGGGGTGCACACGAGATCTGGGTAGATATGCGTAAGAACTTCTACGATATCTCGTTCGAGGGTGACTATCCTTACAATGGCAATGGTTGGAACAAGCAGGAGTTGAATCAGAAGCGCGACGAGGATCCTACCAAGGTATTCAAGGGCTTCTACCTGGCTCCCGCTAACTTCCAGGGCTACCGTAGTACCTACTCGCAGACTTTGAACCTCGAGGGTTCGCCTTGCTTCCGTGTACGTCCTCGTTACAACTCGGAGTATATGTGGAACCTCCCCGGTCTGAGCGCATTGCGTCCTATCCCCGGTACAGCAGTTTACTACCACTGCTCGATTCCTTGGTTCTGCTATCCGAACGGTTATCCTGAGTCTTATCCTGATGTAACTATCGAATAATTACCAGGCAAAAGTTTCATTAACTTAAAAAACAAACTGAGATATGAAATTCTTTAAGTATATAATCATTGCAATTGCTTCGATGGTTGCGCTGGTATCTTGCGAGAAGCACGATCTGGGCTATCAGATGGAGCACATTGATACTTCGGAGAAGGCGCTGGTAGTTATCTGGCGTTTGATCCCCGAGGCGGCAACTACTGCTAATCGTGTTTACAACATCACGATCGACGATCAGCCTTTGTGGGGTAACAACTCTACCTATATGGCAGCTAGGGATTGGATGCCCAATCAGTCGCGTCATTACATTATGGAGCCGGGTGTTCACAATATGAAGTGGTATCTGAGCGACGGTACTCTGGTTTATGACAATAACTTTACTGCTATCAAGGGTATGCAGGAGGTTGTAGTTAGTGATTACAACGCTGCTCCTATCGTTATTGACAACAACGCTGAGTATCCTCAGGATAAGACTGAGCACACTGCAGAGTCGTTCCACGTTCGTTTTGCGAACTTTATGTACGAGGATGAGAACTACACTATTCCTACTTACAAGTTGCAGTACTACTTCCAGGATCCTACCGATCTTGAGTGGTATCCCGCAAGTGATCCCGTAGGTTTCGGTGAGGTTTCGCCCTGGACTCGCGTTCACATCGACGTATTTGCTGAGGCTCGCTCGGGTCAGAGTGGTACCGGTTCGGCTCGTAACTGGGCTAACAACCGCGTAGGTTACACTATTACCAGCGGTTCGTGCACCATCTACTACAAGATGAAGAAGATCAACGCTGACGGCACTGAGGAGTGGTTCACTTACAACCGCAAGAATGGTGCATCTGCTGAGGAGAAGGAGTACAAGGACTACTGGACTGCTAATGTTGGTCGTCACGAGATCCACTACTTCCGTGGTATGCGTGTAACCAATGGTGGTACCACTAGCAACACAGCTTGCTGGATTACTCAGGCTCACAAGTACTAATCATCAAACCTCTATTAAGCCTTACATCTCAGTTAGATAAAGATTACTTTTGAGATGTTCGGTCTGGTCGCTCCCCATCGCGGGAGCGACCTTTTTTTGTGATGTTTTGGAAGGTTATGTTACATATTTTGTTTTTTTTTAGTTGGTTGCAAGTTATTTCATAAAAAAAGAGTACATTTGCAGTCCGAATTATGCATAAAAATATAATAAAATAAATATAACTATTTCATTATGAATATCGTAAGAGAACATCGCGAAGATCTCACCTCGCTTATTCGCGTAACGGTGAGCCAGTCGGATTATGCAGAGGCTGTCGATAAGACCCTCCGCGAGTATAAGCGTAAGGCTAATGTTCCGGGTTTCCGCCCCGGTATGGTGCCTATGGGTATCGTCAACAAGATGTACCGCAAGGGCGTAGTTGCAGAGCAGTCGTACAAGTTGGCGTCGAACGCTTGCTTCGAGTACTTGGAGAAGGAGAAGATCGACTTCTTGGGTGACGTGCTGCCCAGCGACGAGCAGAAGGAGTTCGATTTCGACAACCAGACCGATTTCGAGTTTGTATTCCAGATCGGTGAGGCTCCCGCAATCGACATCAAGCTTTCGGATAAGGATAAGCTTACCTATTATAATATTGAGATCTCGAAGGAGATGCACGACAACTTCCGCAGCAACTACTTGCGCCGTTTCGGTCGTTTGGTAGAGGTTGAGGCTGTTGAGGCAGACGAGGCTCTGTCGGGTACTCTGGACAACGGCGAGATGCGCGTTGAGGACGCTTATGTAGGTCTGATCTCGATGACCGACGAGGAGCGCAAGCCCTTCATCGGTAAGAAGGTTGGCGATAAGATGTCGGTTAACGTAAACGAGTTGTTCAAGAGCGAGTCGCAGCGTGCAGCAATCCTGGGTGTTAAGGCTGAGGAGTTGGCTGAGATCAAGCCCGAGTTCGAGCTTGAGATCACCAAGATCCGTCGTTTCGCTGAGCCCGAGTTGAACGAGGAGTTCTTCAAGATGGCATTCCCCGATGGTAAGGTGGCTGACGAGAAGGGTCTGGACGAGTTCATCGACGCACAGATCGCAGGCGATTTGAAGCGTGATAGCGACTACTTGTTCGTACAGCATATGCGCGAGATGTTGGTTGAGAAGGCAGGTATGAAGTTGCCTGAGGCATTCTTGAAGCACTGGTTGTTCGTAATCAACGAGGGTAAGTTCTCGATGGAGGAGATCGAGAAGGACTTCGCTGGTTTCTTGAAGATGTACGAGTGGAGTTTGGTACAGAAGCACTATGCTAAGGCTCTCGAGTTGCAGGTTAGCGAGGAGGAGGCTTTGCAGGAGGCTAAGGCTCTGGCTGCTATGCAGTTCGCTCAGTACGGTATGGCATCGGCTCCCGATGATATGTTGACCAACTACGGCCGTTCGATCTTGGAGAACAAGCAGGAGGCATCGAAGATCTACGATAAGTTGTTCGAGTTGAAGATCGTTGAGGCTCTGCGTGCTCAGATTAAGGTGTCGGAGAAGAAGGTTTCGACTGAGGAGTTCGGTAAGATCGTCGAGAAGTTGAACGCCTAAACGAATATAGTCCATAGCTTTGGCTAAAAGGGTTGAAGCGGTCGGATAATTCACGTTAAGACTCCGTAAGGATTGATTTTTGCTTCAAAGATCGGTGCTTATGGAGTCTTTTGTTTACAAACGGAATATAACGAGAGGATATGAAAAACGAATTTGAAAAATATGCAACGGGCCATCTGGGTATTTCGAGCCTGCGACTGCACAATTTCCAGTCGGTAGCGCAGGGATACGTATCGCCCACAATCATCGAGGAGCGTCAGCTGAATGTGGCAACGATGGATGTCTTTTCGCGTTTGATGATGGATCGCATCATCTTCTTGGGTGCGCCGATCTACGACGATGCAGCTAATATTATTCAGGCGCAGTTGCTGTTTTTGGAATCGGTTGATCCCGAGAAAGATATCCAGATCTACGTCAATTCGCCCGGTGGTTCGGTATCGGCCGGTTTGGGTATCTACGATACGATGCAGCTGATCGCGCCCGATGTGGCAACGATCTGCACGGGTATGGCGGCAAGTATGGGTGCTGTGTTGCTGGCGGCGGGTGCTGCGGGCAAGCGCTCGGCACTGCCTCACTCGCGTGTGATGATCCACCAGCCGCTGGGTGGCACTCAGGGTCAGGCGTCGGATATCGAGATCACGGCGCGTGAGATTTTGCGCACCAAGCGCGAGTTGTATGATATTCTGTCGTTGCATACAGGTCAGCCGATCAAGAAGATCGAGCGCGATGCCGATCGTGATTATTGGCTCTCGTCGGAGGAGGCTAAGGCCTACGGTTTGATCGACGAGGTGCTAACCAAACGCGAAAAGAGATAATCGAAAAAGTATGGCAAAGAACAATAGATCGTATAACGGCGAGGATTGCTGTTCGTTCTGTGGTGCGCCGCGTTCGGAGGTGGAGTTGCTGTTTTCGGGTCGTGCGGGCGCGAATATATGTAATAAGTGTATCGAGCAGGGTCACGTGATTCTGCACGAGAACGACGACCAGAAACGCAGCGGCAAGAAGATGGATGCTCCCGAGATGAAGGAACTGTTGAAACCTGCCGAGATCAAGGCCTTTCTGGATCAATATGTGATTGGTCAGGACGCAGCAAAACGCTATATGTCGGTGGCGGTTTATAACCACTACAAGCGTCTGGTTGCGGCGGCAGATAAGACTAGCGACGTTGAGATCGACAAGTCGAATATCATCTTAGTTGGTCCGACGGGTACGGGTAAAACGTTGATGGCCCGCACGATAGCTAAGTTGCTCGATGTGCCCTTCACGATTGTCGATGCTACGGTGCTGACAGAGGCCGGCTATGTGGGCGAGGACGTTGAGGGTATCCTGACGCGCTTGTTGCAGGTTGCCGACTACAATGTCGAGAAGGCCGAGCGCGGTATCGTGTTCATTGACGAAGTCGATAAGATTGCCCGCAAGAGCGACAACCCGTCGATCACGCGCGACGTGTCGGGCGAGGGCGTTCAGCAGGCTCTGTTGAAGATTTTGGAGGGTACGACTGTGAATGTTCCGCCTCAGGGTGGTCGTAAGCACCCAGACCAGAAATTTATTCAGGTTAATACGGCAAATATTTTGTTCATTTGCGGCGGTGCGTTCGATGGTATCGAGAAGAAGATTGCTCAACGTCTGAATACCCGCGCGATGGGTTATGGCCGCGTGCAGGAGGCGCAGATTGACCGCAATAATCTGATGCAGTACGTTATGCCACAGGACTTGAAGTCGTTCGGTCTGATTCCCGAGTTGGTGGGTCGTATGCCCGTGCTGACCTATATGGAACCGCTCGATCGAGAGGCTCTGCGTCAGATACTTACCGAGCCTAAGAATGCGATCATCCGCCAGTACAAGCGTCTGTTCGAGTTGGACGAGGTGCGTTTGGAGTTTGAGAATGAGGCGTTGGATTACATCGTCGATAAAGCGGTCGAATATAAACTCGGTGCGCGCGGTTTGCGCTCGATTTGCGAGGCTGTGATGATGGATACGATGTTCGAGATTCCGTCGGATAAAGGTTGCAAGGAATTCAACGTTACGCTCGATTATGCGCGCGAAAAGATTGAGCGTACGGCGGCACAAACTGCCCTTCGACAAGTCGGATAGTTAATAGTTTGTCGAAAAATGATTAACGTAAGTTCTTTGGGACTTACGTTTTTTTATTATATTTGCGAGCGGTAATGTGGAGATGTCATAAAAAATGATACTAAAACCGCATTAAAACGCGCGTAAAACGCCAAAATCCGAATAATAACTAAAAAATATATATCAATGGGAAGAAATCAAATGAAAGCTGCAGCCGATAATATTCGCGTATTGACTGCCGCAATGGTCGAAAAAGCCAAATCGGGACACCCGGGCGGTGCAATGGGTGGTGCCGATTTCGTTAATGTGCTCTATTCGGAGTTTTTGCGTTACGATCCCGACAACACGGCTTATCCGTTCCGCGATCGCTTTTTCCTCGATCCGGGTCATATGTCGCCTATGTTGTACGGCGTTTTGGCGTTGGCAGGTCACTTCTCGATGGACGATCTGCGCGAGTTCCGTCAGTGGGGTAGCGTAACCCCGGGTCACCCCGAGGTTAATGTGGCTCGTTGCATCGAGAACACTTCGGGTCCGCTGGGTCAGGGTCACGCGATGGCTATTGGTGCGGCTATTGCTGAGCGTTTCATCGCAACCCGTTTTGGCGAGTGGGCTGCTCACAAGACCTATGCTTACATCTCGGACGGTGGTATTCAGGAGGAGGTGTCGCAGGGTGTAGGCCGTTTGGCTGGTCACCTGGGTCTGAACAACCTGATTATGTACTACGATGCCAACAATGTCCAGCTTTCGACAACTGTTGAGGAGGTTGATACTGAGGATATTGTAGCTAAGTATGAGGCTTGGGGCTGGCGCGTGATGAGCGTTGACGGCCACTCGGTGGAGCAGATCCGCGAGGCTTTGAAGGCCGCAAACGAGGAGAAGGAGCGTCCTACACTGATCGTGGGTAAGACCGTGATGGGTAAGGGTGCAGTTGGCGCTGATGGCTCGAGCCGCGAGAATTTGGTTTCGACTCACGGTCAGCCGTTGAGCAAGGCTGGTGTTGATGTCGCAGCTACGATCAAGGGCTTGGGCGGCGATCCCGAGGATCCGTTCCAGATCTTCCCCGAGGCAGTTGAGCTGTACGCAAAGCGCCGCGAGGAGCTGCGCGCTTGGGCAGCAGAGCACAAGGCTGTTGGTGAGGCTTGGAGCAGGGAGAACCCTGAGGAGGCAGCTAAGTTGGAGGAGTTCTTCTCGAACAAACTTCCCGAGATCGACTACTCGACCATCAAGGTCGGCGAGGGCGTAGCAACACGTGTAGCGTCGGCAGCAGTTCTGGGCGAGTACTCGGCAAAGGTTGAGAATATGATTGTTATGTCGGCCGATTTGAGCAATTCGGATCGTACCGACGGCTTTATGAAGCATACCCACCCGATCGTTAAGGGCGACTTTACGGGTCGTTTCCTCAATATGGGTGTTAGCGAGTTGACGATGGCTTGCGTGATGAACGGTATGGCACTGCACGGTGGTGTGATCCCCGTTGGTGGTACCTTCTTCGTCTTCTCGGACTATATGAAACCCGCAATCCGTATGTCGGCATTGATGCGCCTGCACGTTGTGTTTGTTTGGACTCACGACTCGTTCCGCGTGGGCGAGGACGGTCCTACTCACCAGCCTGTTGAGCATGAGATGCAGATCCGTCTGTTGGAGCACCTGCACAACCACCGCGGTGAGCGCTCGATGGTTGTTCTGCGTCCGGCTGATGCAGCTGAGGCTATCGCATCGTGGAAGATCGCATTGGAGGAGGAGCGTCCTGTGGGTCTGATCTTCTCGCGCCAGAATGTTGACGATGTTCCCGCAATGGGCGCGAGCCGCTTCGATGAGGCTATGGCCGGTGCAAAGCGTGGCGGTTATGTAGTTGCTGACTGCGAGGGTACACCTGATGTAGTGATGGTTGCAAGCGGTTCGGAGGTTTCGACTCTGATTGCAGGTGCAGCGAAGTTGAACGAGGAGGGTATCAAGACCCGCATCGTTTCGGCTCCGAGCGAGGCACTATTCTTCGATCAGCCTGTGGAGTATCGCAACGAGGTTCTGCCCGAGGGTATTGTTCGCTATGGTTTGACTTCGGGTCTGCCTATGACCTTGCAGGCGCTGGTTGGCTTGTCGGGCAAGATCCATGGCTTGGATCACTTCGGCTACTCGGCTCCGTTCAAGGTGCTCGACGAGAAGTTTGGTTTCTCGGGCGAGACCGTTTATAAGGAGGTTAAGGAGATGTTGGGTCGATAGGCTCAGCAATTCGATAAATTGATATAGGTACCGATTCGTGCGCGGGTCGGTACCTATTTAATAATAAAACAACATAGAGATGAATCCCCACCACCCAAATGGTTGTCCTCACGCGTCGCATCCTCACGATGTGACGGGTGCGCCGTCGGCTATGGCGCCCCGTTTGGCAATGGCAATGGGGGGATTCCCGCTCAAATTGCGCAGGCTCGATGCTCCCGATTCGCGTATTGAGTCGCCGTCGCCATTGATGCGCGCGCCGATCCATACGTTCTTGTGCTTGGAGTGTGGCGAGGCTATGATTGCGGTGGGCGAGGAACGAATGTTGCTGCACGCGGGCGAGTGCGCACTGATTCCGGTGGGCCAGTCGTTTGCGGTGCTCTATTACCATAACTGTGTCGGCTATATGGGTGGTTTTGGTGCGGAATTGCTGAGCGATGGTCAGGCAGGAAATATGATGCGTCGTTCGGAGTCGCTGCGTGGTTGGAAGATTGTGCGCGCGAGCTTTGCCGAGAGCGAGATTCGATTCGTTGCAACTATTCTCGAACGCCTGATGTGCGAGAGCGAAGGGGAGCGCAACATCGAGATCGTGCGTAGCTATCTGTCGGCATTTTTGGCGGAGATCGACCGTCGTGCGTCAAAGGCCAGCTCGGCAGGTGATGTGCTGAGCGATCGTTTTGTAGCAATGGTCTTCGAGGCGTCGGATCGTCGTGCGAGTATTGGTCAATATGCTGAGCGTCTGGGTGTTAGTGCGGCGACGCTGTATCGCGTTGTCAAGCGTTCGACGGGCAAGACGCCACTTGCGTGGATTGATGAGGCGGTGGTGTCGGAGGCTAAGGCGCTGCTGAGTCATACCGATCTGACGGTCAATGAGATCGGCGCGCGTGTCGGTGTGCTCGATCCGAGTTATTTCTCGCGTTTCTTTCGTAAGCAGGTGGGGGTGTCGCCCATTGACTTCCGCGAGAAGATGAAAAAATCCCACTCAAAATAAATATCGTCCTATCAAATTGAGGGCGCGTGCTGTACCTTTGCATTGTTGAATAGAGTCTGATCACCAATGCGATTTGCATTTACGATAATTTCGATATTTCTTTTTGCCACCTTGTCGGCGCAGGGTGTCGATTCGTTGTTTGTACCCGTTCCCGAGGTGTCGGTCACGACGCAGATGAAACAGCGAGGTCTGGTCGAACATACGGTGGCCAAGACCGAGATATTTATGTATGACGCTGAGCGCGAGTCGATTGATGATATGCGTTCGGTGTCGGCCTATGCTCCCAACTTCTATGTTCCCGATTATGGGTCGCGAATGACCTCGTCGATCTATATGCGCGGTATGGGTGCGCGAATCGACCAGCCCGCAGTGGGTCTGTATGTCGATGACGCTCCGATGCTCAATAAGAATACCTTCGATTTCGATGTGCTTGATCTGCGCAGTGTTAAGTTGTTACGCGGTCCGCAGAGCACGCTCTATGGTCGCAATACGATGGCGGGTGTGATGGACGTCCACACGCTGTCTCCATTTTCGTATAGTGGTACGCGCCTTGCGGCCGAGTATGGTACAGCTAACTTGCTGAAAATCCGCGCGTCGCACTACGCTCTTGTGAAAGAGGACTTGGGCGTTTCGGTCGGAGGTTACTTCCGCCATACCGATGGAATGTTCTCTAATGAGTACGACGGCGAGCGCCTCGATTGGGAGCACGGAGGAGGCGGTCGTGCGAAGGTTGAGTGGCGCGATGGGGCGCTGTCGTTGAGTAATACACTGTCGGCCGATGCGGTCAATCAGGGCGGCTGGCCCTACCAACTCGTTGAGGCGAATGGTGACAAACAGCCGACCAACTATAACGATCCGAGCAACTATACCCGCCTGTCGCTGAGCGATGCGCTGCGAGTGGCATATGAGGGTGATAATTATATGGTTACGAGTGTTACGTCGTGGACCTATCTGGACGATTGTATGACTCTCGACCAGGATTTCACGCCACGCTCGATGTTTACGTTGCAGCAGGCGCAGAAGGAGCACACGCTGACCGAGGAGGTGATCGTGAAGTACGATCCCACGCAACGCTATTCGGCACGTTTCGGCGCGTTTGGATTCTATAAGCACCTCAATATGGCGGCTCCTGTGCATTTCAAGCGCGACGGTATCGACGAACTTATCCTCGCCAACGCCAACAAGGGTATCCAGCAGATGTTCCCCGACCACGCCATCGAGATCGAGGAGAGCGAGTTCGACATCACGAGCGACTTCCGCAATCCGACGTGGGGTGCAGCGCTGTTCCACACTTCGGAATTTAAGTTGGGTCGCTGGTCGTTTGGTGCGGGCGTGCGCTTCGACTACGAGCAGACAACGCTCCATTACGATAGTCGTGCTACGATCCACTATCGCTTCACGATGACAATGCCCCGTTTCAAGCAGCTCGAATCGACCTTCAAGGGTAGTAACCGCAAGTCGTTCTTCGAGGTGCTGCCGCGCTTGGCTGTGAACTACAATGCACCTCGATTCAATGCATATGCTACTGTGTCAAAAGGTTATAAGGCGGGTGGATTCAATACGCAGATCTTCTCGGATATCCTCCAAAATCGAATGATGACTGATATGATGTCGGATCTGGGTGTCTATCTCGATCAGACGGGACCGAGCTACGACTCGGCCGAGGCTACGGGCTATAAACCCGAGCATAGCTGGAATTATGAGGTGGGTGCGAGCTACACTCCTTCGCCGAAATTCTCGGCTGAGGTGTCGCTGTTCTATATTGACTGCCGCGATCAGCAGCTGACGGTCTTCCCTGCAGGTAAATCGACGGGTCGAATGATGGCAAATGCAGGTCGTACACGCAGTTACGGCGCTGAGGCGACAGTTGATTGGACGCCGATCAATAATCTTGACTTGCGCGCAGCGTATGGCTATACTAATGCCCGATTCCTCAAATACAACGATGGAAATAACGACTATCGAGGTCGTTATGTGCCTTATGCTCCGCAACATACGTTGTCGCTCAGTGGCGACTATACGTGGCACATCAATCGTACGTTGAATCGTGTCCGCCTGCACGCCGATTGGCGAGGTGTCGGTCGCATCTATTGGAATGAGTCCAATACGCTCAGCCAGCCCTTCTATGGATTGCTGGGGGCGTCGGTGGCTCTCGATTTCCCGCATTGGACATTCGAGGTATGGGGGCGCAATCTGACCAATGCGAAGTACGATACGTTCTATTTTGTGTCGGTCGGTAATGCCTTTATGCAGAGCGGGCGCCCGCGCCAATTGGGTGTAAAACTATCCTTTGATTTTTAACAATTAAATAACAGATAATTATGAAGTTACTCAAATTTTTCGCACTTGCGGCAATGCTGTTTGGTATGGTTGCTTGCAACAATGAGAAGACTCCCGAACCGGTTATCGATCTCGATACCACTACGGCGTACAATGGAACAGTGTCGGTAATCGTTGCTGGACAGGAAATTTCGACTACTAATAGCGTAATCGAAATAGAACCTTCTGAGAACGGTAAATCGTTCAACATCGTGTTCAAGATGATTAAATTTGTTCCCCAGATGCCTGCTCTTGACATCACTATCCCTGCAGTCGATTATGTTGTTGCAGATGAGGCTATTTCGTTTGCTGCCGAGAGTATTATTCCGCTTTGTTTAGGTGGCGAGTTCCCTCAGTATCTCGTAACAGGCTTGAAGGGCACGATTACTGCAAACTCGATTGACTTGTCATTGAAATTTGGTGAATTCCAGACCTCGTTCAGGGGTATTATTGTAAAGTAGTAATCTCGTATTCACTAAACGAAAAATCCGCCTCGAGATCGAGGCGGATTTTTTTGTATTAGATCTAATTGTAGAATTACTCGTGGTGGTAGGGTTCGTTGTTGAGGATCGTGAAGGCGCGGTAGATCTGCTCGGCAAAAATCGTGCGCACAATCTGGTGCGAGAAGGTCATCTCCGAGAGCGAGAGCGAGAAGTTGCCACGCGCATACATCTCCTCTGAAAAGCCATACGGCCCTCCAATCACAAAGCACAATCGTTTCAATCCGCTATTCATTCGTTTCTGCATCCAGAAAGCGAAATCGACCGAACGCATCTGCTTGCCGCGCTCGTCCATCAGCACGACATAGTCGCTATCCGAGAGCAGTCGCATAATTGCCTCGCCCTCGGCCTTCTTCTGCTGCGCAAAGCTCAGGCTGCGGGTATTGCGCACATCGGGCACGATCGTAATGCCGAAACGCACATAGTTCGATATGCGCTTCTGGTACATCTCGACCAGCGCGGCCACCTGCGGCGAGTCGGTCTTGCCGACAACAATCAATTCGACGTTCATCGTACTACGGTGCTATTTGGTTTCGGCGGGCAGTTGCCAATCGCTGTTCCACTCGCCGTCGGCATCGCGATAGACGATCGGACGCTCATCGCCCTGCGCTTTGAGCCATTGATAAGCCTTGTACATATTGTAGCCGTTGCCCGAATTACCTCCGAGCGACCAGGCGATGATGCAGGTGCGGTTGCGGTTGCGGCGATACATACGACGTACGCGATCGACATACTCATCAACCAGCGTGGGGTCGTTGGTCGGAGTGCCACCTACGGTGCGCTCGTTGCGACCCTGCTCGACGTTGAGGTTAGCCTGATCGACCACGAACAGCCCCACCTGCTCGCACTGATTGTAGAACCAATAGGGCTGCGGATAATCGACGTAAATGGTGTTCACGCCTCGCGTCTTGAACGCCTTCAAATCTTTGAGCGTCAGCGCGCGGCTCTTTTCGGCATTGTAACGTGCACCCTTGATTTTGAACTCCTTGCCGTTGCGCAGCAGACGCTCGCCATCGAAACGTGTATCGCCAAAGCAGAGCTTGATGGGTATGTAGTCGGTCATCATCTGGCCGAGCTTGCTGTACATCGTGAGCTTGTAGAGGTGGGGTGTGCGCTGCGACCATAACCACTGATTGGTCTTGTAGATCGGCATACGGAAGCGCACCGTATCGACGCTGTGACCCTCGATCGAGCACTCGCGCATATTGTAGTCTTGGAGCTTACCTGTGGGGTCGGTTAGGTCGTAACCAACCTCCATCGTTTCAGTGTAATTGTGCGAGTTACCTGCGATGATGTTCAGTTCGAGCCAACCGAAAGTGCGGGTCGAGTCGGGCTCGAAACGTACGTCATAGTCGTAGACTCGCAACTTGGGCTGCGAGTAGATGTAGCTGTTTTCGAATTGCGCGCGGGGATTGCTCGGGAGCGACGAACTGAGCAGAGGCTCGCCCGAAGTCTCGACCTCGATCACGATACCGTTCTGTCCGTGATTGACAAAGGGCGAGATGTAGAACTCCATCGGCGTGCGGGTGTCGGTCGAACGGCCTACAAGCGAGTCGTTTACATAGACTGAATAGGCTCCGTGCGGATTTTCGATATGCAGATACATATCGCGGTTATTCCAAATCTGAGGAACTTCGAGCACCTGACCTACGCTCTGCACGGTTGCGGTGCGTGTGAGGGCTATGGGGGCGAAGGTCACATATTGCTGCACATTTGTGCGATTGTCGTCGTTGGCGTTTCGGCGCGTGTCGAAACTCATGATTTCCGAGCGTGCGGGAGCTGCGCCGTGGCTGACGTGCGACGATTGAGCAGCTGCATTAAAAGCAAAAGAAACAGCTGCAAAGAGTAATATGGTTAAATTCTTCATTTTCATTTCGTTAAAAGCGATAGCCTCGAGGTGGCGAATAAAAAATATCGTACAAATGTAATTTTTTTTTATCACTCGTGCAACATTTCGCCCTTCTCGAACGTCTATATATTGTAGGAGCGGCAAAAAAATGCTATCTTTGACGCACGAATTTGCCGATTTGTGATATAAATATTAATAATTAATACACTGAAAATGAAAAAGTTGAAGTATCTTTTGGTAGCTGCTGTGCTGCCTTTAATGATGACATCGTGCTGGCCTGAGCCCGATCAGACTGCGTCGGATCCGATGAATGCTGGTCTTTGGATCTACAACACGGCTGTGATTCAGTCGACCTACGCGCTCGATCCCGCAGCGGTTGCATTCCGTCTGAATTGCCTTTTGACCGATAAGCAGTTGCAGGGTGCTAATGCCTTGAACGAGGTTATTACTGAGGCTGAGGCTCTCGAAATGAAGTTCTTGTTTGGTGAGATGACTTTCATCGAGGAGAACTATAATGGCGTAGCCGGTGACTATCGTATCTCGTTCGAGATGAACTCGGACAAGGGTCAGTCGGACCGTACTCGCGGTGGTGCAATGATCATCTCGACCGGCGAGAAGTTGCTCACCGAGCTCACCGACAACGATATGTGGGTTATTGAGGTTGATCCCAATAACTTGTTGAATTATATGGCAACGGCATCGGAGCAGCTTACTTGCGAAGGCTTCGCTGACTATATCATTACAGCAACTCCTGCTGAAAGCGGTTTCACGCAGTATAACGTTCAGATCAAGGATTATGTTAGCAAGTCGCAGCAGGGTGTGTACAAGTCGTCGTGGACGGGTACTTACGGCATTACCCCTCAGACAATCGAGCCTCTGTCGATGAGCGTAGCTCGCAAGGCAACCTACTCGATGTCGATTGCTATGCAGGGTCCCACCTTCGCAGCTTTGGACGGTGTAAACCACACTCATATTCGTTACCTCACCACCTCGAACAACATCTACAAGCCCGCTTGCTCGATGTCGAACGGCGTTGTTTACCGTGCTTCGGGTGAGGAGTACGTAACATTGAGTGGTAACTACGATACCGAGACTTTCCCCTCGGCATTTGTTATGGTTAATTTCTCGCCTGCAGGTGGCGATTGCGGCAAGGTTAGCGCAACGATGACCTACAACGGTGAGAATCGCGTGCTGCAAGCAAACTAATCACGATATAATAGGAAACGGAACGGAAGGCCGCACCCTGAGAGGGGTTGCGGCCTTTTTTGTGAGTTGTGCCGACGTACGTCAATAGACCTGCGAAATGTAGCCGCTGTAAGTGACAGTGTTGTCGGCCATCGACTTGATAGTCAGTACGGCTGAGCCTGAGGCGGAGTAGATGTCGAGCGTGAAAATATAGTCCGAGCCGCCATAGAGCCACGAGGAGAAGGTGACCGTCCAACCGCCCTCTTGTTGGATCGTAGTGTAGTTGCTGACCGAGGGCAGTATGTAGTTGAAAACGACAGGGTAGTACGGCGGCGTAATGCCTTTGATAAAGGGAATGTGCACGTCGATGTAGTCGGTGCGATAGGCCACCTCAAATGTGGGGTTGTTGAGCGTCAGAAACTGCCCCGCAGGCAGTCGTTGCATCGATGTGGGATTGAAAATGAAGTTGTGCGATAGGACGATCGAATCGATCTGTTTGATGAATGCAGCGGTGCGCTCCTCGCGTCGCTTGATTCGCTCGGCACGGCGTTCGGCACTCATCTGGTGACGCTCTTCGCGTAGTTGCTGTCGCGTGCCCTTCTGCTGGGCGTCCACCCAAAGCGTGAGAGCCGAGAGCCCAACCGCGGCAACAATCAAAATAACCCAAAAACGTGTTTTCATAAAGCAATCTGTTAGATGGTTTTTTTGTCGATTTACGGAGCAAAATCCCTGCCGATGGACCTAAAAGCGAATCCTCAGACAAAAAGATGTGAAAAATTGCGCGAGAAAACGTCCGAAAGATTGGCTTTTTCCAAATATTTGGTGTAGCTTTGTATGATAATTTGTCCGTAATGTTGGCAAACAAAACATATTTAACTCTATAACTAAACTTACAAGCTATGAAAGTATCTCACATTGAGCATCTTGGCATTGCAGTCAAGAGTCTGGAAGAGGCAATTCCCTACTGGGAGAACGTATTGGGTCTGAAGTGTTACAACATCGAGGAGGTAGCAGATCAGAAGGTTAAGACCGCATTCTTTATGGTAGGTCAGACCAAGATCGAGCTGTTGGAGCCCACCTCGGAGGAGAGCACCATCGCAAAGTACATCGAGAAGCGCGGTCAGGGCGTACACCACGTTGCATTCGCTGTTGAGGGTATCGAGGACGCATTGGCAGACGCAACTGAGAAGGGCGTTCAGCTGATCGACAAGGCTCCCCGTATGGGCGCTGAGGGTCTGAGCATCGCATTCTTGCACCCGAAGTCGACTATGGGCGTACTCACCGAGCTTTGCGAGGACAAGAACAAATAGTCTTACATCGAAAAACATTCACTTACAAATAACTATGAGCGAAATTCAAAAGAAAATTCAGCAGCTGGTAGAGAATCGCGAGACTGCGAAACTCGGCGGTGGCGAAAAGCGAATCGAGGCACAGCACGCTAAGGGCAAGTACACTGCTCGTGAGCGTATCGCAATGTTCTTGGATGAGGGTAGCTTCGAGGAGTTCGATATGTTCGTAACTCACCGTTGCTATGACTTCGGTATGGACAAGAGCCACACCTTTGGTGATGGTGTTGTAACCGGTTATGGTACGGTTGACGGCCGTTTGGTATATGTATTTGCACAGGACTTCACTGTAACCGCAGGTTCGTTGTCGATCTCGTTGGCAGACAAGATCTGCAAGGTGATGGATATGGCAATGCGCAACGGTGCTCCCTGCATCGGTCTGAATGACTCGGGTGGTGCACGTATCCAGGAGGGTATCAACGCTCTGGCAGGTTACGCTAACATTTTCCAGCGTAACGTAATGGCATCGGGTGTTATTCCTCAGATCTCGGCTATCTTTGGTCCTTGCGCAGGTGGTGCAGTTTATTCGCCCGCACTGACCGACTTCATCATTATGAAGAAGGAGACCTCGAATATGTTCTTGACCGGTCCGAAGGTTGTTAAGACCGTTACCGGTGAGGATGTAACTCAGGAGCAGCTGGGTGGTGCAATGATGCACGCATCGAAGTCGGGTGTAGCTCACTTCGCAGTTGACACCGAGGAGGAGGGTATCGCAATCATCCGCAAGTTGCTCTCGTATATGCCTCAGAACAATATGGAGGATACTCCGTTGCAGGTTTGCACCGACAGCATTACCCGTTTGGAGGAGTCGCTCAACGAGATCATTCCCGACAACCCCAACAAACCCTACGATATGTACGAGGTTATCCGCGCTATCGTTGACAATGGTGACTTCTTGGAGTCGCAGGAGTTGTATGCTCGTAACATCATCACCTGCTTCGCTCGTTTCAACGGTCAGAGTGTAGGTATCAT
>JAFNVH010000012.1 GCA_017379895.1 Rikenellaceae bacterium | reverse complement strand
CTGACCCAACATTACGTCGAATGCGTGATCCTGACATACAGTGAACTTATAGCCAATAGTGTTATCCCAGCTCCAACGGTTGGTCAACGACATCGACTGAGTCACCGAGTTGATCTCACCACCGTCGGTCTCGGTCAACTTATCGTGAGTCGGCGAGAACGAGCGATAGCTAGAACCACTCATCATATAACCCAGCTGAGTACGCCAAGTCAGATTCTTGATAGGCTGCAAGATAGCGTAGAAGCTAGTCTGCAAGTAGTGCGACTTGCTACGGTTCTGGTTAACCGACCAATCCAAGTCAGCCAACGGGTTACGGTTCGAACCGTTCGAGATATCCCAGTTGTAGCCGTCAGCCTTCTGGTCATCGAAATCATAGTACTCACCGGTAGGACCGTAAACGTGCATCAACGGGCTCTTTACGATTGCGGTGTGGAGGTGATTCCAATAGATACCGCTGGTCGAGAACGAACCCTTCTGGAACGAGTAACGATAGTTCAAAGTCTCACCTACCTTCAAAACATCGAGATCACCACGCTTCAAAACAACGTGATCCGAGTTGATACGCAGGTTATATCGAGTCAGCGAAGGCATTGCACCCGGAACACCCAAAGTTGCCATCTGCTGGTTCCAACCCAAACCAATCGAATAAGTCGAACGCTCAGTACCGCCCGAGATATTGATAGTGTGGCTCTGAATCGGAGCATTGGGATTCTGCATCTCCTTCAACCAGTTGGTACCCTTCCAACTACCGTTGCGGATTGCTGCAAGATCCTTAGCAGGGATATAAGTCTCCCAATTCCAAGGAGTATAACCATCCATTACGCGAGCTTCGTCCATAATGTTCATATACTCCTGAGCTGTCAAGATGGTCGGGATCTTATAAAGGTTCTGTACGCCATAGTAGCCATCGTATGCCACTTCGCCTGTACCCGCTTTACCCTTCTTTGTTGTAATCAGAATGACGCCATTGGCAGCGCGCGCACCATAGATAGCTGCCGAGGCTGCGTCTTTCAGAACATCAATCGACTCAATATCCGATGCATTCAGCGACGAGAGGCTACCATTGGGCACGCCGTCCACAACATACAACGGCGCGTAGGTACCGGTGGTACCCATACCACGAATATTAACCTTGAAACCCTGATCAAGGAAACCACCATTCGAAGTGATGTTCACACCAGGAGTTTTGCTCTGCAATGCACCCAGCGGATTGACGGTGTTCATCTTAGCGATGTCCTCACCCTTAACCTGAACGGTAGCACCAGTGAAGAGCTTTTTCTTCTGAACACCGTAACCTACAACTACGACATCTTCAATCACATCGCTGTCTTCTACCATCACCACGCGGATTGAACCTGCGCCAGTAACAGTCACGTCCTTAGGGATATAGCCAATGTAGGTGAACTCCAACACTGCACCAACCGGAACATTCATAGTGAACTCACCATTAGCGTCCGCAGCGACTGCGTTAGTTGTACCCTTTTCGATTACGTGTACACCCGGAAGGGGGCTCTCGTTAGCACCACCCACGACTGTTCCTTTAATCGCTACTTTCTGACCGAAAGCACATAAACTCAACCCTAAAAACAAAATAGTAAGTAATCTTTTCATAAGACCATTTGTTTTTAATAATTAGTAGTTAAAAAAATTGTTGTGTGTGCGCCTTTACAACAAATCGGCTTGCGGGTAAAACCATTTTGTCATAAAGTCGAGTTCAAAATTAAATAAATTTCTATCAATTTCAAAGTTTCGCAAGATATTTTTTACAAATTTCGTTTAATTATTCATCAAAACGCCTAAATATTACAAAAAATATCGGGGAATAGTTTAACCAAACCACTCCCCGATACATATATTTATATATTATTTCTACCCGAGCATTTCGAGCAGGTTGATTCTCGCAGCCTCACTCTCGAAGTTTGGAGTAAAAACGCCCTTACTCAAGTTAGCCTCAATCTCGGCACGCGACCAGAAACGACCTCCGTCAAGTTCCTCCGAAGGCTCGACCGCGCCATCGTAGTGACAAACGTAGACGTTAATCAGTTCGCACTCGCGTGGCGAATGGAATTCGTAAGTACAGACGTGATGCGGCTCGAATTCGCGCATTCCGAGTTCCTCGCGAGCCTCGCGCCACAGCGCCTGCTCACACTCTTCGCCCCAATCGACGTGACCACCCACGGCCGTATCCCAGCGGTCGGGCTGGATCTGTTTCCACGCGGGTCGGTGTTGCAGGTAGAGCTCGCCGCGACCATTGATCACGTGCAGGTGCACAACAAGATGACGCAACATCGAGCCATCGTGACACTCGGCACGTGTTGCCGAGCCCACCACGCGACCCTCGGCATCCACCACAAGCAGTCGCTCGGCTCCGTTATCGCTTTTTAGAATTTCCATTTTTTGAGAAACTTATAGATTCCGTCGGTCCACAACTCGCGCGGAGTAGTACCCTCAGCCTCGACGTAAGCCACACGCTGATAGACAATTTCGCGACTGGCACGATCGAAGACAACCATACGCAGACGCACCTGCGGAATAGCACTATTAATCTCCTCACCCAACATCAGCGCACCATATCCGCTACCCTCGGGATAGGCCGCAACAACCTCAGCCACCTGCTCCTCCGAAAGAGCCTCAGCCACCTCGACCGTCGCAAGCGCATCGTACGGAATTGCAAGATTGCGCTCACGTGCCGTAGTCAACTGCATTCGTTCAACTGCCACCTTCAACGCCTTAGCCACATTGTAGCGATTCGGCTCGTTCATAAACACCTGATTGGTCTGGCCGAACGCACGTATCATATCCGACGCACGGTGTTCCACACCGACAACTTTAGCCTTAGTAAAATCGACTCCATAGAAGGTTACCGAACGCACCTCCTTCATCGACGTTTGCGCCATTGCAATGCCCGCAACGAGCACCAGCGCAAGAGTCATCAAAAATCTCTTCATCTGTTTTTCTATTCTTTTGCAACCGCAAATGTAATCATTTGCCCGTAATAAAACGCAACGGCCACCGCAGAAATTGTGCGATGGCCGTCGGTTTCAAATGATTCGTGTGTGCTGTTTACTCCTCATAGAGCAGGTAGGGACGACGCTGCTCCTTAAACTTCACAACGTCATCAGCCCACATAGCCTTGATCTCGTCTGCTGTTGCACCCTTCTTTATCATCTTGCGAACATAGTCGCGACCGATCAGCAGCTCGAAGAACGAGCGGAAGAAGTGATCATCGAGATTGAGGTTCTGGTAAGCGTCGATCACATATTCGAGGTTCAGACCCTTAGCCCAGATCTCCTCGTCGGGAATCTGCGACAGATCGACACCGTAGCACTTGCGATCGAGCTGAGGAGGATTCTTCGCACCATCGACACTGCGAGGAGTGAACGAGAAGTCGTAACCCAGCATATTGGGGTGACCGTAAACCAAGAAGGGCTTATCGGTACCACGACCCAGGCTCACGGGAGTAGCCTCGAAGTAGCAGGTCGAAGGATAGAGATAGATAGCCTTCATATCGCGCAGGTTGGGCGACGGAGCGATCGGCAACTCGTACTTGGTCTGGTGGGTGTAGTTCTTGCAGCAAACAACTGTCAGCTCACATTTGCGACCATCGGTCAGCCAGCCCTCGCCATTAGCCATCATTGCGATCTCACCCAGCGTCATACCGTGCACAACCGGAATAGGAGCCCAGCCCACACCCGACTTGTAACGCTTCATATCGAGGATAGGACCGTCAACGTAGAAACCGTTGGGATTGGGACGATCCAACACGATCATATGCTTACCCTCCTCGGCGCAAGCCTCCATAAGGCGGAGCATCGTTACGTAGTAGGTGTAGAAACGCAGACCTACGTCCTGAATGTCGATAATCAGCACATCGAACGAAGCCATATCCTCATCGCTCGGACGAGCTTTCTTGCCGTCGTAGAGCGAGCGAATGGGAATACCCGTACGCTCATCAACCGAGCTCGATACGTGCTCACCTGCGTCAGCCGAGCCGCGGAAACCATGCTCAGGAGCGAAGATACCGGTGATATTGAAGCCCTTGTCGTGCATAATATCAACGATGTGGCGATCACCCACAACACCCGTGTGGTTCGACATCACGGCCACACGCTTACCCTCGATCAGAGGATAGTACTCGCTGGTCTGCTCGGCACCGACCTTCACGCGCTTGCCGGCAAAGAGCATCGTAGGCAACATCAAGGCCGCCACGAAAATAAGTGTAAATCTCAAATTTTTCATAGAGTGTAGATTGGTTATTTGTTTCTGTATTTGGTTACAATTATACGCAAAAAAATGCAAACCGACAACTTTCCACGAAAATTTGATTATTTTTGTATGCGCAATGGGCTTTTAGCGCACGCGCACAAGTCGAAATAATAACGCTAAAAAACATATTTTACGATGAAAAAACTACTTCTTACGCTGGCTCTCGCGCTCGGTATTTTCACCGCACAGGGTCAGAACGACCAGATCCCGACATTCGCTCCTGGCAAGGAGTCGATCGAAGTCGCTTTCTTTGCCGACATTCACGTCAACGAGGGCAACGCTATGGAGCGCGCTATGCGCCAAGCGGTCGAGGAGGTCAATTCACTCCCCTACGACTTTGTGGTCATTGCGGGCGACCTCTGCAATATGGGTAGCGACGCCGAGTTGGAGTTGGTGCACGAGATCGTGTCGAAGTTCAACAAGCCGCTGATGGTGACCGCCGGTAACCACGAAACAACGTGGTCGGAGAGCGCATTTATGACCTACGGCCGTCTGTTCCACGAGCAGGGTCGCGTGGCAATGCGCGCCGGTAACTATCTCTTTGTGGGTTATCAGGTTGGTCCCTATATGAAGATGGCTGAGGGTACGATTCGCCCCGAGGATATTCTTTGGATCGAGCAGACGATGCACAACGCTCGCCCCACCGACAAGATCATCAGCGTATGCCACTACCCCCTGATCAACGACATCTCGAACCGCAAGGAGATCACCGATCTGCTGCGTAAGTACGACACTAAGATGACCCTCTGCGGCCACTACCACCAGCTCAAACTCGCGAACTACGACTCGATTCCCGGTGTGATGGGGCGCGCATTGCAGATGGGTAGCGGCAAAAATACCACCTATGGCTACAACGTATTGCGCCTGGCGAACGACTCGCTCTATATGTACGAGAAGGTGCTCGGTCAGGAGCCCGTTGAGCGTTTCCGCGCAAAGCAGGGTTACTCGGAGGAGTTGGGCAAGCTGCCCGTACAGCCCTATATGCCCGAGCCCGACTTCGAGAAGGTGGGTGCGAAGCTGATCAAGGCCGACACCGCCTCGATCTTCACGGGTGTGGCTGTTAATGGCGATATGCTCTATTATGGCAACTCGGTCGGTTGGCTGCATGCGATGAATGCCAAGACAGGCAAGGTAAAGTGGAGCAAGCGCTTCGCAAATTCGATTTACTCGACCCCGATCTACTCGGACGGCATCGTTGTGGTTGGTGGTGCCGACTGCACCGTACGCGCATTCAAGGCCAGCAACGGTAAGGAGTTGTGGTCGATGCAGACCAAGACTCCCGTTATCGGCGACGGTATTGTCGAGAATGGCGTGTTCTACTCGGGTATCGGCAGCGGACGCTTCGCCGCTATCGAACTTCGCACGGGTAAGATCCTCTGGGAGGCATCGTTTGGCGACGGTCAGGCACAGGGGCGCCCCACGATCGTTGGCAACAAGATCCTCTTCGGCGCTTGGGATTGCTTCCTCTACTGCCTCGATAAGACAACGGGTAAGGAGCTCTGGAAGTGGTACAATGGTGGTCATAACAAACTCTTCTCGCCCGGTCACGTTGTTCCGCGCGTAGCTAACGGCAAGGTCTATATCGTTGCCCCCGACCGCTATGCAACCACTATCGACCTCGAAACGGGTCGTCAGATCTGGCGCCAAACGGGCTACCGCGTGCGCGAATCGACGGGTATTTCGGCCGATGGTCAGATGTTCCTAGGCAAGACGATGGACGGTCAACTGGTAGCTGTCGAGAGCAACGCAACCAGCTACACTGAGCGTTGGGTTTCGGACGCAGGTTGGGGCTACGACCACAACCCCTGCCCCATCACCGTTTCGGAGGGCGTGATCTATATGGCCAACAAGCAGGGTGAGGTTGCAACATTCGAGGAGAAGACGGGTAAGCTCATTTGGCGAGCTAAGTTCGGTGACTCGGCAACCAATAAGATCGTTGCTGACGCGCAGGGCAATGTATATATCACGCTGATCGAGGGTCGCATCTACAAGATCAAGTAAGCAACTGCGATCGACGTTTTTCACACAACACCCCGAATCGAATGGTTCGGGGTATTTTGTTTATCAACATTTGGAGAACTTTTCGACAACACTCATTTAACCATTGATATTCTGCTATTTACGTAAGTTATATAATTCCTCACGCTTTGAGTATCAACATTTAACCACACACTTATCAACAAAGTTATTAACAATTTTGTTAATAACTTCGACGTGCCTCCCCTGCGAATGAGTACACAAAAAAGCCGCACCTCTCGTCGGGGTGCGGCTTTTCAATATTTTTCAACAAGCAGAAGTTATCTTCTTCCGTTGCGACCACGTTTCGAGCGCTTCTCGTCGCGCGGATCCTTGCGATAGATGCGATCGTCGAGCGCGATCAACTTCGGACGAGCCATATCGGTGCGGCGACCACTCTTGAGGTCAATTGCGTACAACAACTCGAAGTCGATCTGCTTCTTCGACAGGTCGGCACGTAGCACCTTAATACGTACCTTATCGCCCAACGTAAACTTGCGACCCGACTGACCCACAACAGCATAGAGTGCCTCGTCGAAACGATAAACGTCGTCGTGCATATCCTTCAAAGCAACCATACCCTCAACCTGCGTATCGTCCAGTTCGACATAGATACCCCACTCTGTAAGGCTCGAAATATGGCCGTCGAACTCAATTCCGATCTTATCGACCATAAATTCGGTCATCTTGTATTTGATTGACGAACGCTCGGCTGCTGCTGCAACCTCCTCACGCTCCGATGCCGACTCGCACAGCTTCTCCATCGCACGTTTATCGGGCGACTTGGCACCCGCCAGATAGCTTGCCAACAGACGGTGCACCATCATATCGGGATAGCGACGAATGGGCGAGGTAAAGTGAGTATAGTATGGGAACGCTAGACCATAGTGGCCAATATTGTCGGTGGTGTAGAACGCCTTCGACATCGTGCGCACAGCCAGCGTCGCAATAGCATTCTCCTCGACCTTGCCGCGAATCTTATCCATCAGTCGGTTCATAGCCTTCGCCACAGCCTTACCCTTGTCCGCGCGGAAGTAGTAACCAAAGCGCAAAATGAAGCTCTGGAAACGCACCAGCTTATCGCTATTCGGCTCATCGTGAACACGATAGACCATCGTGCGTTGGCGACCGCGCTGGCGACCAATAAACTCTGCGACGCGGCGATTAGCCAACAGCATAAATTCCTCGATCAGCTGATTTGCCTCCTTCTGCTCCTTGAAGTAGACACCCGTCGGGCGACCCTTCTCGTCGAGGTAGAACTTAGCCTCCTTACGCGAGAATCCGATAGCTCCCGCACGGAAACGCTCGGCACGCATCTTCTGCGCCAAACGGTTGAGCGTCAGGATCTCCTCCTTCAAATCACCATCGGCACCCTCGATAATTTCCTGCGCCTCCTCGTAGGCGAAACGACGATCCGAGTAGATCACCGTGCGACCGAACCACTCGTTGTGGATCGTCAGTTCCTCGTCCAACTCAAAGACCGCTGAGAAACACAACTTCTCCTCGTGCGGGCGCAGTGAGCACAATTCGTTCGAGAGTCGCTCGGGCAACATTGGCACCGTACGATCGACCAAATAGACCGACGTGCCGCGCTCAACAGCCTCGTTATCAACAATATCGTTCGGACGAACATAGTGCGTCACATCGGCGATATGCACACCTATCTCCCAGCGACCTTCGGCCAGCTTGCGGATCGACAGCGCGTCGTCGAAGTCCTTAGCATCGGCGGGGTCGATCGTAAAGGTCGTCACCTCGCGGAAATCGCGACGCTCGGCATAATCCTGCGCCGTGATCTCGCCCTTAATCTCCTCGGCCGCTTGGAGCACGCGCTGATCGAACTTATAGGGCAGGTCGTACTCCGCCAAAATTGCGTGCATCTCCGTATCGTTGTCGCCACTCATACCCAGCACATCGCTAATGCGACCCTGCGGGCACTTGCTGCCGTCGGCCCAATCGATGATATGCACAACGACCTTCTCTCCATCGCGCAAATCGGGATACTCACGCTTCGAACAGTAGATATCCATCGGCACCTTGCGCGAGTCGACCTTGATAAATATCTGATGATCCATCACTTGCGCCGTGCCCACATAACCCTTCGGATTGCGCTCGATGATCTCAATGATCTCACCCTCGGGCGCACCTGCACGATTCTTACGCGTGATTGCCACTCGCACGCGGTCGCCATCAAGGGCATTGGCCGTATTGCGACGATGGACATAGATATCCTCCTCCATACCCTCGACCGTAACATAGACCGCACCCGACGAAACCAGATCGGCAACACCCTCATAAGTAGGCATTGCACCGCCAGCCAAACGAAACTTCTGTCCCGTGCAGGCCTCAACAACCCCTTCATCTATAAGGCGTTCGAGCGCATCGCGCGTAGCATAGCGGCCATCACGATCGGCACCGCCCGAAACAGCAGCCAGCTCCTTCAACGAGAATTTGTGCCCAGGCATTGACGTGAGCACGTGCATAATGATTGACGAGCGATCGCGCTCAATAATCGGCGAACCTTGACGGCTCTTTTTCTCTCTCTTTGCCATAGTCTTATGGGGGGGGTTAGAATACATTCTTCACAATCTGCGCAACATTGTCCGTGCGGCTCATCGTATAGAAGTGGATCACGGGCAGGCCCGCCGCCTTCAACTCGCGCGCCTGCATCGTTGTCCACTCAATACCGACCTGTTTCACCGCACGATTATCCTTGCACGCCGCTACTGCCGAAACCAGCTCTTCAGGCAGATCGACGTGGAAGGTCTGGGGCAGTACCGTAAGCTGCGACTTGGTCGTAAACGGTTTCAAACCGGGCACGATAGGTACCGTAATCCCTGCTGCACGACAACGCTCGATGAACTCGAAAATGCGCTGATTATCAAAGCACATCTGCGTCACGATATACTCAGCACCTGCATCGACCTTACGGCGTAGATTCTCAATGTCAGTCGCAAGGTTCGGCGCCTCCGAGTGCTTCTCGGGGTAGCCCGCCACACCGATGCAGAACTTCGAGTTGTGGCACTCCTCGACCTCGCCATCGACAAATTCGCCGCGATTCATCGCCGCGATCTGGCGCACCAAGCCCTCGGCATAGGCGTGACCATCGGGATGGGGTGCGAAACGGCGCTCTGTACGACGGCTGTCACCACGCAGAGCCAACACGTTCTCAATACCCAGAAAGTCCATATCGATCAGCGCATCCTCGATATCGTAGCGCGATAGACCGCCACAAATCAGGTGCGGCACCGTCTCGATTCCATAGCGTTTCATAATCGCTGCCGAGATGCCGACCGTACCGGGGCGGCGACGTGTTACGCGACGCTCCCACAGACCGTCCTCGCGCTCGACCAGCTTCTCATCCTCGCGCTGGAACGTAACATTAATATATGCAGGGCCGTACTCGACCAACGTATCAATAGCCGAAAAGACACCCTGCGTACCGTCGCCCTTCAACGGCGGCAACAACTCGATCGTGAATCGAGGCGCACGATTGGCCTCGGCCTGATTGATTATATCGATAACTTTCATCGTTTATATGTTCTTAGGTAGAATTTTTCTCATTTGTTCTTTGGCGAACCCGCGACGTTTCGCGTAGTCCTTCAACTGTTCCTCGTCGATCGCTCCAACCGCGAAATAACGTGCTGCCTCATCGGCCACCATCATTCCACACAGAGCCTCGCCTGGATCGATCATAAAGTTCTCTGTCAGACGCATTTGAGTCATCAATTGAGCATTCAGCAGATCGAACGCCTCGCGCTTCAACGAGTGGTCGGGCGTAGCGGGATAACCGAACGCCATACGCAGACCCTGATACTTACCCGCGATGATCGCCTTTGGATCGGGTTGCTCGGTGCACGACTCGTAACCCCACATCTCGCGGCGCACAAACAGATGCACCACCTCGGCCATCGCCTCGGTCAGTCGGTCGGCCAACAGTTTGGCCAACATTGCGTTATAGTCGTCGCCCTCCGAGCGATACTTCTCGGTCAGCTCCTTCAATCCTGCACCTGCCGACAGCGCAAACAGCGCGATGTGATCTTTCGCACCCGTCTTTGCCGAGATCACATAGTCGGCCAGCGACTGGCACTCGCCCTGCTCATCGGGGCACTGACTGCGCAACTGCGCCATACGTACTCGGCGACCCTTCGGATCGATGATGACGATGTCGTCTCCCTCGCTAACAGCCTCGAACAGACCCACAACACCCTGCAAACGCAGCAAGTTTTCCTCCTTGATCTTAGCCAGGAGCTTCTGCGCATCATCGAACACCTTGCGAGCCTCCTCGCCATAGCGCGGGTGGTCGAAAATCTCGGGATAGCGCCCCTTCAAGCCCCACGCTGGAAAGAAGAAGTTCCAGTCGATCATCTCCTCGACCTGCTCGATCTTCATATCGTGGAAAACCAGACGTCCCTTATGTGCCGCAGGTACGATCTCCTCGATGCCCTTGCGGTGAGCCTTGCGGCGTGCCTCCTTCAAAGGTACGATGTTGCGCAGCTGCTGCTCGCGTTCAAACTCCTCGCGCAGACGCTGTTGCTCAGCCGCAACCTCCGCCAGATACTCCTCGCGACCCTCGCCCATCAATCGGTTCAGGATTCGCGCATTGTCCGACGCATCGCGCGAGTGAATCACCACGCCCGAATACTCGGGAGCCATCTTCACCGCCGTATGTACTGCCGATGTGGTTGCACCGCCGACAATGACGGGAATCTGCTCGCCACGCGCCTCCAACTCGCGCAGAACGCGTATCATCTCGTCGAGCGAGGGGGTGATCAGACCGCTCAAACCGATGGCATCGGCTCCCCAAGTCACGGCCTCATCAACGATCTTTGCGCCCTCGACCATTACACCCAAGTCCTTAACCTCGAATCCGTTACAAGCCACCACGACCGAAACGATATTCTTTCCAATATCGTGCACGTCACCCTTGACAGTCGCCATAACGAAGCGACCTGCCGCCTTCGAGCCTTCGGCAGCGCCCTGCTCGATATAGGGCGTCAGCACGCCCACGGCACGCTTCATCACGCGCGCACTCTTGACCACCTGCGGCAGGAACATCTTGCCCTCGCCAAATAGACGACCCACGCGCTCCATCGCGGGCATCAACAACTTATCGATCACAGCCAGCGTCGAGCCCAACTCGTTGTAGCCCTCCATTGCATCAGCCTCGATGTATTCGGTCACGCCCTTCAACATCGCCCACTCGATACGCTCGGCAAGCGATCCCTCGCGCCACTGCTCGGCATTAGCGTTGGTCGTAGTTGCTTGCTGTTTCAATCCTGCCGCCAGTTCGGTCAGGCGCTCGGCAGCATCCGCTTGGCGCGCCAGCACCACATCCTCGACACGCTCCAACAACGTGGGCTCGATCGACTCATAGATCTGCAACATCGCAGGATTGACAATACCCATATCCATACCCGCCTGGCGAGCGTGATACAAGAATGCCGAGTGCATCGCCTCGCGCACCGCATTGTTACCACGGAACGCAAACGAGAGGTTCGACACACCGCCGCTAACCTTGGCGTGGGGCAGATTCTGCTTGATCCAGCGCGTAGCCTCGATAAAGTCTACACCATAGCGGTCGTGCTCCTCGATACCCGTCGCTACGGCCAGAATATTGGGGTCGAAAATTATATCTTCAGCAGGGAAACCCTCCTCCGTAAGTATCTTGTATGCGCGCTCGGCAACCTCGATCTTGCGCTCGAAGGTGTCAGCCTGACCACGCTCATCAAACAGCATCACAACCGCCGCCGCGCCATAACGTCGCAACTCGCGCGCCTGCTCGCGCAACTTCTCTTCGCCCTCTTTGAGCGATATTGAATTGACTACGCACTTACCTTGCGCACAACGAAGGCCAGCCGTCAGTACCTCCCATTTCGACGAGTCGATCATCACCGGCACACGCGCAATTTCAGGCTCGGCAGCCGCCAGATTCAGGAATTGGCACATCGCCTGCTCGGCGTCGATCATACCGTCGTCCATACATACATCGATCACCTGCGCACCAGCCTCAACCTGCGCACGTGCAACGCTCATCGCCTCGTCAAAGTTACCCTCGCGTACCAGACGCGCGAACTTAGCCGAGCCCGCCACATTCGTGCGCTCGCCAACGTTGATAAAGTTTGCCTCGCGCACCACGCGCAACTCCTCCAAGCCACTCAGCGTGCAGATGTGCGTCTTCTCGCGCTGCGCACGCGGCGTGTAGCGACCAACGATCTTCGAGAGTTCGAATATGTGTTCGGGTGTCGTGCCGCAGCAACCACCCACGATATTGATCAATCCGCGACGCAGATACTCCTCGACATCGCGCGCAAACATCTCGGGAGTCTCGTCATAGCCACCCATCACATTGGGCAGACCTGCATTGGGGTGCGCCGACATTCCGTACTCACACACCTCCGACAAACGTTCCAAATAGGGCAACATCTGACGAGCACCATAGGCGCAGTTGAATCCCATAGTCAATGGCTCGGCGTGCGCCACCGAGGCATAGAAGGCCTCGACGGTCTGTCCCGTCAGCGTGCGACCACTCGCATCGGCCAGCGTGCACGAGATCATCAACGGAATCTCCGCACCCAGTTCCTCGCCGAGTCTCTTAATGGCATAGATCGCGGCCTTGGCATTGAGCGTATCGAACACCGTTTCGAGCAACAGCAGATCGACACCACCCTCAATCAACGCACGTGCCTGAACGCCGTAGGTCTCGGCCAGTTCCTCGAACGTAACTTCACGCGCCGCCGGGTTGTTCACATCAGCCGAAACCGACGCTGTGCGATTCGTGGGGCCCATCGAGCCTGCCACCAGACGCGGTTTCGAGGGGTTGGCAGCCGTATAGCGATCGGCCACCGCGCGCGCCACCTGCGCCGCCGCACGATTCAGCTCGGGAACGTACTCCTGCAAGCCGTAGTCGGCCATCGACACCGCATTAGCATTGAAACTGCACGTCGAAACGATATCGGCACCCGCCTTATAATATGCATCGTGAATCTCAGCAATCACCTCCGGGCGCGTCAGCACCAGCAGGTCGTTACAGCCTTTGAGCGGAGTCACCCACTCGGCAAAACGCTCGCCGCGATAATCCTCTTCGGTCAGTCCATATCGCTGCACCATCGTACCCATACCGCCATCAAGCAGCAGGATTCGCTCGGAGAGCAACGATTCGATATACTCTTTACTCTTCATTTATCTCGTTACTTAATTACTTCAATTTCAAACAATTTAGGCCAATTCTTACCCGTGATGAATATGCGACCCGTCGCCTCGTCGTAGGCGATACCGTTCAGCACGTCGGTCGTCGAATCCATATCCGTCTCCAAAAGCAGCCCTGTAAGATCCAACACACCCTCGACCTGACCCGTCGCGGGGTCGATCACAACAATACTCTCCGTAAGATAGACATTCGCCCACAGCTTGCCATCGATCCACTCCATCTCGTTGATCATACCGAGCGACTGACCGTTGAAGGTCACCGCTATGGTCGATACGCGCTTGAAGGTCACAGGATCGAGTTTGTAAATCTTGTCTGTTCCATCGCTCATATAGAGCCACTTGCCGTCGGTGGCAATGCCCCAACCTTCGCCCGAGTATCGGAGTGTCGTGCGCTCTTTGAGGCTCGGCGCATCGTAAACGTGCACCACGCCTTCGCGCCAGGTGATCTGGTAGATCGTGCTGTCGAGCAGCACCGCACCCTCGCCAAACTCGCGCTTGGGTAGCGATACCGACTTCATCGCGCAACCGCTCTCCAACTCTACACGCATCATCTTCGAGCGACCATACTCGCCCACACTCTCCCACAACGAGCCATCATACCAGAACAGACCCTGAGTGTATGACGAACGCTGATGGGGATAGGTATTTCGGATTATATAGTTATATTTCTTGGGTGTTATAATCGCGGGTTGCGCGATTTCACTTGCTGCCACGACGCTACTGCTCGCACGTCCTCCACACGCAAAAAGCACAGCCAGCGGCAAAAGCAATATTGCAAATCTCATCGTCAACGTAAATTTATAATTATATATAATTAAGCAAAGGTACAAAATCTTACGCAAGTAGCTATTAGATTTTGCCAAAAAATCGCTTTTTACTCCACCTCTGGCTATTTAAGACGATCGGTCGTCGATGCGACAATTTTTTATGATTGGCACCACGATTTTTTCATCAAGACGTATATCGCTGGTTAATATGCAGTTAAGCGTAATTTACCGAGCTTCTTTGAAAAATATCGCAAAAAAGCGTAAAAATCTTTGCAAAAAGTTTGGTAGATTAGAAATTCTTGCCTACTTTTGCGCACCTAATCGGAGTTAATGCTGTTGTAGCTCAGTGGTAGAGCACTTCCTTGGTAAGGAAGAGGTCACGAGTTCAAGCCTCGTCAACAGCTCAAGAATGGGAAGACATCGGTCTTCCCTTTTTTGTTTCTATATATCTCTGATATACAGCATATAAGGCTACATTTCAATAGCTAATTCATATCTTATACTATAAGAAAAGAGTTAATTCATTTTCATTTTTCAT
>JAFNVH010000011.1 GCA_017379895.1 Rikenellaceae bacterium | reverse complement strand
GTTGCGTCGCCACCGTCGTCAACGATCAGGTTGGGACCCTTGCCACCCTCGAACGAGAGAGCCATAGCGGTGCACCACCAAATACTCTTCGAGCGTCTCGCCATTCCAAGCGAAGACGGGAACACCGGCCTTAGCGATTGCAGCTGCGGCGTGATCCTGAGTCGAGAAGATGTTGCACGAGCACCAACGTACCTCGGCACCCAGCTCAACGAGGGTCTCGATCAGTACAGCGGTTTGGATTGTCATATGGAGCGAACCCATAATACGTGCGCCTTTGAGAGGCTTCTGTGCGCCATACTTGCGGCGCAGTGCCATCAGTCCGGGCATTTCGTGCTCCGAAACCTCGATCTCTTTGCGACCCCACTCAGCCAGCGAGATGTCCGCCACGCGGTAGGGGATAGTAGTGTCGATGAACATAGTGTTAAATATTTTTAATGTTTGTTGTTTATCCTTAATCAGTTGCTCGCGCAGGGCGTCAATGTTCTCGAAACGGCGTTCGTTGCGAATCTTCTGCATCAGATCGACCTCGATCACCTGTCCGTAGATCTCCTCGTCGAAATCGAACAAGTGAGCTTCGAGCCACAACGCTCCACAATCGGTAACCGTCGGGCGGTGTCCCAGATTTGCCATCGCTTGGTACTCGCGCCCGTCCTGCAAATGCACTCGTGCAGCGTAGACACCATTGCTCGATTGGTAGTGGCACGCTATTTCGATATTGGCCGTCGGGAAACCGATTGTGCGTCCCAGACGGTTGCCTTGAATCACTCTTCCGGTGAGTTTTGTCATTTTTCTTCTTCGTCAGTTGTCAAGTTTTCGGTCAGTGCCTGCACCAGTCGGAAGTTGTAGAAGAACTCCTTGGCGAAGACGCGAATGACCGTATACGAGGGTATTGCCAGCAGCATACCCACCACGCCGGCCAAATTACTGGCAATCAAAATCACAATAAATATCTCCAATGGGTGCGCCTTGACGCGATTGGAGTAGAGTACGGGTTGCAGCACGAAGTTGTCCAGACCCTGCGCCGTGAGGATCGTGCCACCCGTAGCCAGCAGTGTCTGCGTGAGGGTCATACCCTCGATCGGGCTAACCAAGCCCACGAACAGACCTATGGCGAATCCGATCATCGGACCAACGTACGGAATTACGTTCAGCACGCCCACAATCAGACCCGTAAAGAATGCGTTCTCGCCACTTGCCCCGAAGAGCAGCAGAATGAACGATACGACGATCATCATAATGAACGATTCGGCCAGGATACCCGTAAAGTAGCGCACCAGCAGTACGGTCACTGAATCCAGTGCGCGAGTGATGTTCTCCTCGTAGCGTTTCGGGAAGATAGTCGTAACCATCGAGTAGAACAGATCGTCCTCCTTCAAGAAGAAGAAGGTGATGAACGTGATCGAGAAGATCGCGATCACGAAGCTCGTTGCGGTCGACACGAACGAGCCGACAACACTATTCACAACGTCGATATTCAGCCAGTCGCGGATTGTCGCTGCGATGGTATCGGTCAGCGAGAACTCGCGTATCGGAATCGAGAACGTTTCGCTCAGGTGCTCTTGCAAGGCGATGATCGGGTCGTTAATCGAACTGATTACCTGTACCATATCGATGTTGGCAAACTGATTCAGCTTATTGAAAATCAGGGGAATGAATATCGAGAAGAAGGTTGCAAATAGTGCCCACATCAGCGCCGTAGTGAACAGCGCAGCGATGCCGCGCGAGATATATCGGCCACGAATCTTGATGATCGAGATGCGGCGCACAAGCGGGCGTCCGATGATACCCAATACGGCCGAGATCAGGATATAGATCACGATGTCGCTGAAATACCACAGCAGAAACAGAGCCACAGCCGTAGCCGCGAGGCCCAGCGCGAAACGCCACGATGTAGGTATCGATTGAGTATTCATCTTCTCAATTTGTGTTTAGTTTATCCGTCTATTTGAGTCGTACTAGCTGGGTCTGCGAACCGACCACCTTATCGCCGATCTTCACCAGCGGCTCGCAGTCGAGTGGCAACAGCAGGTCCACGCGCGAACCAAACTTGATGAAACCGCACTTCGAGTTCTGCTCAACCTTCTTGCCCTCCTCGGCATACGAAACGATACGGCGTGCCACGAATCCTGCAATCTGGCGGAACAGCACTTTGTGCTTGCCCGTATTAACGACGGTTGTGGTGCGCTCGTTCTCTTCCGACGACTTGGGGTGCCAAGCCACCAGGAACTTACCGGGGTGATACTTGAAGTACTCAACCACACCCGCTACGGGGAACCAATTGACGTGCACGTTGTAGACCGACATAAAGATCGAGATTTGCAAGCACTTACAACCCAAGTATTCGTTCTCGTCGGTCTGCTCAACCACCACGACTTCACCGTCGCAGGGCGAGAATACGATCTCCTTATCGGTCAGTGTCGGGCGTGCAGGCTCGCGGAAAAATGCCGTTACAAAGCCCCACAGACCCAAAGCAGCAACCAAGATCACGATTGTTGCCCATATCGGCAGCAAACCGTAGATCGACAGCAGGCAGTTGCCCGCCAGGATGATAGCCACGATCAGACCCGTGGTTGCGATAATTTTAAGTCCCTCTTTATTTATCTTCATAGTTCAGGTATATTTTGCAATTAAAGAATTTCGATAATGAACAGATAGATCACCACTGCGGGAGCCGAGAACAGCACGGCGTCGAAACGGTCGAACCAACCGCCGTGACCGGGCATAATCGTGCCACTATCCTTGACTCCAGCCGAGCGTTTGAACATCGACTCCACTAGATCGCCCACAACCGCTGCGAGCGCTCCGACCAGACCTATGCCTGCCCAAACCATCATATCCTCACCCAGCAAGTGAGCCGACAGCAGTGCCGCGCCGACAGCCGCTACGATACCGCCGAAGAAACCCTCCCACGACTTCTTGGGCGAGATTCGCTCGAACAGACGGTGGCGACCCAGCGTGATACCGACCAAAAATGCAAAGACATCATTTGCCCAGATGACCGAGAAGAACGCCACTACGCGCCAAGCGTTATAACCCGCAACGCCCAGCGAAGGCAGCAGTGCGAGCATAGCGATCGGCAGTGCCACTTGAAGTATGGGCAGTAGTGTCGCGCCAACGTTTTGGATCGGTGTCTCGCTTTCGCGATACATCTCGACAAAGAGCACCAGCAGCATTGCGATCATTATTACGAACATCATCAGGAAGACGATCGTTACCGCCTCGGTTATCTGGTATTCGCCGTTGAACATAAATGCGAACGGTGCTACAACCAACATCGCCAATCCCATCGCCATCACCTTTTGGGGGTGTGCACCGCAGTGCTCCGACAGACGCAGGTGCTCCCACACCACGCCCGCAGTGATCACCAAGAGCAGCGCTCCGAAGCTCCACGGCGAGCAGAGGATCGCTGTCAGCATTACGGCCAACATCACCACGCCCGATGCAGCGCGTACCAATATGTCTTTAATTTTCGGATTCATCATTATCTGAGGTTTAAGTTAGGTGTCGTTCTCTATTCTGTGGCAGCTGTGACCAGATCGCCCTCGCTCTGCGGCTCGTCAGTAGCCTCAGCTGCGGGCTCAGTCGCGGGTGTCTCGGCCGCCTTGCGCTCGTCGTGTGCCGAGCGACCAAAGATTGCCTCGATATCCTCCGCAAAGACGGTCTCCTTCTCAACCAGCATCTCGGCCAGACGCTGCACCTTCTCGCGGTTAGTCTCGATCAGCGTGCGAGCCTCGTCGGTAGCCTCGTCGATCAGTCGGCGTACCTCCTCGTCGATCTCGCGTGCAGTCTGCTCGCTGAACGGCTTGGTGAAGGCGTCGCGCTGACCAGTCGAGTCGTAATAGCTGACGTTGCCGATCTTGTCGCTCATACCGTAGTATGCAACCATTGCGTAGGCCATATTGCTCGTGCGTTCCAAGTCGTTCAGGGCACCCGTACCGATTGTGCCGAGGAATGTCTGCTCCGCCACACGACCCGCAACCATACCGCTCATTCGCTGGCGCAGGTTGCCACTTGTGATGTGCGTACGCTCCTCGGGCAGATACCACGTTGCGCCGAGGCTCTTGCCGCGCGGAATGATCGTAACCTTCACTACGGGGTCGCACTCGGGCAGCAACCACATCACTGCCGCGTGACCCGCCTCGTGAATAGCCGTAGCGTAGCGCTCCTTAGCGGTCATTACGGTATTCTTCTTCTCCAAACCGCCGACGATACGGTCGATAGCGGCCAGGAAATCCTCTTTCGTAATCTTTTTCTTGTTGTGACGAGCAGCGATCAGTGCCGCTTCATTGCAGACATTTGCGATGTCGGCACCCGAGAAACCAGCCGTCTGCTTTGCCAGGAACTCGTGGCTGATACCCTCCTCGCAACGCAACTTGCGGGTGTGTACTCCGAAGATCGCCTCGCGCTCCTTCACGTCGGGCAGCCCCACGTCAATCTGGCGGTCGAAGCGACCTGCACGCATCAGCGCCTTGTCCAGGATATCCGCACGGTTGGTTGCTGCCAATACTATCACACCCGAATTGGTCGCAAAGCCGTCCATCTCGGTCAGCATCTGGTTCAGCGTATTCTCGCGCTCATCATTGCCCGAGAAACCAGCATTCTTGCCACGCGCACGACCGATGGCGTCGATCTCGTCGATGAAGACGATGCACGGAGCCTTCTCCTTCGCCTGCTGGAACAAATCGCGCACACGCGACGCACCCACGCCGACGAACATCTCGACGAAGTCCGAGCCGCTGATTGACAAGAATGGTACGTTAGCCTCGCCCGCAACGGCCTTAGCCAACATTGTCTTACCCGTTCCTGGAGGGCCTACGAGCAGAGCACCCTTCGGAATCTTGCCGCCCAACTCGCGGTATTTCTGGGGGTTGCGCAGGAAATCGACGATCTCCATAATCTCCTGCTTGGCCTCCTCCATACCCGCAACGTCCTTGAACGTCACTCGGTTTTCGTTGTTATCCTTGTCGTAAACCTGCGCACGAGCCTTGCCTACGTTCATTACGTTGCCTCCACCGCCGCCACGTGCCGAACGCATCATAAATACCCAAAAACCGATGATTAGCAACCACGGGAGCAGGTTGCCTACGATGTTCAACCAGCGATCCTCGCGCTTCTCGTACTTGACAACGGTCTTGTGCTCCGTTCCTGCCTCCGCTGCTGCCAGATCCTCGCGGAATGCATCGACCGAACCGATCGTGAAGTAGAGCTGCATCGGACCACCCTCGGGAATATTCTTATACTCGGGCTGCTCGCGATACTTCTTGATCGCCTCTTCGGTCAACTCGACCTCAGCCTTCTCCTTGTTCACGATGTTGATCTGCACGATCTCGCCATTAGCGACCATCTGCTCGACGACGCTCCAGTCCGTCTCAATGGGCTCGCCTTTGTCGCCTGAGAGCAGACCCCAGCCGATGATGAAGAGTAGCAGACCACCCCAAAACATACCCATCATCGATGCGGTACGATTGAAAAACGGGTGGTTGTTCTTTCTATTCTGTTTTGCCATAAATTCTATGTTAATTCACTGCTGTCTGATTACTCCTCGTAAGGATACTCGGTGCGGGGAGCGTCGGCCCACAGCTGCTCCAAGCGGTAGAAATCGCGCAACTCCGACTGGAAGATGTGTACCACAACGTCGATATAGTCTACCGCAACCCAAACGGCATTGTTCATACCCTCGATGCGGTGCACCTTCTCGCGCAACTCCTCGAAAACCTTCTCCTCGATACCGTCAGCAATAGCTGCCACCTGAGTGGTCGAATCGGCGTTGCAGATCACAAAATGCGAGCAGATTGCGCCGTCGAAACCTGTCAAATCGAGCGATACGACGTTCTTACCCTTCTTGTCCTGAATAGCTCCTACGATAGTGTTTATCAGTTTTTCCATAAATTTCGTTTGTTGGTATTTTAATGTTTTTGTTAATTCAAAAAATTGGTTTTGTTCGAATGCTTGGAACCTCGCCCTATACGCGAGCGCGCGGATACCAATATTATTCAAACTGCAAAGATAACCATTTCTATCAAATATTTTGCAAACCCGTGCGACATTCTCCCTTTTTTGGATAAAATCTCCCTTTTAGAGCAATGGGCCTGATACGGCAGATCGCTTTTTAGGCGCATCATTGACGGGCTGAGTGAGTAAGTTCGAGGGGCTGGGGCGGTCGCTGAAGGCGAGCTCCCGAACTTGGGCAGTTTCAAACGAAACTACCACTACTTTCCATCAAAAAAGCCACGCCCAATGGACGTGGCTCGATATTGCATTTCGGGTAATTTTACTTCTGTACGTGGTCGAGAATAACCTCTTTCAAAGCGTTGATAATCGAGGTTTTGACGTAGGTACGACGTACCGCAATGGCAATCTTGCGCGATGTGGCGCCTTTGGCCAACTGCTTGACCTGATTACGACGGTGTTCTGGGACATACTCGACAGCCATTTCGGGAATGATGGTCATCAGCGAAGTCGAATCGACAATACGCATCAGCGTGTCGATCGAGCCACTCTCGAAATAGTAGTGCGAGGGCATATGGTTGCGTGCCTGACACAGCTCAATAATCTGGTCACGCATACAATGGCCGTCACTCAGCAGCAGAAGCTGTTTGAGATCTATGTCCTCGATGCGGATATTACTGCGCTCGTAGAGCGGATTAGATGTCGATACGTAGGCATAGAAGCGGTCGTCGAATAACTCCTGCTCGTTGATGCCTTCGCCGCAAGTGCCGCTTGCAACCAACGCTGCGTCGATCGCATCGTGTTTGAAAGCGTCGATGATGTCGTGCGTAACCATCTCTTTGATCTCCAATTCGACACGCGGATAGCGTTGTGCAAATTCGGGAATGAACTTGTGTAGCAGATATGGTGCGATTGTGGGGATAACACCCAGGCGTAGCTTACCGGATGTCTCGCCCTTCAATTCGCTAACTAATTCACGAATATAATTATACGACGCCAGTGTCTGGCGGGCCTGCTCCAATACGACCTCGCCCGCCTCGGTTGGGATAACGGGTTTTTTCGAACGGTCGAGCAGTATTACACCCAGCTCCTCTTCGAGGGCTTTGATCTGCATACTGAGCGAGGGTTGGGTCACAAAACAGTGCTCCGATGCGAGCGAAAAACTGCCGCAGTTGGCTACCGCCAAAAGGTATTCTAGCTGAATGATAGTCATAGTTGCGAGTTGGGTTATAATTTATTTTCGTTGGCAAAGTTATAAATTTTATTTATGTTTGCAAATATCTCGACAGTTTTTCGCTATCTTTAAAGTCAAATTTTTAATAAACAACATTTAAAACCTATGAAACGACTACTTACGACCGTGATTCTCGTGTTGATGTTGCTGCCTGTAGCGGCACGTGCTCCGCGAGGTGTAAAATTTATCGAACGACGTGCTAATCACGCCGATGGCAAGCCCTACGTATGGTTTGCTTTTGTGATTGATCAAGACGCAAATAAACATTTGAAATTTAATGCAGTAGAGGTTGAGGGCGGTACCACGCCGTCGAAACTCTATGCCGCTTGGTCGGAGTATGGCGAGGGTAAGCCCGTGGTGGTTGCCAATGCCGGTTTCTTCAATATGCGTACACTCGAATCGGTCAGCCTGCTGGTGAACGAAGGTAAGGTTGAGGCGGCTGATGTTCGCTCGGTGAATCGTACAGATGCAAATGGTCAAAAGGTCGAGGTCTTCCCGATTCACGCGGCGTTTGGTCAGATGCCCGACGGCTCGTATGAGGCTCAGTGGATCTACTGCCAGCCCGAGAAGGATAATCACCCCTATGTCTATCCCTTTGCTGTGGGTAACGATGACTCGTTGCGTCTGTATGCTCCCGCACCTCCCGCAGTGGGTCAGCTCGGATCGTATCCGTGGCAGGTGGTTGATGCCGTAGCGGCAGGCCCGATGTTGGTGAAAAATGGTCGCGATGTGTCGCTCGAAAGCTCGCTCGGCGAGTCGTATTATCGCACGATTGGCGGTAAGGCGCGCCACAACCGTACGGCAATCGGTCTGACCGATGACGGTAAGCTTGTGATTATGGTTGTCGATGGTCGTGGTATGAACGGCAGTGTTGGCTGTACACTGTCGGAGTTGGCTGAGTTCTTGATGGAACTTGGTGTTGTTGAGGGTGTCAATCTCGACGGTGGTGGCTCGTCAGCAATCGTGAATTGGGACGGTGAGTTGGTTAATCATCCCAGCGATGGTGGCAAGCGTCCCGAGCGTATTGAGCGCGTTGTGCCGACTTTTGTGGTGATCTCGGAGGAGTAAAACCTTACTTAAAAGCAAAAAAGCCGCGCCCCGCAAAGGAGCGCGGCTTTTTTGTTGTCTAAAAGAAGAATCCGGCCGAGAACTGCCACATTCCGTTGTCCTTGATTTTGGCCGAGCGCGTTGTGCCGCCAATCTCAAACTTGTCGCTGGTCTGCTTGGGGTTGAAATTGTAGCGGGCGTCAATAAAGAACTTGCCTAGATCAAGCGCCGCACCAAACACCAACGCCATCTTCGAGTCGTCGTAGTGCACATCGAAGTCGCGCTTGATGCTCTCGATGTTTTTGGATTGGGTGATGCTGAACACCGGACCGCCAAAGAGGCGCAGTGCCCAAATCTTGAAGCCGAAGGTGACGGGGATCTCGAAACGATTGACCGACACTTGTGCCTTGCTGCTGCCCATTTTGCTGTCGATGCGGTAGCGATAGGTGTGCGAAACCATCTGAAATTCGGGCGATATTTGCAGAAAATGCGGGATCGAAATTCGGGTTGTCAGTGCCACCTGATAACCGACATTGCTTTGGAGGTGACTGATGCGATAATCGCCTGTCGAGATCTGTGCGAAGTCGTTTTTGGCGATGTTTACACCACCTCGAAAGCCGATCTCGAAGATTTGTGCCGACGCCCCAAACGCTGTGGCGAGCACCATCGTAATCGTGAGTAAAAGAGCTTTCATAACCGTAACTGAGTTTTTTGAGGTTCAACTTCTTGTACGGTTCCTTCGGGGATATTCGAGTCGGGGAGGGTAGCGCCGTTGTTGCGGGCGCAGAGCCACGATAGTGCCTTAGAACAACGGACTGAGTAGGCGCGCTATGGCGTTGACAAAACGCTGCCCGTGCGGGAGCGAGTACCACTCGTCGGGCATCACGCGGCGCGAGTGGGCGATGTAATCTTCGAGCGTTGCGGTCAGTTCGGCCACCGTTTCGCGGTCGTAGATGAAGGTCGAAACCTCCGAATTGTCTTCGAGCGAGCGGATGTCCATATTTGCGGTACCGACCGAAGCCATACGACCATCAACGGCGATCAACTTCGAGTGGAGGAATCCTGCCGTGTAGAGGTAGACCTTCACGCCTGCGCTGAGCAGACCGTCGACAAACGAGCAGGTAGCCCAATGCACCAGCAAACTATCCGATCGCGCGGGGATCACGATACGCACATTGACGCCCTTCAATGCCGCCACCTTCAATGCTTCGAGTAGCGAGGTCGAAGGAATGAAGTAAGGGGTTGAGATAGTGATCGTTCGTGCGGCGCCCGTGATAGCGGCAAAGAACGCTTGCGAGATCGCCGACCAGCGCGAACTGACGCTCGATCCAACCACTTGCATCGGTGCGTGCGTTGTTACCTCGGAGGGCGGGAAATAGCGCGCGTCGTTAAGCGTCTGGCCACTCACCAGAGCCCAATCCGAGAGGAACATACGCTGGAAATCGGCCACAGCATCGCCCTCGACGCGCAGATGGACATCGTACCACAGTCCCATAGTGTCGCCTTTGAGGTAGCGTTCTGCAATATTAATGCCACCCGTAAATGCCACTCGGCCGTCCACAACGACGATTTTGCGATGGTTGCGGTAGTTCAGATAGTGGGTCAGATAGGGAAATGTGATTGGCGAGAAACGACCTACCTCGACGCCGCTTGCACGCAGACGCGAGATGAACTCCTTGCTTAGCTTCCAGCTACCCACCGCATCGAAAATCAGACGCACCTCGATACCCTCGCGAGCCTTTTTTTCGAGCAGCTCGGCGATGTAGTTACCCACCTTGTCCTCGCAAAAGATGTAGTACTCGATATGGATCGAATCGCGTGCCGATTCCAACGCCTTGACGATCGAGGCGAAGGTCTGGTCGCCATTGTGCAGCACGTCGAGATTGTTGTGCAGGGCGAGCTTGGCATCGGAGTTGTTTTCGAGCAGTGTGATGAACGGAATACGCTCGCTACGTTCGATGCGCGGCGGTGCGACAAGTCGCTTGCGCGCAGGGCGGTAACCGATCAAAATGAAGAGCAACAGACCAACTACGGGGATAAAGAGCACAGCCATAATCCACGCGAAACTCCATACGGGTTCGCGTTGCTGTTCGATGACCAGAACGATGACAGCAACGATGATGATCGTATAGACGATCGAGAATATAACGCTCAATATACTTGCCATTTACCTCTCCGTTTTGACTATTTTACACTCGGCTGTGACGCACATTTCGTGCCTTGTTCGAGGTGAGGTCCAAACAAAGATACGAAAAAATTTGGAATCTCGAAATTAATCCCTACCTTTGCCCTATCAAAAAATGTGTTGGGTTCCGGCCGCAAGGTCGGGATTCATTATTTTTTTATGTTTTCAAAAACCTAATTAAATGGCAAACGAGATTATTTACCTGACCGAAGAGGGCTTCAAGAAGCTCAAAGAGGAGCTCGATCATATGCGTTCGGTTGAGCGTCCGGCCATTTCGGCAGCGATTGCCGAGGCTCGTGACAAGGGTGACTTGTCGGAGAATGCCGAGTACGATGCAGCACGTGAGGCACAGGGTATGTTGGAGATGCGAATCGCCAAGCTCGAAGCTACGCTGAACAACTCGCGCGTGATCGACGAAACCAAGATCGACAAGAGTAAGGTGCAGATCCTCAGCAAGGTAACCTTGATGAATCACAACAATGGCAAGCAGGTGACCTACACCATTGTTTCGGAGAATGAGGCTAACCTCCGCGAGGGTAAGCTGGCAATCGGTACTCCCATTGCTAAGGCTCTGCTGGGTAAGAAGAAGGGTGACCACGTTGACGTTACCGTTCCCGCCGGCACGCTCCACTTCGAGATTCTCGATATCTCGATCTAACATCGCGTCAGGATTTTCGGCTCTTCGGTGAGCGAAAAAATAGTCCGACCCTTTCGAGGGGTCGGACTATTTTTTTTGTGTGCCTGATTTGGTTCATCATTGGCGGGAGCACAATGCTCGACTTAGTTGATCAGCAGGTACTCGATCTTGATGTTGCTGCGCTCGGGGGCGATGGTGTAGTGGAATGGCGTGGTAACCCATTCGCCGGTCACGAAGTCGGTTACGCGAATCGACATTTTGCCCTCGGTGTATGTCGTGCTCTTATAGTTCGAATAGTAATTGTAGTTGTCGAATACAACGGGCTCCATAATCTTCATATCAATGCGATAGGGCGCAACAAGTTTTTCGTTCTGCGTGATCGAGCACTCGCCCTCGACCGTATATTTGTATATCGGCGAGCTCTCCAGCTGCGCCTCTAACAGATCGCCCGCCACGATGTCGAACTCAACCTCCGAGGTGTGGCTCTCGTAGATTGCCGATTGGCGCACTTTCCAGCGATTCTCGCCTGTGCACTCAATTGTCCAATATTGGTTGGTGGTGAGCGACGCATTATATGTGTAGAAATTGTGATTAACCTTGACGCTCCACACGCTACCCACCTCGCCAAGCGGGGTGTTGCCGATGAACGTGAAGGCGAGCTTGCCACCACGAACCACCTCCCAGCCTTCGTCGGTTTGGCGCAGGCGGGTGTTGAGCAGGTGTTGATCCTCGATAGTCTCGCGCTCGCCATCGCCCGAACGGCTGTAATAGTCGACCGTTTGTGCGTAGCTGAGGATATGAATCTGCTGGTGCACCTCGTTGATTGCCAGGTTGTATGCTTTGTGTGCCACGTAGTCGGGATTGGGATCCCAGCCCTCGCTAACGGTACACGAACTGAGCGCGATGAGCGCCACGATGAGGCATATAAATCGTTTCATAGTCATTTGAGTGTTAGAGGGTTAGAACTTGTATCCGATACCTGCGCTGCAACAGCCCAACGAGCCGACATTCAGCTCGGCAAAACCGAACAGACGACGACCGACGCTCACACCGAGGAATGTCACTTCGGCGGGGCAGAAACGGCTGTTTTCCGAGAATTCGAGTCGTCCGTCAACATTACGGGTGCGCTCGCGACAGAAACCAACGCCGATACCGATTGACGAGTAGAGGCGTACCATCGGGCGGTTTAGGTAGGTGAAACGCACCGTCGGCACGAACATCAAGTGTCGTTCGGTCGAGGTCGATACTGCGGCTTGCGTCGAGCGCAAGTGAATTTTCTGCCACTGGCCCACGTAACCTGCATACATACCCACCGAGAACCATCGGCAGGGCGAGTACATATACGATAGTGCGTAGCCACCCGAGGTCTTCAACGCTCCGCGATAGTAGAGATCGTTGGGGTGGATCATCTCGTGATGCTCTGTTATATTCGGCTCAAAATAATCATAGACAAAGAAATCGTCCTCGAACAGAGGTGCCGAGCCTACCGTTAGGCGCACTTCGTGCTTGTTGTTAGTCCCGTTTTTGAGGCTGAAGTCGAAAGAGTTGCGATACTTGTCGGATTGAGCCGAGGCCGCCACGCCGATGAGCAGTGCGATCGCAGTCAGGATTGTTCGTTTCATTTTGTGAATTAGTTTTTGTTAGTATTCTCGTTTGCTGTTTTGCGCGCTTCTCTACTATATAGACGTAAAAAGTGGCCGTTTCGTTGCACGAAGTTGCAAAAAAATGAAAATATTTTTCGGCTCGACAGACTATGTGCTGATAATTAGCTGAGTATATTTCGGGCAAAATGAAATAAAAAAGGTTGCACCCCTCGGCGCAACCCTTTTTTCTTGTAAGATGTGATCGGAAATGCTTACTCGCAGATCTTCTCGTAATCCTCAGCCGACAGCAACTCGTCGAGGTCAGCGGGATTCGACATCTTCACCTTCACCATCCAGCCCTCGCCATAGGGATCCTTGTTCACCAATGCGGGGTCGCCATCGAGCGCCTCGTTGAACTCGATCACCTCGCCACCAACGGGCAGGAATGCGTCCGAAACGGTCTTAACAGCCTCGATCGTACCGAAAACCTCACCCTTATCGAGGGTCTCGCCTACGGTAGTTACATCGACGAAAACGATGTCGCCGAGCTGGCTCTGAGCATAATCGGTAATGCCGACAACGCAGATGTCGCCCTCCACGCGAGCCCACTCGTGGTCGCTGGAGTATTTCAGATTGTTAGGAGTGTTCATAGTGTTTCTGTTATATTAAGTTATTGTTGTTCGCACGTGTAGCAATGTACAAAGATAACGCATATTTTCTATTTCGCAACGTCCCGACCCGAAAATTTTGCAATAATCGCGCCTTGCGTTATCGCTATCCGATCAAATCACAAATTCAATCTGCTTAAAGAGATAGCCGTGCTCGGCGCCGTCGGAGTGTTCGACAACGAGCGTACCGTCGGCCTCGACGCGGCGAATCGTGCCCTCGAACGGAGTGCCGTCGGGCAGACGATAGGTGTGCGCCTCATCGCGACGATAGATCAGCGCGTGGTAGTCGCGTTGCAGTCCCTCGCTGTCGCCATCGGCAAGCTGATCGTAGCGCGCCATAATCTTGCGGGCGAGCATCTGCAACACCTCCTCACGGTCGAATTCATGCCCTGTAATCTGTTGCATCGAGATCGGATTCGGCAGTGCGGGATCGAACTCCACCTGATTGATATTCAGTCCAATACCGACAATGGTGCGGGCGAGATTGGCGCCGCGCAGGTCGTGCTCGATCAGCACGCCGCAGATCTTTCGATTGCCGACGTAGATGTCGTTAGTCCACTTGATCTGCGCTCCGATACCGAACTCCGCGAGCGTATCGACCAAACCCAGTGCCACAGCCTCCGAGAGCAGGAACTGTCGCGAGGCGTGCAGGAAGGTCGGTTCGAGCACAAGGCTGAGCATAAGGTTCTTGCCTGCGTTGCTGCTCCAACGGTTGCCACGCTGGCCGCGACCGGCGGTTTGGTACTCGGCGGTGATGATGTCGCCGTGGCGGTATTCTCGATTGCGAGCCTCGTCGTTCGTCGATGTAATCTGCTCGAAACGGGTGATTTGCATAGTAAAATCGCTTTAACGAGGACAAATTTAGCAAATTTTCGGCGAAAATGTTCGGCCTTTGCGCGCGGTTTTGTATTTTTGTAAGTTGAAATACAACGAAAACCCGTAAAAACTCTGTATAGATGAAACGTTTAGTAGTGTGCCTCGCGGCACTTTTAACCATCACAGTTATGATGAGCAGTTGCTGTGGTCGCAAGACCATCGAATTGAAACCCTATCCCGCTACCGAGCGTGGTGAGGTTGTGGATAACTATTTCGGCACCGAGGTAGCCGATCCCTACCGCTGGCTGGAGGACGACAACGCCCCCGAAACAGCCGAGTGGGTCAAGGCACAGAACGATGTGACCTTCGATTACCTCGCGCAGATTTCCTATCGCGATAAGATTCGCGAGCGTCTGACTCAGCTTTGGAACTACCCGAAGGAGGGCACTCCCTCGCGTCACGGCGATTGGTACTACTATTTCTATAACGACGGTTTGAAGAACCAGTCGGTGCTCTATCGCAAGGCGTCGCTTGCGGACGAGGGCGAGGTATTCCTCGATCCCAATACCCTCTCGGACGAGGGTACCGTGGCGCTGTCGGCCGTAGCATTCTCGAAGGATGGTAAATATATGGCTTATTCGGTGGCTTCGGCTGGCTCGGATTGGGTTGAGATCCGCGTGATGGATACCGCGACGGGCGAGCAGCTCTCGGATAAGATCGAGTGGGTGAAGTTCTCGGGTGCAAGCTGGGCTCCCGACTGCAAGGGCTTCTATTACAGCGCATACGACAAGCCCGAAAAGGGGGTCTACTCGTCGCAGAACCAGTTCCAGAAGGTTTACTATCACAAGTTGGGCGACGCTCAGTCGGCTGACGAGTTGATCTATTGGGATGCTCAGCACCCCCTGCGTTACTTCTCGGGAGAGGAGAGCGGCGATGGCAAGTGGCAGTTTGTTCACGCTTCGGAGGGTACGTCGGGTAGCGAGGTGCTCTATCGCAAGAAGGGCGAGCGCAAGTTCCGCACCCTGCTCGAAGGTTTTGCTTACGACTACTCGATCGTAACGGTTGAGGGCGACTATGCTTACGTGCTGACCAACGACGCTGCTCCCAACTTCCGTCTGGCGAAAATCAATCTGGTGCGCCCTGCTGGTTTGGAGGATGTGATTGCCGAGAATCCTGAGGTGCTGCTCGAAACGGTTAGCGCCGTAGGTGGAGTGCTGGTTGCGACATATATGGAGAATGCAATGAACAAAGTGCGTCAGTATGAGATGTCGGGCGAGTTGATCCGCGAGGTCGAACTGCCCGCGATCGGTACGGTATCGGGCTTTGGAGGTGAGAAGGAGGATACTACGGTATTCTACTCGGTGAATGGTTTCACTGCTCCCGCTACGAGCTACGTTTACGACCTGCGTTCGGGCGAGACGACCCTCTACAAGCAGCCTGAGGTTAGCTACGATCCCGAGTTGTTCACCTCGTCGCAGGTGTTCTTCACCTCGAAGGACGGCACCCAGGTGCCGATGTTCCTCGTTCACCGTAAGGATATGAAACTCAACGGCAAGAACCCCGTATATCTCTATGGTTATGGCGGATTCAATATCAGCTACACTCCCTCGTTCTCGCCCAACCATATTATGTTTATGGAGCAGGGTGGAGTCTATGCTCAGGTGACGCTGCGTGGTGGCGGTGAGTATGGCGAGAAGTGGCACAAGGCCGGTATGCTCGAAAACAAGCAGAACGTATTCGATGACTTCATCGCGGCTGCCGAGTATCTGATCGCTGAGGGTTACACCTCGTCGGAGAAGCTGGCTATCGCAGGTGGCTCGAATGGTGGTCTGCTGGTGGGTGCTTGCGAGGTGCAGCGTCCCGACCTCTATGCAGTCTGCCTGCCCGCAGTGGGTGTGCTCGATATGTTGCGCTACCACAAGTTCACGATCGGTTGGGGTTGGGC
>JAFNVH010000010.1 GCA_017379895.1 Rikenellaceae bacterium | reverse complement strand
CTTCCAGAAACGCTCGTGGTACTCAACGGGTACACCGTCGTCACCCAAGATGTTGATCTGCTCCGATGCCTCCTTACCGCGCTGAACCAGAGTCTTACCCTTGTAGACCTTCTCAACCCAGCCCTTGCCGATACGCTCGTCCAGATAGTCGCTTACCTCGGGGTACTCCAAGTACTTCGAGTAGCTATCCAACGGGTCAATCGCGGGGTAACGCTTCGAGTCTGCACGACCCTGCGACAGTGCGTAGAAGCAACGTGCTGCCTTCTTGGTCGATTCGGTTACGGGCTCCTTCAAGTTACCACCTGCGGGCGATACGGTACCAATGAAGGTTACCGAACCGGTCGAGCCGTTGTTCAACTCAACCAGACCTGCACGCGAGTAGAAGTTCGAGATGATAGCCGACAAGTCCATCGGGAATGCGTCCTGACCGGGAAGCTCCTCCAGACGGTTCGACATCTCTCGCAGAGCCTGTGCCCAACGCGAAGTCGAGTCAGCCAGCAGCAGAACCTTCAGACCCATTGCACGGTAGTACTCAGCGATGGTCATACCGGTGTAAACCGATGCCTCACGAGCCGCAACGGGCATATTCGATGTGTTGCAGATGATAGTCGTACGCTCCATCAGTTTGTGACCTGTGCGGGGGTCCTCCAACTCGGGGAACTCAGCAAAGATCTCCACTACCTCGTTTGCACGCTCACCGCACGCAACCATAATAATGATATCAGCCTCAGCCTGCTTCGAAATAGCGTGCTGCAACACAGTCTTACCTGCGCCGAAAGGACCGGGAATAAAGCCCGTACCACCGTCAGCGATGGGGTTGAACGTATCGATCGAGCGGATACCAGTCTCCATCACACGCGAGGGACGGGGTTTAGCTGCGTATGCACGGATAGCCTGCTTAACGGGCCACTTCTGAACCATAGTGATCTCGTGATCCTTACCCTCAGCGTCGGTTACTACCGCTACGGTGTCAGTCACCTTGTACTCACCTGCTGCTACGACGCTCTTCACGGTGTAGGTAGCAGTCATTACGAAGGGAACCATAATCTTGTGCGAAACCCACTGCTCCTGCACCTCACCTAACCAAGCACCAGCCGAAACCTTATCGCCAGCCTTTGCCAGAGGTTTAAACGCCCACTTGCGATCGAAATCGATGGGATCGGTGATCGAACCGCGCTCGATGAACAGACCGTTCATCTTCTCGAGGTCGTTCTGCAAACCGTCGTAGTTACGCGACAAAATACCCGGAGCCAACGTTGCCTCCAACATATGACCCTCAAATTCGACCTTATCGCCGATCTTCAAACCGCGCGTACTGTCGAATACCTGAACGTAGGCGTCATCACCTACAACCTTGATGACCTCGGCCATCATTCGGGTCTCACCGCACCATACGTGACAGATTTCATTCTGGCCAACTGCACCGTCAGCCTTCACGATCACGATGTTCGAGATGATACCCGATACTCGCCCTGTTGTCTTCATTATTCTATTTTTTGTTGTTATTTACTTCAAATGTTAAATATTCTCAATCGCCTTGCTGACAACCTCGCGGCCACTGAGCGAAGCGATCAATTCGTCGTACATCGCGCGGCCCACACGCTCATCGAGCGAGAACCAACGCTGCACGATATTCAGTTTCGACAGATACGAGAGAATCGTATTGATGTTAAAGTAGTCCTTCTCGGCCAACGCATCAGACATCGACCAGCGGATGCGGTCAATCTTACGCTCCTTCTCGACCAGATTCTGCTCATCGGTAACAGCTGCCACAACCTCGTCCAGATAGTCCAACTCGCCCTTCAAGCCGAAGTCCGAAGCCGAACTACGCGACAAAGCATCAGCAATGACGCCTCCACCGACAACAACATTCGCAACATCTTTTCCGCTACGGCGTGCTGCATAAGCTGCACACACATTGCGAAGCGTACGATCGAACTCAGCCCAAGCACGCAGATAGCTGCAACCCGACGTGGCGCAAGCTTTGTAATACGCCGTGTAGAGATTATACTCAATGGGCAACGACAGATCGACACGTCCCACCGCCTCCTCGTTCTCGGGATCGGCGTATGCGCGAAGCACCTCGGCCATATATTGAGGCAACGCAGTCGGGCGCGCCAGCTGTTGCTCCAACTCCTCACGCGAGAAGTTGCCCAGCACATTGAAGCGCGAGCGACCGGCCTTCAAGCCGATGATATTCTCAATGTCGTAGTAGCCATAGAACAGTTCGAGTGCGTGGCGATCGCTCTTGCTGAGCTCCTCACGGATCTCGTCGATCACCGCGCGCGCATCGAAACCCTTCTTATCGGCTTCAAGCGTGTACTCGCGCAGGCTGGCTACCAGACAATAGTAATTCTTGTTAAACATACCGACGGCTTATTTACCGAAGATCAACGCAGCAACCTTATCGCGCAGGTACTCGCCGAGCAGCGCATTGAAATCCTCGTCCGAGAAACTGATGTAATAACCGCCATTCTTAGCGCCTACCTTGAAGCCGCTCTTCACGTTCTTCGAGTAGCCAACCTCAACGCCAGCTGCGAGCAGCTCCTTCGCGCTCTTCTCGATTGCAGCGTCCAACTCAGCCTTCTTAGCCTCGGGCAACATTGCCGACAACGATACATTCTCGCTCGACGCGCCATTCCAATTGTGAGCAACTTCGAGCAACATCTTCTTAACGAACTCAGCATCGAGATTTGCAGCCTTCACGCCCTCAACGGTCGATTTTGCAATGATCATCTCAGCAACCTGCTCTTTGAGCTTTGCCACAGCCTGCTTACCCGCCAGCGAGATCTCAGCCATCGAGTTCTTGCGCAGATCCTCTGCCTTAGCCTCAGCAGCCTTAACGATTGCCTCAGCCTCAGCCTTAGCCTCAGCGACCAAACGTGCAGCCTCAGCCTTAGCGTCTGCTACCAGCTTGTCGGCATCAGCACGACCCTTCTCCAAACCCTCGTCATAAAGTTTGCGAGTCAATTCCTGAAGTTTGTTTTCCATAATTTTTAAATCGATTTAAATATTTTATTTTAGTTATTTTTCTGCTTGTTTCAAATAACATCTGAAAGGACCTGCAAAGGTACAAAACTTATTGCGAACGAGCCAATTTTTCGGGTGGTTTTATTACGGTTTTTACCATATTAATAGAGAATTTGTCGCATATCGGTTTTTGAGGTCCGATTTTCGGATGTTTTCTTACGAAAAAAGCCGCGCTCCGAAGAACGCGGCTAATATCGTTTTTTTGAGTCCGATTCGACCTACTGGTGCTCGGGACGGAGCAGGTCGTTCACAACCTTCACAGGCGAGAATGTTGCCAAGGGCACATCTACGAAGATTGTTGTCCAATCGGCCATTGCGCCATTCCACAGACCGGGCAGCTCCTGAGCGCGCAACTCGCGGCCATCTTTCGACTTGCTCGAAATGAAGCCCGTTGCGGGATCGGTGTACTCTTTCAGGTCGAACTTCGTGCCGTCGTAGCGTGCGGGAGCGCACACCAGATCAACGGGATTGAAGTGGGTTGCCGAACTCATCATCGGAGCGTCCTCGGGCGAAATCTGGCTCGACTCGGCGATTTGCAGAGCGCACTCGCCACGCTTACCCTCAACCCAGAACGGACCACCACCGGGCTCACCGTCGTTGCGAACCATACCGCAGACGCGGATCGGGCGATCGAGCAACTCAACGAGCAACTCGGGAGTCCACTCATCGGGCAACTTGGTGCAGAGTTCGTCCTCGATCATCTGAGCGATCTCGGCAGTACGCATTGCCGAAGCACCCTCGCGCAGCTCCTTCAAAGCAGCGAAAGCACGCTCCTGCATCTCAACGAGCAGACCAGCCAAAGCCTTCTTATAGAGCACCGTAGCATCGCGACGAGCGTCGGT
>JAFNVH010000084.1 GCA_017379895.1 Rikenellaceae bacterium | reverse complement strand
TAACCGGGCTGAGCTACATCCCGTCTGTTTCGGAGCACAAAAGTAGTAACAATTTCTGAACTTCCAAAACTTTTTGACATTTTTTTCGAAAAAAGTGATTTTTTACGCCATTTGACAACTATTTTGCTCAATCCGCACCTTGATATATTACATAAAAATCGTATCTTTGGGAAATTATATCACCAAACATTACTTCGTATGAAAAGATTTCTCTCAACACTATGCGCTCTATTGGTCGCTATCGGTTTTGCGGGGTGCGAACAAAATGACTTCATGATTTGGGATTTGGTCAATCCATCGGTATGTTTCTTTATCACCGATGCCGAAACGGGTGCGAATCTCTGCGATCCGAGTGTCGAGGGTAATGTGCTCGATTGGAATGTAACTGCAACAACCGACGATGGCGAAACCTTCGAACTTGTTGAAGATGACCCATTTACTCGCGCTACATTAGCAGAACCATTGGCTCTTCGATTAACTCAGCATAGCACATTGGGTAATGTTAAAGGGTGGCACGTTTCGTTTGGAGAGTGGGATCCATACGATGGCTTTCGCAACAAAAAGTTCACCATTAATTGGGGCGACGGCACGCAGACGGAGATAGAGTTCAATCTATTCATCAGCAAGATGCGCAAAAGAGATATCAAGATTGACAGCTCGATATGGGTTGACGGTGAGGATCACGGAAGCGGCTACTATGATGGGTGGATAATAAATATTAAGAAATAGGCTCAATATACCCCGATACCATTATTTTTAGAAACCAACAATATACCAACCTACTATGTACTACGCCATAGGAATTATGTCGGGAACGTCGCTCGATGGTGTCGATGCCGCGCTCGTGAAGATCGAAGGTCGCGGTGTGGCGACACAGGTCGAGCTGATCGGTTTCACTACAACCGAGATCCCCGAATCGCTCAAAGCCGAAATTAAACGCGCCGTAAAACCCACAACGGGTACGGTCGATCTGCTCTGCTCGCTCAATTTCAAACTCGGATACCTCTTTGCCGATGCCGCGAAGGCGGTTTGCCGCGAGAGTGGTTTCCCGATCGAGAAGGTTGATTTCATCGCCTCACACGGACAGACCGTGTGGCACATCCCCAAACCCAATGGTGAGTTTGCGCGCTCGACGTTGCAGATTGGCGAGCCCGCCGTTATCGCCTACGAAACGGGCGTGAAGGTGATCTCGAACTTCCGTACGATGGACGTGGCGGCAGGTGGCGAGGGTGCTCCGCTTGTACCTTATAGCGAGTTTGTACTCTATGCCTCGCCCGACGAGAATGTGGCGTTGCAGAACATTGGTGGCATTGGCAACGTGACGGTACTGCCCTCGACAGGAAATATGGCCGATGTCTATGCGTTCGATACGGGTCCAGGAAATATGATTATCGACGAGGTGATGCAGCGCCTCTATGGTCGCCCATACGACGAGGGTGGCAAGATCGCGGCAAGCGGTACGGTCAATACCGAAATGCTCGACGAGTTGATGTCGCACCCCTACATCTCGATGCCCCTACCCAAAAGTACGGGTCGTGAGATGTTTGGCGAGCAGTACACCATTGCGATGCTCGAGCGTTGGGGCTCGCTGCCCGCAGCCGACCTTGTAGCGACGGCAACGGCATTCACCGCACGCACGATTGCCGAGGCGTATCGTCGTTTCGTAATCCCGAAGTGGCCTATTGGTCGCACAGTACTGGGCGGTGGCGGTGCTCACAACGCTACGTTGCGCCGTATGTTGGCAGAGGAGCTACCTGGTGTGAAGGTAATGACACAGGACGAGATTGGTCTGTCGTCTGACGCTAAGGAGGCCATTGCGTTTGCGATTATGGGTAACGAAACGATGTATGGCTACCCCTCGAATGTCTGCTCGGCTACGGGAGCCAGCTGCCCCGTGATTTTGGGTAATATCACCCCCGCACCACGAAAAGAGTAATCGTCCAACCGCCTTACTATGTCCGATAGAAACGTTATTTTTCAATCGCAAGATCTTAGGAGTTCGATCCGATTTCATTCGTTCGCTGATTACGATAAACGCGCTAATCGTTATGAGTTGGATTTTGCTATCGAGATCAACACTCCCATCTGTCAAATGTCATTCACATCGGAATACTTTACGGAGGAGATGTGTAAACTGAGAGAATATTTGCAGAAGATGCACTCATTCTCACTACATTACGCCACGTTCCTCTGCTCCGATGGAAGATTTGCGATGGAGCTGGAATTAGAACCAACGGGATTGATCCAAGCAAAGGTCAAGGTGCGACACATCGAGAACGATCTTGCGCTATCGTTCAATTTCACCACTGACCAAAGTTTCTTACCTGATATAATAATCCAACTGACCGCAGTGATATAACAAAGTGAGCCGCGCCCCTGCGAACAAGGTGGCGCGGCTCTGCTTACAATAGTAATAGGAATGGTAATGGTCTTACAAAATTATCTTACGAAATCACTCTTTTACAGCGTTGTCTTCCACAACCCGTGAAGGTTGCAATACTCATACACGGCAATCGGACGCGACG
>JAFNVH010000083.1 GCA_017379895.1 Rikenellaceae bacterium | reverse complement strand
GTATCCATCTCAACCTCGGTGTAGAGGAACTCAGCCAGACGCATAATCTCGCCCTGCAACGACAGCTTCAAACGCAGATCGTACATTGCAGCGAACTCGTAGTCAACGTCCATAGCCTCAACTGCCTTGCGCAGCTTGTCGCTCTTAACTACCAATACCGAACCGAAGTTGAAGTCGTTACGCAGCGAACCTGCCTGATAGTCAATCACGGGGTGAGCAGTAGTCTTACCCTCCTTGCACTCGTAGTAGTTCGAGTAGAGCATTGCAGCATCGGTATCCTCAGCTACATCTACGAAACGATCCAACGAGTAGTAACCCATCTGCAGTGCCAAAGGCTTGGTGTAGAACATAGTGTAAGCGGTCTTAACCTCAGCTGCGATCTTACGCAGGGTCTCGGTCTTGTTCAGATCGCCAGCAACACATACTTCTGCTACGATTGCGTTCTCAGCCAACTGGCTTTTGGTCTTTGCCAGCTCAGCCTCGGGGCCATTGGCGATAAAGCAGGTAATCAATTTTTCCATAATTTTTTTAATGGTTTTTTTGTTGGGGACGAGGTTTGATTAGGTCGCCCCCATTGGTTAATATTATAAGTTTATTAGTTATTTGCTTACTTAACGAGGAAGTTCATAATGCCGTTCATAACGCCTGCACGCTCTGACTCGCCAATGATCGACTCAAACGGGAAGCCTAGAACTACGATGCGCTGCTTGCCGTCGTATGCAACGCCTGCGTTCATACTTGTATCCGAGTAACGATACAGACGCATACCCTTCTTATCCGCGGGCTCCAATGCGTCGGGAGCCTCAACGCGATACTGTGCGTTACCCTCCTTAGTCATAATCGAGCAAGCGGGCAGCCAGAAACCATTGCGATCAGCATCAACCGACATCAGCACACCGGTCTGGCTCGAATGGTTGTTACGCTGCTGGTAGTGCAGTACCTCCTTCATAAAGTTGATAACCTCCTTATCATTCTCGATCACAGCGTCGCTACCTACGTATGCACCGGTGATCAGCAGAGGAATATTCAGATCCTGCAATGTACGCAACTGAGCCATCATCGCGGGAGTATAAACCGCGAAGTCAGGCTCAATCTCCTTATTGTAGAGGTGCGAAGTCTTCTGCTCACCCATAATCACGTCAACAGCTGCATAGGGAGCTGCGTTGAACTTGGGATTCTCGAACGATGCACGGCTTACCGACACAAAACCGCGACCTACAGCTGCCAATGCATTACCGTGAACGGTCGTGAAGTTAAACTTGTTACCAGCAACAACTACATTGAAGCCCTCCGAGCCACTTGCGCCCCAACCCGGGCAGTCGTCATCGAGCCAATCGTTTGCGCGGTAGTAGTCGTAAGGCTTACCAACCCAATAGGTATTGATATTGTCAGCAACGCCTTCGTCCTCCCACCAAGCTACACCTGCCATCTCGCCCTGATCGAAGAACAAGGGAGCAGCAACGCGGGTAAAGCCATTGACGATCAGTACGGGACGCTGATTCTCATACAGACAAGCGGTCATCTCCTCCGAGGGGAAGCTCTCACCACCCTCGTTCACAGCTGCTACGCGGAACGAGTACTGAACACCCCACTCGGGCAGCTCGAAGTCGAACGAAGTACCCTTAACCTCAACACCATTGTCGAAACCAGCATCACCACGACGGGTATATACACGGTACGACTTAGCTACTGCGGTGGGCTCCAGCGGATCAACCTGCTCAGCCCAGGTCAGGCGTACCTTGCGGCCGCTAACGGGAGTTACAGCGAACTCAACGGGTGCCAAAGGCTGGATCACGCAGTCACCACCATTGAGGTAGCGTACCATACCCTTGTAGATCGCACGGCTCACGGTGAAACGGAAGCGAGGATCGAGGTGGTAGCGGTTGTCAGCCAAGTTCTGGTGCGACAACAGCTCCAACAACATACTGGGAACATCGGGCTTCCAAGCCTCGTGATAAGCTGCATCGCGCAACTCGCGGCGAGGCCAATTGGGCTCGTGCAAAGCGCGAACGTCATCGCAGATCTGAGTCTGAACAGCGTCAGCCAAATCGCGGTTCAACAACTTCGAGCGACCATCGGTGAAGTTGCTCATACGGCTCTGCTCCTCAGTATAGGTGCTGTAAATCATCAAAGTACCTACGATGGTCGAGTCCTTAGTCGTACCAGCGTCGGTATGGAAAGCGAACGACAGGTCGATCGGAATGTTCATCTGGTCCTTCATATGGTTAACCCAGAACGAACGCGAACGATAGTCGTCGTTATAGTCATTCTTGAAGCCCGAGGGCGAGTAGATGCTATCGGGCAAACCTGCTGCCTGCAAGTAGTAGCGAGCACCCTCGGCAAATGCCACTGCGCCGCTCAACATATTGTCCTTACCACGTGCTACACGACCCCAGCCGCCACCAAAGCGAACTGCGTCAGTCGAAACAACTGCACCTGCGGGGCAGTTCTCCGATGCGCGAACGGTCACCGAACCCTGCTCAGCCGACTGACCTGCTGCGAAACGGAACGTACCCAAATAGTACCAAGTGCGACCGTCAGCCTTCTGATCAACCTCGAAACGGGTTACACCACCTGTATGGCGAACCTCGTAGATTGCCTTACCAGCCTTCTCGCCCTCGTTACCCCACGATACGTAAACGGGATAGTCGCCCGTCTGCTTGAACGAAGGAGTATATACTGCCGAGTTCTTCGAGCTACGATTGTCAGCGGTGAAACGCAGGTAGGTGCCCATACGGAAGGGATTCTCGTCTTTATAGATGATATTCTTGTGCAGGTAACCAGCCTCAGCCTTCTCCCACTTACCCTTGCGGCGGAGGAGCTTGCTGTTAGCGTTATCGTTATCAACGATCTCGAACAGACCATAAGGATCACGCTCACGAGGCATATAGACCTCAGCGCCTGCATTCTCCAACATCGGAGTCAGGTAAGCGTTGATATAACCAGTCGACGAGATGTCCTCAACGGTCGAGTGGCAACGTGCACGCTGGAACTCCCAACGATTCAGGCTCGGCTCATAGAACCAGCCGTGGCTTGCCCACGTAGCGATCGAGCGGCCGCTAAGACCCTTCTCATAGGTGGGACGATCGAGGTTGCGCACGATCTGGTCGTGAGCCTCAACCTTACCACGAGTTACGTCGGTGATGAATTTTGCCAAAGGAGTGTCGAAAACGGTCAGATCGATCGGCATCTGAGCATACTCAGCACCCAGCGAGTCGCGCAACTCCGCCTCGATAGCGGTGATTGTCTGCTCGAAAACGGGGGCTTTCTGCACGCCCTGATTGAGTTTAACGATCACACGGCCATCAACGACAGCCGCCTCATCGACACTGAAAGTCGAGAATTTTGCATTCTGCAACAACTTATCGGTTGCAGGTTGATTTGATTGAGCGGCAACGAGTTGCATAGCAACGACTGCCGACAACATCAGGAGTGTTTTTCTCATTGTGATTATCGGTTTCTATTGGTTATCATTGTGTTAGTCGCCAAACAGGTCGCATAACGGCACAATTTGACAATTCAAATATACAACTTTTTCCCCAATATTCAATGCCTTCTACAATATAAATTAAATAAATACTAAAATTTATGGGATTTTCAGTAAAAATGTTTATATTTGTCATTTGAAAGAAATTACAATCAAACTAATAACTCGTTTAACAACCTTTGCAATTATGTACATTATTGCTGACAGCGGCTCAACCAAAACCCAGTGGTGCGTAGTAGACGCACAGGGTGTCGCAACATCGTATTTTACTTCGGGCATCAATGCTGTGATGATGACCAGCGAACAGATTAAGGCAGTCCTCACCGACGAATATACCGGTCCCAAAGAGGGTATCGAGGCTGTATATTTCTATGGCGCAGGTTGCGGCCCGTCGTTCCCCGCAGCTACCGCTACCCTCGCTGAGGTAGTCAACGAATTCTTCGGCTGCTCGAAACTCGAAGCTACCAGCGACCTCGTTGCTTCGGCTCGCGCCGTATGCGGCCACGAGGCAGGTATCGCTTGTATCCTCGGTACCGGCGCTAACTCGTGCTACTATGACGGTGAGGAGATCGTTAAGAACGTACGTCCCCTCGGTTTCATTCTGGGTGATGAAGGTAGTGGCGCCGTAATGGGTAAGAAACTGCTCGCCGACGTACTCAAGGGCCTCTTCCCCGAAGACCTGACCAAGCTCTTCTACGAGGACTATCCCTACGAGTATATCGACTTCATTAACAACGTTTACAACAAGCCCCGCCCTCAACCCAACCGCTTTATGGCAAGTATGACTCGCTTCCTCTCGAAGCACATCGATCGCCCCGAGTGCGCTAAGATCGTTGAGCAGTCGTTCACCGAGTTCGTTGAGCGCAACGTATTGCAGTACGAGCAGGCTAAGGAGTGCCCCATATCGTTCGTAGGTAGCATCGCTTACTACTTCCGTCCCCAGTTGGAGAAGGTGCTGAACGCTTACGGTTTGAAGATCGGCAACATCTCGCAAGTGCCTATGGATGGCCTGGTTGAGTTCCACAAGAACGCTAAATAATCATCAAAAAAACAATAAAACAGAATTATGGCAGAATTTATCAAAGTTACCGAGCAGTCGTCGCTTTACGACAACTTGGAGCAGATGAGCGTTACCGACCTGCTCACCAACCTTAACAACGAGGACCAGAAAGTAGCTCTGGCCGTTCGCGAGTCGATCCCCGTAATGGCCGCTTTGGTCGAGAAGATCGTTGAGCGTATGGAGAAGGGC
>JAFNVH010000082.1 GCA_017379895.1 Rikenellaceae bacterium | reverse complement strand
GCTCGAACCCGGGACCCCAACATTAAAAGTGTTGTGCTCTACCGACTGAGCTACCGGATCATCGCCATACTCTCGTGGTCGAAACCTCGATTTTTGGTGGTGCAAATGTATAAACTATTTTCCACATACCCAAATTATTCCCCTATTTTTTTATTACACGGCTCGTGTTTAGGGTATTGACAAAGAAAATGGGCACAATATTGCGCCCATTAACCATAACATAAACACTTATCAGTCACATTTTATCAACTCTGCGCCATCGCTTACCTGGATATCCATTTCTGCTGGTGTACCCTTGTAATATAATTTAGAGCCGCTTGTCAGATAGCCTGTCAAGCTTTCGGAAATATTTATAGTTGATATTTTAGCATCATTGATTAGAGACATATGAGCTTTTGCAACATTCATATTCGTTGCATTCATCGTACCGCCACAAAGTATAACCGAAAAATTTTCACACGATCCAGAGATCTCAGTATATGAATTACGAGAGAGCAAAAAGGCCATTCTTTGTCTTGCCACCTCATCTTTGAAAATAAAATGTGAGCCATCAAATGCGCAAAACAAATTAGGCGACATACGCAGTTTAACAGAAGCGTGATCATACTCATAATCATAGTTTAGTCTTATACGCACAGCCGGATCAAATGACGATACTAATACATCAACATAAGGTTGAATATTTTCGTGAGTAGTAACTTCGATCGTTCCGTCAGGTAACTCTTCATCGAAAAGCACCTCCATACCATTTTCTACTGTCAAAAAGCCATACGTAATACCCTCTCGCAGTGCAGCTTCAAATGATGCAATATCAAAAGTACGCATTTGAGTAATGATTTCTCCTTCGGGAATGATAATAGGCTTAGGAGCATCTGACGAATCAGAGCAAGCTGCGCAAAAAATCATCGCAACAAATAGCGAAAAGGCGGTTCGTAGTTTCATAGCACTTAGTTTTAGGGATTTCGACATCGCAAATATAAAGAAAATCTTGCTCTTTACAAAACATATTTGCACAGCGCTTTGCAGTCTGAAATAAAATAAGTATATTTGCCCAAATAAGAAAACAACAAACAAAATATAGACCTATGTGTAAAGCTCTGATTATTGGTGCAGGCGGTGTCGGAACCGTTGTTACCCAGAAGGTTGCAGCAAATCCCATCTTCACTGATGTGATGCTCGCAAGCCGTACAAAATCGAAATGTGATGCTGTTGCCGAGCAGATCGGTGGCGGTCGTGTAAAAACTGCTCAGGTTGATGCTGACAGCGTGCCCGAATTGGTGGCTCTGATGAAGGAGTACAAGCCCGATATCGTTATCAACGTGGCACTCCCCTATCAGGACCTGACCATTATGGACGCTTGCTTGGAGTGCAACGCGAACTATCTCGACACGGCTAACTACGAGCCCAAGGACGAGGCTAAGTTCGAGTACTCGTGGCAGTGGGCATATCAGGAGCGTTTCCGAGAGAAGGGCCTGACGGCTATTCTCGGTTGCGGTTTCGATCCGGGCGTAACGGCTATCTTCACCGCATACGCTGCTAAGCACCACTTCGACGAGATTCACTACCTTGATATTGTTGACTGCAACGCAGGTAACCACGGTATGGCATTCGCAACCAACTTCAACCCCGAAATCAACATCCGCGAGGTGACGCAGAAGGGTCGCTACTGGGAGAATGGCAAGTGGGTTGTAACCGAGCCGCACGAAATTCACAAGCCGCTGAACTACCCCGAGATTGGCGAACGCGAGTCGTATCTGATCTATCACGAGGAGTTGGAGTCGCTCGTTAAGAACTACCCCACCATCAAGCGTGCACGTTTCTGGATGACCTTTGGTCAGGAGTATCTGACTCACCTGCGCGTGATCCAGAACATCGGTATGGCGCGTATCGATCCCATTATCTACAATGGCGTTGAGATCGTTCCTATTCAGTTCTTGAAGGCCGTTCTTCCCGATCCTAAGTCACTCGGCGCAAACTACCACGGTCAGACCTCGATCGGTTGCCGTATTCGCGGTATCAAGGATGGCAAGGAGCGTACTTACTATATCTACAACAACTGCGACCACGAGCAGGCATTTGCCGAGACGGGTACTCAGGCCGTAAGCTTCACCACTGGTGTTCCCGCAGCGCTGGGTGCTTCGATGTGGGCTAAGGGTCTGTGGCGCGGTGCAGGCGTGTTCAACGTAGAGGAGTTCGATCCCGATCCGTTCCTGGCGGAGCTGGGCGAGCAGGGTCTGCCCTGGCACGAGCTGTTCGATGTTGATATCGAATTGTAGTCGCAAGACCAACACAACAAAGGCCGTCTTCCAAGCATGGAGGACGGCCTTTTATTTTGGCGTTGGAGGCTGTTATTTGCCCGAAAGCTTGTATTCGCTAGGCGACATACCAGTCAGGTGTTTGAAGTACTTGCCGAAGAACGACTGCGACGAGAAATTCAACGTGTAGGCCACCTCCTGAATACTCATTGTCGAGTAGCGCAGCAGTGTCTTAGCCTCGATAATTACATAGCTATCAATCCATTCGGCTGCCGATTTGCCGCTGAAATCTTTGATCAGCAACGAGAGATACTTGGGCGTCACACACATCTGCTCGGCATAGAAACCAACCGTGCGCTCGCTCTTGAAGTTCTCCGACAGCAACGTAATAAATTTGGCGAAGTACTCCTCGCGGCGATTACGCACCGAACGATCCTTATCGTCGGTTATTTGTGGGCTCTGCTCGTACATATCGTTGATGCAGTAGAACATCGACATCAACAATCCGCGCACAATTTCGTCACGATGAATAAGCGAATCATTGTCAGCAATATTCTCGAGAAGATCAAGATAGCGTTCGATATCCTCCTGCTGCTTTTGGGTCAGATTAATCAGCGGGTTATACGCCAGGCGCATAAATAGCGGCAGCGAGTTCTTGACATCAACCTGCAAGGTACGCATAAAATCCTGCGATAGAATTATACCGCGCACTGTCGCAACGGGATAACCCGCCTCGATTTTCAGCACGTTGTTCGGGAATGACATCAACAGCGAACCCTTATTGATGCTCACCTCACGAAGATTCACCGATCCGTTCTCAACGCCGTCGGTGCAGAGCACGACCGTAAAAGCCTTCATTCGCAGGGTTCGACCTTCGAGAAAATGGTCGCCACTCGACGCACGAAAAACATAGAAATCGTCGCTCATATTTTTGTATCCCGCGATCTCTTTAATCTGCGGGACGGTTAGTTCGGTTAATTCATTTTCCATAAGACACTTCTTATTTTTCTCTTGCACAAAGGTATCAAATATTCCCAAATTGCAATAACTTACCCCTATTATTTCGACTTTCTGACCAATCGAGGATAGATTCACACCAATGCGGTGAGCAGTCTGCTTATCGCGATACGGCGAATATCGAACGTTTGCACATAATAATAACGTGTGTTTGGATCGTTTTATTGTGAAAGGGCGCGAGAATATTTCACTGCGCAAGAACTTAACGACGGCAGTAGCCTTTTTCGATTTTTTTACATACTTTTGCCGCCATGAAAATAGTATTTATCATAATCGGATCGATCGCATTCGCGTTGGGTATTATCGGCATCTTCCTGCCGCTACTACCAACCACGCCGTTGTTGCTTTTGGCAGCAGCACTCTATTTTCGTTCGTCGCCCCGATTATACGACTGGTTGCTCAACCACCCCTATTTCGGTCGCTATATCCGCAATTTCCGAGAGAGCCACGCCATACCTTTGCACGCAAAGATCGTATCGGTCAGTCTGCTGTGGCTGACAATGGGTTACTGCATTGTGGCAGTTGTTGAGCCACTGTGGTTGCGCATTGTATTGGGAGCTCTGGCGGTGGCTATCACCATTCACATTCTCTCGTTCAAAACCCTGCGCAAGTCATAATAAAAATAGCGGAGAATCCGAAAGGACTCTCCACTGCATTTATTACTCGTAACTTATCGAGGCAGGCGACAGCCCAACTCCTTAGCCAGACCACCCGTAGCTGTTTCCTTGTAGAGGCTGGGCAGGTCGTGACCCGTCTGTTTCATCACCTCGACCACGCGATCAAAGCTGACACTATGGTTACCGTCCGAATAGGTTGCATAGATATTCGCATCGAGAGCACGTGCCGCGGCCACCGCATTACGCTCGATACAAGGCACCTGCACCAAACCGCACACAGGGTCGCACGTCAAGCCCAAGTGGTGTTCCAAAGCCATCTCGGCAGCATACTCAATCTGCGAAGGAGTACCGCCAAAGAGTTGGCACGCCGCTGCTGCTGCCATTGCGCAGGCCACACCTACCTCGCCCTGACAACCCACCTCGGCACCCGACACCGACGCGTTAGTCTTAACTACATTACCAAACAGACCTGCCGTAGCCAGCGCTCGCAGAATACGGATCTCGCGGAAGTCTCGCGTTTTATAGAGGTGGTAAAGCACCGCAGGCAGCACACCGCTCGATCCGCATGTCGGAGCCGTCACAATCACATTACCCGACGCATTCTCCTCCGAAGTTGCCAGCGCATAGGCATAGATCTTACCACGACTATTGAGACTATCGCGATAGCCACTTGCCTTGACATAATAGGTAGAGGCCTTACGCTTAACACCCAAACCACCAGGTAGCACACCCTCGTTGTTCAGGCCGCGCTCAATGGCGTCGCACATCGTATGCCACACCTCGCGCAGATGATCCCATATCTCGGGTCCCTCGCACTCATCAACATACTCCCAATAGTCGCGACCATTATCTACACACCACGCTAGAATATCGGCGATGTTGTTCATCGGGTAGACATCCTCACGCAGATTGATTGTTGTGCCGTCATCGACGATCGTACCACCACCAATACTGTAAGCGTGCCACGACGCAACAACCTCGTCGCCAACCAACGCCTCGAAGAACATACCGTTAGTGTGGCGCGGAAGCACCGTATCGGGTTCCCAAATAATCTCGGCTGGAGCTGTAGACATCATTGCATTGATGATCGCCTGATCGGTCATATGACCCTTGCCTGTTGCGGCCAAACTACCGTAGAGCGTAACGCGAAAACGCTCTGCCTCCGAATGGCGCTCGGCGAACATCGTTGCCGCCTTGAATGGACCCATCGTGTGGCTACTCGACGGTCCGTGGCCTATTTTATATAACTCTTTGAGTGATTCCATAGCATAAAGTTCTTAAAAAGGTTCACAAAGATACAAATTCTTGAAAAAAATCACTATTTTTGGTGCAGACTCACTGCGCATTTTGAATTTACTACAAAATCGCGCCATATTTTTGTGCATTATGAAGATACTTATTATTGAAGATGAGTCATCGTTGCGCGAGCTGATGCAACGCACACTCCAACAGGAGCGATACGTGGTCGAAACCGCTGCCGACTTCGCCGAGGCCGAAGGTAAAATAGCAGGTTACGACTACGACTGTATTCTGCTTGATATTATGCTGCCCGACGGCAACGGACTGAAACTCCTCGAACAAATTAAGGCAATGCGCAAACGCGATAATGTGATCATTATTTCGGCACGCGACTCGCTCGAAGATCGCATCGCAGGATTGGAGCAAGGCGCAGATGATTACCTGCCCAAGCCGTTTCATTTGGCCGAATTGGTGGCACGCATTCGCAGCGTTATTCGTCGCAGTCAGGGACGTGGCGATATGTCGCTAACCATCGGTAATGTGCGTCTCGACCCAAGTTCATCGCGCGTTTTTGTCAATGACCAAGAGCTCGAACTACTCAAAAAGGAGTTCACTATACTCCACTACTTCATTCAGCGCCCACGCCATCTGATCGACAAGGCGGTTTTGGCGGAGGCCGTTTGGGGTGATCACGCGGACCAGGCCGACAATTTTCATTTCGTCTATGCGCAAGTCAAGAACCTTCGACGTAAACTTGATGCTGCCAACGCCTCGATTGAGTTGAAGTCAGTATATGGTTTTGGCTACAAACTTGTTGAACGCGAACCATAAACACGGCCCACAATGAGATTGATCACCCGCATAGCAATTCGCCTCACACTGGCACTCGCCCCACTGATGATCGTGTGGGCAGTGCTATTCTATTTCGCACTAATCAAGGAGATTAACGACGAGATGGACGATAGTTTGGAGACCTACTCCGAGATGATCATCGTTCGAATGCTCTCGCATCAAGAGTTGCCAGCGCTCAATTCGGGCTCGAATAACAGCTATTCGATTCATCCCGTCGATTCGATCTACGCCAAGACACACGACGGAATCGTTTATAGCGATATCGAAGTCTATATTCTCGAACGCGAGGAGTATGAGCCCGCGCGCGTGCTGACTACCATTTTTGAAGATGACGAGGGTCGGTTCTATGAGCTGCGCGTTAGCTCACCGTCGTTCGAGCGCGACGAATTGGCTGCAGCAATTCTCCGTTGGCTTGCCTTGATCTATCTTATTTTGCTTATTATCGTGATCCTTACGACGATACTTGTGCTGCGTCACAATATACAACCCTTGTATGCGTTGTTGCATTGGCTCGACCGCTATCAACCAGGCCATAAGCCCGAGGCTGTACCCAACGACACAAATATCCCTGAGTTCCGCCGACTGAACAATGCGGCACAGAAGGCTGTCGAGCGTTCGGAGCACCTATTCGAGCAGCAGAAAAACTTTATCGGAAATGCCTCGCACGAACTGCAAACACCATTGGCAATTATCGGCAACCGCATCGAGTGGATCATAGACAATACCAACCCCACCGAGGAGCAACTCGAACAGCTGATAGGAGTCAACCACTCGCTGGCCAATATCGTCAAACTCAACAAGACACTGCTCCTGCTGACCAAAATCGACAATGGTCAATTCCCCGAGATGAACGATGTCGATATTGCGGCATTGATCCGTGATGAGGTTGAAATCTATGGAGAGATTTTCGAGGAGCGCAACATCGAGTGCTGTATCAATGGTACCGAGTCGCTCACCATACCAATCAATCGAACGCTTGCCGTAACGCTTGTGGGCAACCTGGTTCGCAACGCCTATATCCACTCTCCCGAGAATAGCCGAATTGACGTTTCGATCAATTACGATAAGTTGGAAATCAGTAACGATGGCGACACTCCGCTCGACGCAGAGCACGTCTTCGATCGTTTCTATCGCGCCACCAAACGCGAGGGATCAACGGGCTTGGGTCTGGCGCTTGTCAAAGCCATTGCCGACTACTATTCGCTTGATGTAGAGTACCGCTTTAAGAATAAAAAGCACATTTTTACAATTACTCGACCAAAAAATTAAATTAATTCGAATATTTTAAATTCATTTCAAAATCGAGTAGTAACTTTGCATCAAGAAAATAATTAAAAACAGATTTATACTATGAAAACAAAAGCTATTATTACCGCCCTTTTCTTGATGGTTGGGCTCTCGGCTCAGGCCGACAATGATCGTCCCATTCGATTCGATCAGTTGCCCAAACAGGCTCAGCAAGTTATCACCGAGTCGTTCCCCAACGACCGAATGTCATACGCCAAGATGGAGCGCGATATGCTCGAAGTGTCGTATGAGGTTATTTTGGTCAGCGGGGCCAAGCTCGAATTTGATCGCAGAGGCGACTGGAAAGAGATCTCGACTCGCAACGTTGCTATCGACTCGAAGTTGATCCCTGCGCCTATTCTCGAATATGTAAAATTGCACCATCCTGACAGTATCATTGTGAAGATCGATCGCGATCGTTACACCTACGAAATCAAGCTGAACGGAGGAATGCAACTCAAATTCGATCACTCATTCCGATTTATCGGTTGGGACGATTAAGAAATATAGTACTAAGAACGTAGAGCTGCCGATGTGTTAAACGCATCGGCAGTTCTTTTTGTGCACACAGCCAAAGTGCCCCAAATCGCGCTCAAAAGGTGGTAAAAACGCTAATTTTTCAAAAAAACGCCTACTAAACGATTGTATTTTCAATAAAAAAATTTTAACTTTGTAGCACTACACACAACAGAATAACTAATTTCAAAAACTCTAACTTCACTATGGCAGTAATTGGTGTCGATTTGGGCGGAACAAAAGTAGCTGCGGCTCTGTACGACCAATCGGGAAAAATGTACTCAAAAGAGATCAAATTGCTCAACGGTGCAGAAGGAGACGCTGTCGGTCAACTCGTTGTCGATGTCATCAACACTCTGATACTCCGCAGTCCGAGTATCTCGGTTGAGGCCATCGGTGTCTGTGTTCCCGGTATCGTCTATTCGAAGAAAGATACTGTTTGGGCTCCGAATATCCCCGGCTGGGATAATTACCCCTTAAAACAACGTATTGTTACCGGTCTGAATCGTCCTGATCTGACCGTATGTATCGAGAGCGATCGTACCTGCTACATTCTGGGCGAGGTATGGAAGGGCGCAGCTCGCGGTTGCGAGAATGCAATCTATCTGGCTGTTGGTACGGGTATCGGCGCAGGTATTCTGCTTGATGGCCGAATCATTCACGGCGCTAACGACATCGTTGGTGCTACGGGTTGGATGGCACTCCAATATCCCTACACTGAGGAGTATATCCCCTGCGGCTGTTTCGAATATTATGCTTCGGGTAACGGTATTGCTACGCAGGCTCACCGCGCATTGCGTTGCGCTCGCAATTACACCGGTATTCTCTCGAAGAAGCCGATCGAAGAGGTTACATCGCACGATGTGTTTGCAGCATACGCTGAGGGTGATCATATCGCTATCAAGGTGCTTGACAAGGCAATCGATATGTGGGGAATGGGCACAGCTAACTTAGTCAGCCTGTTCAATCCTGAGAAGATTATTTTTGGTGGTGGCGTATTCGGTCCCGCAGCACAGTTTATTCCTCGAATCTATGACGAGGCGTGCAAGTGGGGTCAGCCCATTTCGATGCAGGATGTTCAGTTCTGCGCTTCGGAGGTGCAGGGTGAGGCTGCATTGTTTGGTGCGGCATACTTGGCAATTCGAGCTACCCACCCTATTGATGTTATGTAACAAATTTTCGACCTATGAAAAACTACTCAACTTCTTCAGTTTTCGTTGCAGCTTGCGCGGGAATGGCTTTTTTTGGAGTAACAATGCTGTCGTTGGCTCCGATTCTTAGTCCGCTTAACGAGAGCGTTGCGGGTGCTAATGCACTGCCCTCGACAATGTCGTTAGGTATTATCATCGGTACAATTCTGTTTGGCCCGATTGTCGACAAGTTCGGATACAAGTGGCTTCTCATTCTCGGCTCAGCAATGGCTCTGGCTGGCATTCAGGGCTTAGCAAACTTCACCAGCATCAGCCTGTTGCACACATCGATTTTCCTGCTCGGTTTTGGTGGCGGTATCCTGAATGGCGAAACCAACGCGCTGGTATCAGATATTTATGACGATGATAAGCGTGGTGGCCGTCTGGGCATTTTGGGTGCATTCTACTGCATTGGCGCAATGCTTTGGACTCTACTCAACTACTTCATTCCCGAGTATCGCATTCCGCTGAACGCTGTATCGGCAGTGATGGTGGCATTCATCATCTTCTTCTGCTCGATCTCGTTCCCGCAGGCTAAGCCGCAGGAGAATGTATCGCTAGGCAAGTCGTTCGGTCTGCTCAAATATCCCGCACTGATCGCTTTCTCGTTCGTACTCTTCTTCCAGAGTGGTTTCGAGGGTGCAAGTGGTAGCTTCACCATTTCGTTCCTCGACAAGTCGGCAGGTATGGATAACGCTGCTGCTACCCTCTCGATGACTTGGTTCACGCTGGGTATGATGGCTGGCCGTCTGCCTCTGGGTGCAATTATGAAACGATTGAAGGATCTCGGTACACTCTACCTATATTTAACAGTAGCTCTGATCGGCGTTGTGCTGTTCTACCTGTTCAGTAACGAGGTAGCGATTGTTTATCTTGCAATGACATTGATCGGTTTTGGTGTTGGTGCTACGTTCCCCGTTGTGCTGAACTATATCGGTGGTGCTTTCCGCGAATTGTCGGGTACAGCATTCTCGATCGCACTCTTCATCGCTCTGTGTGGTCAGTCGGCGTTCAATAAGTTGACCGGTTTGGCATTCGACGATGGTAACTATCAGTTGTTGCCGTTGATGTTGATTCTGGCAGTTGTTGCAATTATGGTATTGGTGCCCGTTGCTGTTTCGACCGCTAAGAAAATGAGCAAACAATAAAGAAAAACCCACAATTAACTAATTAACTATTTATAAAATTCTAAAAAACACAAAGCAAAATGTTAGCTAACGAATGGAAAAAGAACGCTATTAGCGTTATGGACAAGATCGAGGAGACTCAGATGGAGAACATCAAGAAGGTGGCTGAGGTTATGGCCGACACTATCGAGGCTGGCCGTTGGGTTCACACCTTCGGTTGCGGTCACGCAAACCTGCCTATCGAGGAGATGTATCCCCGTATCGGTGGTTTCGTAGGTTTCCACCCCTTGTGCGAGATTCCTCTGACTTTCTTTACTCACATCACCGGTGAGATGGGTATCCACCAGTTCTTGTGGTTGGAGCGTGCTGAGGGTTACGGTCAGTCGATTATGAAGAGCTGGAACTTCGATGAGAAGGACGTTATCTGGATCTTCTCGCACACCGGTATCAACGCTGTGAACATCGACGTAGCTCTCGAGGCTAAGAAGCGCGGTATGAAGGTTATCGTATTCGGCTCGGCTGCTGAGACCGGCAACAAGGTTCCTCGCCACTCGTGCGGTAAGAACTTGTTCCAGATCGCTGACTACGTAGTTGACACCTGCTGCCCGATCGTTGACGCATCGTGCCAGCTGAAGAAGCACCAGGACAAGGTTGGTCCTCTGTCGACTATGGCTTCGGTAACCACCGTTTGGATGACTATCTGTACTGTTGCTGAGATCTTGGAGGAGCGCGGCGTTAAGCTGTACATCCACCCCTCGCACAACGTTCCTGGCGACACCACCGCTCACGAGCGTCTGGATGCTTGCATCGAAGAGTACAAGCGCCGTTCGGTTGGTTTGTAATCAACAAGCATTCGCAAACAAGAAACGCCCCGAACCGAAGTTCGGGGCGTTTGCTTTTAACTATATAAAGCAGTGCTAATTCATCTGCTCTATTGCGCGGCGCATCTTCTCTGCCACTTCGTCATTGCACAGATTGCCAATACTACCCTCGTGAGTGTGGTGTACTTCGCGTGTGGGCTTATACTCGCCACGCTGCACCTGCATACCCACCTCACGATAAGCGTCACGGAAAGGCATACCACCAAGCGCCAAGCGATTAACATCCTCGACCGTAAACAGATAGTCATACTTGCTATCCGAAACGATATCGCGGTTAATACGAATGTGTTGCAACATAAAGTCACACATATCAAGGCACGAGCGAATCTCGATCGTTGCGGGGAAGATAATATCCTTCAACAACTGCAAATCGCGGTGATAACCCAACGGCAGATTAGCCGTCAGCAACGAAATCTCGTTAGGTACAGCCTGCAAGCGGTTGCACTTACCGCGCATAATCTCGAACACGTCCGGATTCTTCTTGTGGGGCATAATGCTCGATCCGGTGGTCAATTCATCGGGGAAGCCCACAAAACCAAAATTCTGGCACATAAACAGACATACGTCCATCGCCATCTTACCCAGCGTCGACGCCAAAGCCGCAATAGCGTAAGCAGCTGCGCGCTCAGTCTTACCTCGGCTCATCTGCGCCGCTACGACATTATAATGGAGTGTTTCGAAACCCAACAACTCGGTTGTCATACGACGATTCAGCGGAAACGACGAGCCATAGCCCGCAGCTGAACCTAGAGGATTCTGATTTGCAATTTTATACGCCGCAGCAATCATCTGCATATCATCGACCAGCGACTCTGCATAAGCGCCAAACCACAGACCAAACGACGAAGGCATTGCTACCTGCAAATGGGTGTAACCCGGCATCAGCACGTCAGCATACTCGTTGCTCAGTTTCTGCAAGCGCTCGAACAGAGCCTCGGTATGCTCGGCAATCATTCGCAACTCGTCACGCATAAAGAGTTTCAGATCGACTAGCACCTGATCGTTACGCGAGCGACCCGAGTGGATCTTCTTACCCACGTCGCCCAACTTACGGGTCAACATCAACTCAACCTGCGAGTGAACGTCCTCGATACCCTCCTCAATCACAAATTCACCGCGCTCGGCCGTTGCGTGAATCTCTGCCAACGCTTCAAGCAACACGTCCAACTCCGCCTTGTCGAGTAGGCCAATGCTCTCCAACATACGAATATGCGCCATCGAGCCCTCGACATCATATTTTGCCAATCGCAGATCCAACTCACGATCGCGACCTACGGTAAACTCCTCGATCAATTTATCGGGCTCGAAGCCCTTGCTCCAAAGTTTCATATCTTATATCGTTTCTTTCAATTTCTCTATCAGTTTGCCATACAGCACAATACCCTCCTCGATCTCGCTTTCGAGAACATACTCGTCAGCCGAATGTGAACGCGACGACTCGCCCACACCCATCTTCAACGACGGGAAAGGCATCAACGCCATATCCGACGTAGTCGGCGACACAAACGTCTGGCGGCCAATTGCCAGCGCCGCCTTCACCAACGGGTGTTCCTCGCCAATAGCCGACGCTCTCACGCGCGTTGAGCGAGGGATCAAATCGCACTCGACGGCCGCCTGCAACAATTCAACGGTTTGCTCATTGGTATAGGCGTCCGTGGTGCGCACATCAACCACAAATCGGCACTCGTCAGGCACGACATTGTGCTGCGTACCTGCCGAAATCATCGTAATCGCAATATTGATCGGGCCGAGCAACTCCGAGCAACGCTCAAAACGATAGTTACGCAGGCGCTCGATATCGGCAATCGCTTTATAGAGCGCATTCTCGCCCTCGTTACGCGCTGCGTGACCTCGACGACCGTGCGCCGTAGCGTCAAACACCAACAGTCCTCGCTCGCCTACCGCCGCCTGCATCTCGGTCGGTTCGCCAACCAAAGCCATATCGATTTTGATTCCGACACGCTCAAATTCGGGCAACATTGCACGCATACCTTTTTCGCCCATCACCTCCTCCTCGGCGGTCAGTGCGAGTACAAGGTTAAATGGCAACTCCTCGCGATAGAAACGGCAGAATGTAGCTGCCAATGCAACCGCCGAAGCGCCCGCATCGTTGCTACCCAAACCATAGATTCGACCATCGCGATGCAACGGAGTGTAGGGATCAAGCGTATATGCTGCTGACGGCTTAACGGTATCGTGGTGAGAATTGAGCAGCAGCGTGGGTTTCGACTCATCGAACGCCACACACTTTGCCCACACATTATTATGGATACGCTGCACATCGATGTCTTGCGCACGTAAAAACGCCTCAATCAAGTCGCCCGTTGCACTCTCCTCTCGCGAATGTGAAGGAGTCGCAATCAACTGATCGAGCAGAGCAATCGCCTCTTGTGCAGTCACTTGTCCCATTTTATATTAGAGTTTAATAATAGTTCCTTTGTTCGAGAGCAGGTTATCCGAATGTTTAATCGTAACACTCTGCACACCCGCCTCGACCGCGCGAAAAGCGTTGTCAATCTTCGGGATCATACCCTTATTCACAACACCCGCCTCGCGCAATTCGCGATAATAATCGGGACGAATCTCCTCGATCAACGAATCGGGATCGTCCACATCTTGTAGCACGCCCAACTTCTCGAAACAGAAGTGCATATCGGTCGGAGCGATGCGTGCCGCAGCAACTGCCACAGCCGACGCAACACTATCGGCATTGCTATTGAGCAGACTACCATTGCCATCGTGCGTAATCGCGCAAAAAACGGGCGCTACACCCGCCTCCAACAGCGTCGCAATGAAATCCGAGCTGATCTTCGCAGCGTCGATATCACCCACAAAACCGAAATCAATCGGCTCAGGGTTACGACGCGTCGCGGGCACCACATTGGCATCAGCGCCCGATAATCCGATTGCATTGCAGCCTACCGCCTGCAAACCGGCAACAACCTGCTTGTTGATCAGACCTGCATAGACCATCGTTACGACATCAAGCGTCTGACGATCGGTCACGCGGCGACCTTCAATCATCTGTGTCGGAATCTCCAACTTCTCGCTCAATCGCGTAGCCAACTTGCCGCCACCGTGAATCAAGATTTTCGGAGCAGGTAGTTGAGCGAAATCGTCGATAAAGCGCGCCAAAGCATTGGCATTGTCGATCACATTTCCGCCGATCTTTACTACATTGATATGCTGAATCTTAGTCATCGTTACTTCAAGCCCTCCAACAAGCGTTTGATAACAACCTCTGCTGAGATTTCGCGGTTAGCTGCCTCGGGAATAACCAGACTGCGCTCCGACTCGATAACCTCGTCCGTTACGATCATATTACGGCGTACGGGCAGACAGTGCATAAAGTAGGCATTGTTGGTAAGTGCCATCTTCTCAGCATCAACCGTCCAATCGCGATCGGTCGAGATCACCTGACCATAGTTCGGATCAGCATATGCCGACCAATTCTTCGCATAGATGAAATCGGCACCCTCGAACGCCTTGCGCTGGTCGTACTCAACCTTTGCGCGACCAACAAAATGCGGATCCAGTTCGTAACCCTCGGGATGAGTGATCACAAACTCGTAGTCGGTAGCATTCATCCACTCTGCGAACGAGTTAGGCACAGCCTGCGGTAGAGCCTTCGGATGAGGAGCCCACGTCAACACTACCTTCGGGCGCTCCTTGGTCTTGTACTCCTCGATAGTGATCAGGTCGGCAAAACTCTGCAACGGATGACGAGTTGCGGCCTCCATACTGAATACGGGGCGACCTGAGTAGCGAATAAACTGCTCAATCACGCGCTCCTCGTAGTCCTCAGCCTTATCTTTCAACTGCGCAAACGAACGTACACCGATAATATCGCAGTACGACGCCATAACGGGAATAGCCTCCAACAGATGCTCAGCCTTATCGCCATCCATCACCACGCCACGCTCGGTTTCGAGTTTCCACGCACCCTGATTTACATCGAGTACCATTACATTCATTCCCAAATTCATAGCAGCCTTTTGGGTACTTAGACGAGTACGCAGGCTCGAATTGAAGAATATCATCAATAGCGTGCGATTGCGACCCAGATCGCTATGTGCAAAGCGATCGCGCTTGATCTCCATCGCCTCGGCAACTGCTGCACGCAAATCGCCAAGATCATCGACGCAGGTAAACTTTTTCATATATAAATTAAGGTATATTATTCGTTAATCAATTCTGCAAATGCTGCGAGGAAACGGTCAGCCTCCTTGCGACCTACGCCCAATGCAGGCAGCAGACGTACCGTCGTTGCACCCGCACCACCCGTAAAGATGTGCTTCTCGAACAACAAACGACGACGCAACTCCGACGCCGAGCCCTCGATCTCGATACCGATCATCAGACCGCGACCGCGTACCTCTTTCAAGCGGGGCATCTTGCGCAACTCCGCGATCAAATACTCGCCCACTTCGTTAGCATTCTCGATCAGTTTTTCGTTCTCGATCACATCGAGCACCGCCAGACCTGCTGCACAAGCCAAGTGGTTACCACCGAATGTTGTACCAAGCATACCATACCATGCCTCAAACTGCGGGCCGATCAGCACACCACCCATCGGAAAACCATTAGCGATACCCTTCGCCACGGTAATCATATCGGGACGGATACCTGCCCACTGGTGAGCAAAAAACTTACCCGTGCGACCATAACCCGACTGAATCTCGTCCAGAATCAGCGTTACACCGTAGCGCGTGGTCAATGCACGCAGACCGCGCAGGAATGCGTCGGTCGGACACTGAATACCGGCAACACCCTGAATACCCTCGATGAGTACAGCGCAGAAACCGCCCTCAGCCAACTTAGCCTCGACAGCCTCTAAATCATTCAGAGTAACAAACTCGACATTCTTAGTGCGATTGAACGGCGACACGATCTTAGGATTATCCGTCGCGGCCACAGCACCCGACGTGCGACCGTGGAAAGCGCGAGAGAAGGCTAATACCTTCTCCTTGCCCGACTGGAACGACGCCAACTTGATCGCATTCTCGTTTGCCTCAGCGCCCGAATTGCAAAGGAATAAGCTATAATCCTCATATCCGCAAGCCTTACCCAAACGCTCGGCAAATGTACGCTGCAACGAGTTCTCAACCGAATTCGAATAGAAACCCAGCGTTGCTACCTGCTTCGAGATTGCCTCGACATATTGCGGATGTGCGTGGCCGATCGAAATCACTGCGTGACCACCATACAGATCGAGATACTCCTGACCCTCGGCATCATAAACATAGCAACCACAGCCGCGAACGGGTTCAACGGGATACAACGGATATACATCAAAAAGATTCATCTCTTCTCTCTTATAATTAGAATGCATTAGGTTTCAAGCGCAAACCCTCGCGCTCGTCGAAACCACACATTATATTCATATTCTGCACAGCCTGACCCGACGCACCTTTCAGCAGGTTATCGATCACCGACACGATCATCAACTTCGAGCCGTGTTTTTCGACCCACACCAACGCCTTGTTCGTATTGGTCACCTGCTTCAAATCGACATTCTTGCCGGCTACAAAGGTGAACGCTGCATCGCGATAGAAACCCTCATAGAGTGCACGTGCCTCCTCTTCCGTCAACGACGACTCGGTATAGACCGCAGCCAAGATACCGCGAGCAAAATCGCCACGCATCGGCACGAAATTGATCACATTCTCGAACGAGGGCTGCAAACCGCACAACGTGCGACCAATCTCCAACAAATGCTGGTGTTCGAATGCCTTATATACCGACAAATTGTCGCTACGCCAACTGAAATGGGTCGTTGCGCTCGGCTTAACACCTGCGCCCGTCGAGCCCGTAACAGCCGTAACGTGCACCTCGCCATTCAACTTACCAACAGCCGCCAAAGGCAGTAAAGCCAACTGAATAGCCGTTGCAAAGCAACCAGGGTTAGCTACGCGCGTTGCGTTGCGAGTACGTTCGCGGTTGATCTCGGGCAGACCATAAACATAACCCTCCGACTCATCGCGGAAGTCCTGCGCCAAATCGACCACCTTCAAGCCCTCGGGCATCTCGTTCTCCTCCCAGAACTTGCGGCTCTGACCGTGCGCCGAACACATAAAGAGCACATCGACAGCCTTCAAGTCATACTCAGCACTGAAATGCAGATCGATTTCGCCCCACAAACCACCGTGAACATCGCACACGTGGTTGCCTGCATTGCTCGACGAATGAACGAACGCAATCTCCACCTGCGGATGGTTGATCAACAATCGGAGCAACTCGCCTGCAGTATAACCCGCACCGCCTATAATTCCGACCTTAACCATTATTTCTCGTTACGTTTCTGAACATTGTGATAGATCTTCATCTGATTGCCCAAGATCTTGGTGAAGCCCTTCACGTCGTCAGCCGTCCAAGCCTTGTTCACCTCGCCATACTCACCGAAATCAGTCTTCATCAGGTCGAACGACGACTCAACACCAACCAAAGTATAGCAGTAAGGACGCAGAGTCAGCTCAACAGTACCGGTAACATTCTGCTGCGTGCTGTCGAGGAATGCCTCCATATCGCGCATAACGGGCTCGAGATACTGTGCCTCGTGCAGGAACATACCGTACCAAGTACCGATCTGATCCTTCCAATACTGCTGCCACTTGGTCAGCGTGTGCTTCTCCAACATCTTGTGAGCAGCGATGATCATCATCGGAGCCGCAGCCTCAAAACCTACGCGACCCTTGATACCGATGATCGTATCACCGATATGCATATCGCGACCGATACCATACTTCGCACCGATTTCCTCGATACAACGAATAGCCTCTACCTTATCCTCGAACTTCTCACCATTAACGGCAGCTATCTCGCCCTTCTCGAAGGTCAGTTTCAAACTCTCCTCGCCCTCGGCAGTGATCTGGCTGGGATATGCACTCTCGGGCAGAGTCTGCTCTGAACGCAAGGTCTCCTTACCGCCGATGCTTGTGCCCCACAGACCCTTGTTGATTGAGTACTCCAACTTGGTAAAATCGGCAACATAACCACGCTCCTTCAAGTAGTTGATCTCGTACTCACGAGTCAACACCATATCGCGGGTCGGAGTGATAATCTCGATTTCAGGAGCCAAGATCTGGAAAGTCAAGTCGAAACGAACCTGATCGTTACCAGCGCCCGTAGAGCCGTGAGCTACGCAATCAGCGCCAATGCTCTTAGCATACTCGATGATAGCGATAGCCTGGAAAATACGCTCCGACGATACCGAAATGGGATAGGTACCATTACGCAGAACGTTACCAAACACCATATACTTGATGCTCTTCGAGTAGTACTCCTGAGTGATATCGAGCGATGCGTGCGACTTTGCACCCAAACGATAAGCGCGCTCCTCAATCGACGCCAACTCGTCGTTCGAGAAACCACCTGTATTAGCGATTGCGGTGTGAACTTCGTAACCCAAATCATCGGTAAGATATTTGACGCAGAACGAGGTATCAAGACCACCACTGAACGCCAAAACAACTTTTTTCTTTTCCATTGTTTCGTTTATATTTTTATATTTTACTTCAAGTGAAAAATTTTGCGAATCTGATTCATCAGCATCATCCAATAAGGCGACAGAGCCGACTGCTTTTCGAGCGGCTGCTTGGGATCGTACAGCATACCCGTGCAAAGGCACATACGACGATTATTGCGCAACAGAATATCGTAGTTACAGCAACCCTGACAACCTGCCCAGAACTCCTCATCGTCGGTCAGCTCCGAGAACGTCACGGGCTTATAACCCAAACGCGAGTTGAGCTTCATCACCGGCAGTGACGTCGTAATACTAAACAGCTTGGCAAACGGGAAACGCAGGCGCGCCAATTCGAAGGTCTTCTCTTTGATTCGAGCTGCCAGACCCAGATTGCGATATTCGGGATCGACAATCAGACCCGACGTTGCAACATAGTCGCCGTGGCCCCAGCACTCGATATAGCTGAAACCAACCAACTTCTCGCCTTCCAAAGCAATAACGGCCTTACCACCGGTAATTTTGGTAGAAATATATTCGGGCGATCGTTTTGCGATACCCGTACCACGCTGCAATGCCGACTCATAAATGAGGGTACAGATACGCTCAGCGTATTTCACGTGCTCCTCTTTGGCAAATGCAACAGTAATCGATTTGTTACTCATCTAATTCCTTAAATAACTTTAAACTAACCTACTCGGTTCGTAAATACAGACTGCAAAGATACTAAAAAATCACGTCATTGTGATATTTTAGTTGCTTTTTTACATATGTACGCGCACGCAAGGCCCATTATATTGCATTTTCGCGGCGATTTTGCTAAATTTGCAAATCTTAAACAGACATTTAACCTATGAAAAAGTTTTTGGTACTACTCTCAATCACTATGATGACCGCTTGTCACACCGTCGATCACTCGACTCTCACCGAACGTTTGGACGCACTTTTCGCATCAAAATATCCCACAGCTGACGCCCCAGGCACAGCCGTACTCGTAATGAAGGGCGACGATATATTGTTCGAGAAGTGTTACGGATTGGCCGACCTCGAAACCCGCGAGCCGATCACTCCCCAAACCAACTTCTGCATCGCCTCAATCTCGAAGCAATTTTCGGCCGTTGCGTTGTTACAACTCGAAGAGCGCGGACTGCTCTCGATGAACGATCCACTGAGCAAATTCTTCCCCGAATTTCGCGCACCGTTCTACGATTCGATCACGCTGCACCACATTATGAGCCATACCTCGGGACTGCCCGACGCACGTCCGCGCACCGACCGCAATTTTGTGCTCTATTCGACCGATGTCGAGTCGTGTCAGTATCTGATCGACTTGGACTATCTGAACTTTCCGACAGGCACTCAATACGAGTATATCAATCCCACCTTCCAGCTTGTTTATCAGATTGTTGAGCGCGTAACGAGCACACCGTTCGAGCAGTATATGCACGACAATATTTTCGCACCTGCGGGTATGGAGTCGACACTCTATTTCGAGGCTGACCGCGCGATTCCCAACCTCTCGCACGGTTACGAATTTGACGACGAGAAGGGCTGCTTTGTCGAGTGCGACTATGGCGAAACTTCGTTCTTCGCATCGAAAGCCGACGGCGGCATCTACACCTCACTGCGCGATTTTGCTCGATGGGAAAAAGCTCTGCGCGGTACCGCTATCCTGAGCGAGGAGTCGAAGTGCAAAGCGTGGGCGCAGCACATTATGATTCCCAAAGATGCTGATTATGGAGCAAATATCAATACGGGATACGGTTACGGTTGGTTCGTTCAGCGCAACCCCGACCAGCCCGAGCACATCTACCATTTAGGCGACAATGGAGGCTATTTAAACTACGCGGGACGTATTCCCAAGCACGAGATTTTGGTGCTGTTTTTCGCCAATGTTCCGCAGATTGACCGTATCGAAATGGCCGATGCTGTATATGCGATTTTGCGCGAAGAGGGTGTAATGTAAACTATTTTGCAAAAAATTAGGCTCTAAATTTGGCAGATAAATAAATTTGGTCTATATTTGCACCTCGAAAAGCCGAAAGGTCATACGGTTTGGAAAGATGGGTGAGTGGCTTAAACCACCAGTTTGCTAAACTGACGTACGGGATTACTGTACCGGGGGTTCGAATCCCCCTCTTTCCGCAAAAGAATATCGGTCGCAAGAAATTGCGATCGATATTTGTTTTTTTTGGGGGGGGGATATGAGAAACCCTTTCTCAATAGCCGCAAAAACAAATATCGGCGGTTGCCGTGCAACCGACCGATATTCTTCTGCAAGGACGCTCGCGCCAGCGACGTAATCCCTTCCGCAAAAAACAATCGCCGCCCGAGGGTTTCGGGCGGCGATTATTCATATCAGTGCGTTACTCCTACTCATTTAAGAACATCAGCACCTCGTTCATCAGTCGGTTGCGCGATTCAATGTCGGTGATTGTTTCGAACGGGAAACCAACAACCAACGAGCGGTAATCGCCCTTGTAACCAACCGCCGCACCAAGTCCGCAATCGGGATACTGCATCACCACAAACGACTGCTTGTCAGCAGGCAAAATCGCGTCGGGCGACTCGACTGCATAGCATTCGTTATTCAATTCAGTATTAAAGCGATAGGTAGCCAACGAGAGCTTTGCCAGCGAACGCTTTACAGCCGCCGCGCCACGCATTGTAGCGCGACCGCCCTGCAAGCGATAGTGCAATACCTCGCGAGCAAATTTCTGGCCATCAGCCGTTGCACCAGGGCTATTCCAGAGGTCGGTTGCCACGTAGCTGCCACTCACAAAGATGCGACCACCCTGCGAGGTGAAATGGCGCACCGCCAACTGCATTGCGGGCGTGAAAGTCTGGAAGTCTACCCCACTCGCGCCTTCGCCCATAACGGTCGAAAGCTGCTTACCGAGAATCAAATCGACAGTCGGATAATCGGCCAACATAACCGCACCACGCTCAACCGCAGCGGCCGACACCGAACAGAACGAATAGCCTGCGTTGATAATCGCCTCGCCGTGCACCTTCGCATAGTCGAACGTATTACCCGCCAGCACCTCGAACGCATAATCGCTATAACACGAGCCAAGGCACTCGTCGTAGTTATTGTCGTAAGTTGTCGAGCGGAAGAAACCTCGCTGCGCACCGATGTAGCTGATGTCGCGACGATCGGCCACACCACCGTCGATATGGCTCATAAATCCAGCCGTACCCTCATCACGATAGCTCACGGGGGCACTCACACGATCGAAACCATTAACAACCAGCACCGTACCCTTCGACTCCGATATGCGGCACGCCGACAGCGTCTCCGACGGGAAGCTCTCACCACCCTCGTTCACAGCCGTAATTCGATAACTTACAATGGTATCCACAGGCAGTGGCAACACACACTCCGTGCCCTCTACCACGCGACCATTATCGAAACCAGCGTCACCTACACACGTGTAGACAACGTAGCGATCGGGCATAGCTGTCGGCTCCAACGAGTCAACCTGCGGCTGCCACGACAGGCGCACACCATCATCGATCAATTGCGCCGCAAACGCCTCGACCGGAAGCGGTTGCACTACATAGGGGCGATCATATTGGAACGACAGATAGCGCAAAATACCCTTATAAATCGCGCGGCTAACAGTAAAACGGAATCGCGGATCGAGGCCATAGCGCATATCGTTGAAATTCTGGTGCGATAACAACTCCAACAACATCGTCGGCACACTCGGCACACGTGCTTCATAATACGAACGATTCCACAAACCGCGACGATTCCATTCGGGCGCGTGCAATGCTCGCACATCGCGACAGATATCCGTCAACACCATATCGGTCAGATCGCGCGACAAATAACGCGACGCACCACCGTCGTAGCGACCACCATTCTCGCGAGTATAGAAGATACCGAGCGTACCTACGATCGAATCCTCCTTAATACCTGCGTCTGAGTGGAATGCGAACGCCATATCAAGCGGCACAGCAAGACCCGTACTATCCTTAGCGCGCTCCGAACCACCCATCACATAGTTGACCCAATGTGCACGCGACATATAGTCGTCACGATAGTCATCGGCATTCTCACGGAGGTTATAAACCTTCTCGGGGAAGCCTGCCCACTGCAACCAATAGCGCGCTCCCTCGACAAATCGCGGTGCACCACTCGTTGCGTACTCATACTCCAATTCGGGATTACGTTTCTTCTCGACGGGGATACGGGCGATATTACCCATACCGCCACCGAACTTCACTGCATCAGCCGTTACCACCTTGCGATGACCGTGCTCAGATCGGTTGCTCAGCGTTACACAGCCTGACGCCTCATTGACACCCTCCGCAAAGTGGAATGTACCGAGATAGATCCACGTGCCACCGCCCATCTGCTGATTGACTGAGAATTGGGTCGAGCCACCCAAATGGTGCACCGTATACAGCGCATCATCGGCACTATTGCGCTCGCTCTTATACGACACATAGACCGCATATTCACCCGCCTCAGGAATTGCGGGAGTCCACACGATACGACTCTCATCGGCACCCTTTTTGACGCACTCCGACGCACGATACGAGCCCTCGGTGAAGGGGTTTTGCGCCTCAGTATAAAACTCGCGTCGAGCAGCAAAACCGCGCTTCGCACCCGTATACCACGTGCGATCGCCCGTATATTCGTCATAAACCGACTCGGTGCGAACATCATTATCTACAATCACCTCGGCCTTCTGCACATCACGCTCACGGGGCAACATCACATTCGCGCCCGCATTCTCGAGCATCGGCACAAGATAGGGAACGACATAGCTCTGCGTATAGAGGTCCTCGACCGTCTGCCACAGACGCGCGCGCTGCCAGCTCCACCCTGCGCTACCATTATCGAACATATAGCCGTGGCTCTGCCACATCGCAATGTGGCGACCTGCCAAGCCTTGCGTAGGCTGCGACTGCGACGAAAGGCGCGTTACCAACGGACGTGTCGAACAGTTGGTGAATCGCTCCTTAGCCTCGACCTCCTTCTCTCGCAGTGCTCGCGGAACGAGGTCCTCGATATGGTGACGATCAGTCACAATCGAGATCTCATAATTTTCGAACTGCTCAGGCATGACAGCACGTATACTATCATAGATCGACTCGATATTATCCTCTCGGAAAGGATAGTAAGACATATCGATCGAAGTGTAGACCGTCAATCGCTTACCATTGATAGCCGTACGCTCCACCTCGACATCCTTCACTGTCACGACCTCACGACGCACAATGCGATTGAGAACCTCTGCTATTTCGTGTCGCTGTTTTGACGTAACGCTTTGAGCATTTACGTCAAGCGACGCTGCCGCAAATAGCAGCAACGTCGCCAGAACTCGTTTAATCATAATTGATTATTATTTCTTATCACGGCGGATCAATACAGCCATACCGATCATAGTAATCAGAGCATTGATAATCAACAACTCGAAACCAATCTGGTAGCCATTGAACCAAACGGGAGCATACTTCTGGATCACGAAGCTCAAAACGGGAGCAATAATCGCCACGAAGGGCATAAACTTATCGTTCACCTGCTTCTTGCACATAATACCGAAAGCAAACATACCGAGAATCGGGCCGTAGGTGTAGCTTGCTACGCTATAAACGAGGTTAATTACCGAGTCATTACCCCACTTGTTGAACACCAGAATAGCAACGCCCATAATCACAGCCATCGCTACGTGTACCATCTTACGCACCTTAGTCAACTTCTCGTCATCGTAACGCTTCTGACCTTCGAGGATATCAACCGTAAACGAAGTGGTCAAAGCAGTCATAGCCGAACCTGCTGCCGAGTAGGTCGACGAAATCAGACCCAACACAAACAGAATACCAACGATTGCGGGGAAACCACCGTTTACTGCTACGAACGAGAATACCTGGTCGCTCTTGTTGATCACTGCCTGACCACCCTCATTGAACATCGGGAACAGGCCCTCAGCACCTGCTGCAACGTTCTCACGCGAGAGGAACATAAACAACAGAACACCCAGCACGAGGAACAAGAAGATCACCACCAACTGCATCAGAATCGACACAATCAGGTTCTTCTGTGAATCCTTGTAGTCCTTGCAGCTCAGCGTACGCTGCATCATATCCTGATCCAGACCGGTCATCGCGATCACCATAAAGATACCTGCAACGAACTTCTTCCAGAAGTAACGGCTGTCGCTCACGTTGTCGAAGAAGAACATCTTCGAGTAGTCATGACCTGCCACCTGTGCAGTCATCTCGCCAATCGACAGACCGAGGTCGCGCATCACAAACACGATACACAATACCACACTACCGATCAAGCAGAAGGTCTTCAACGTATCGGTCCAAACAATCGACTTAACACCACCCTGACGAGTGTAGAGCCATACGAGCAACATCATAATTGCAGCATTGAGCACGAAGGGTAGATTGTACTGGTCGAAAACGAGCAACTGCAACACTGCGCAAACTACGTATGCACGCAGAGCTGCACCCAACATCTTACTGATGAAGAAGAACCAAGCACCTGTCTTGTGCGACAGCACGCCGAAACGAGTATCAAGATACTCATACAACGAAACGACGTTCATCTTGTAGAACAACGGAATCAGCACAAACGCGATGATAATGTTACCTACAAAGAAACCCAACACCATCTGCATATACGAGAAGCCGTCAGCGGCAACCGAACCCGGAACAGAGATGAAGGTTACGCCCGAAATTGCAGCACCCACCATAGCAAATGCAGCGATGTACCAAGGTGTCTTACGAGCACCAGTAAAGAAGCTTGCGTTGTCGGCCTTGCGACCCGACCACCAAGCAACTAAAAACAGTACTGCAATGTATGCCAGCACTGTGATGATTACGGAAATCGGAGACATAGTCTTTAAATATTTAAGTTAGAATTTTCATTTTCAACCTTCAAAGATAAGCAAAATTCGGTTATTCTCCTAATATTCTGCAATATTAGCAAAAAAATCGTCCGATCCCCACTTTGGAGATCGGACGAATCCTATTTGATCGGGCGGAAACTTTCGGCCACCGCCCTATCAGTGTGCTTATTCGAGCTCGATCAGAGCAGCGTCCGAAGCAACATTGTCGCCCTCAGCTACCAATACCTGACGAACCTTACCTGCGAAATCAGCGTTGATCGAGTTCTCCATCTTCATCGCCTCGAGAACTGCAACCTCCTGACCTACCTTCACATCATCACCAGCCTGAACCTTGATCGCAATTACACGACCCGGCAGCGGTGCATTGATGGTCTTACCCACAACGGGCTTGGGACCAGTAGCCTCAGCCTTAGCGACTACGGGAGCCTCAGCGCTAACCTCGATCAGGATAGCATCCGATGCTACGTTGTCACCCTCAGCTACGAAGATCTGGCGAACGTAACCAGCAACGTCAGTAGTTACCGAGTTCTCCATCTTCATTGCCTCGAGAACTACAACCTCCTGACCTGCCTTAACTGCATCGCCAACCTTAACCTTAATCTCGATTACGCGACCCGGCAGCGGAGCGTTGATTGCCTTACCGGTGATGGGCTGAACCTTCGAAGTTGCAACCTCTTCCTTCTTCTCCTCAGCTACGGGAGCATCAGCACTCTTCTCAGCCTTCTGTGCAGCCCAAGTCTCCTTCTTCAGGTTAGTCAAGAAGGGCTTAGCAACCAACGGGAAGAGTTCGAGCAACAGAACCTCCTTCTCGTTTGCAGCCAACTTCACGCCACCGCAATCCTCCAATACGGGATTGGGCTGCATCTGATACTTGCTGGTATCGTACGGAGTCTCCTCGCGTACACCTGCAATCTTCAAACGGAATTCGGGATCGATCTCAACGGGAGTCTTACCATACTCACCCTTAACCAAGTTAACGAACTGGTTACTCTTGGTGGTATACATAGGCTTGCCGTTCATCTGGTCCAAAGCGCAGTTAACCGCCTGAGCACCTACGATCTGCGAAGTAGGAGTTACCAGGGGAGGCAGACCTGCTGCCAAACGTACGGTCGGAATCAACTCCATTGCCTTAGGCAAGATGTGCTCGCTCTTCAACTGCTTCAACTGAGCAACCATATTGGTGTACATACCACCGGGGATCTCAGCCTCCTGAACGAGTTTATTAGGAGCGGGGAAGTTGAAGTAAGCCTCAATCTTGTGGCAAGCAGCCAACATAGCAGCCTCGTCATCCTTCTTAGCTGCAGCGATAGCCTTGTCGAACTCAGCATCGATCTCTGCGGGCAGAGTATCGGTCAGCGGATTGAATGGTTTGGGGAACTGCTTAACAGCGTCGAATGCCTCCAACTCCTTACGGATGGTGAGCAACTCGGCGTTGATCTTAGCAACTGCCTCCATATTTACGTCCAACTCAACGCCCATCTTCTTACAGAAAATGTAAATCAACTCCAATGCGGGAGCTGCGGGACCACCTGCGAAGTTCCAAATGTTGGTATCAACAACATCTGCACCAGCGTTGATAGCTGCCACAACCGATGCCAAACCATAACCGGGAGTACAGTGAGTGTGGAAATCAACGGGAATCGACAGATGCTGCTTGAACAGACGAATCAAACCTGCCACACGCTTGGGAGGAATCAGACCACTCATATCCTTGATAGTGATCATATCAGCACCCAGAGCAGCCATCTGCTTAGCTTTATCGAGGAAGTAAGCGTCGGTGAATACGGGCTTCGGGTTCTTCTTACCCATCAACTTTGCGAAGAAGCCGATCTCAGGATACTTCGGGTCGATAGTGTAGCAAACTGCGCAGTCAGCGATACCGCCATACTGCTTAACGTACTTGATAGTCGACTTGACGTTGTTCACGTCGTTCAACGCGTCAAAGATACGCATAATACCCAGACCGCTCTCGATTGAGTTGCGGCAGAAACCGTCGATAATTTCGTCGGTATAGGGGCTGTAACCAAACAGGTTACGACCACGCGACAGAGCTGTCAATTTCGAAACATCACCAACAGCAGCCTTGATAGTTTCCAGACGAGTCCAGGGGTTCTCACCCAAATAGCGCATTACCGAGTCGGGCACTGCACCACCCCAAACCTCCATTGCATAGAAGTTAGCGTCTTTGTAGAAAGGAAGAACTCGATCTACCTGCTCCTGTTTCAAGCGGGTAGCAAAAGCCGACTGCTGACCATCGCGCAGCGTCAAATCTCTGATTTTAAGCTTCTTTGCCATAGCAAAATCTCTTTATTATTTTATTGTTAGTTGTTTAGGATCATTGATACATTAACAAATATAACACTATTTTCGGAATCCGTCAAAATTTCTCTCAAAAAAAACGAAATTTTGTTCATTTTTTCGTTTTAGCGTTCGGATTTAGACTTTTTTCGCGAAATTATTACTACTTTTGACCTTGCGAAATCAATCAATATTTAAATAAAAAACAAGATTACTATGGGTTTTATTCAGGAATTTAAGAGCTTTGCTCTGAAAGGCAATGTAATGGATATGGCTGTCGGTGTGATTATCGGTGGCGCATTTGGCAAGATCGTAACTTCGGTCGTAAATGACGTATTGATGCCCCCTATCGGTATGCTGCTCGGCGGCACCGACTTCTCGCAGTTGTCGGTTACGCTGAACCAGAAGGCTATCGAGGCAGCTGCGGCGGCGGGCGAGACCGTTGAGCCCGTGATGTGGAAGTATGGCGCATTCATTCAGACCTGCGTCGATTTCCTGATTTTGGCGTTCTGCGTATTCCTGCTCGTTAAGGGTATCAACTCGCTGAGCAATTTGAAGAAGAAGGAGGAAGAGGCTCCCGCGCCTGCGCCTGCACCCGAACCCGAACCGTCGAAGGAGGAGGTTCTGCTGACCGAGATCCGCGACCTGCTCAAAGAGAAGAAATAAACCACTATTCTTTCCGGCAAAATTAAAGGCAACCTTTTTAGGTTGCCTTTTTTCTATTCAAATTAAATGGCGATTTCTATTGTGCCTTTTCATGCCTATCCAACGCCTCGCTCATCAAGCAGCGACCAATCTCGGAGATCTCACGCGCCTTAGCATAATCGGCGATCTCGCCATAAGCGTCAAAGGGCATTTTCACCACAATATCAGGACAATACAGCGCTATCGATAGCTCCGACTGACGATGATTCATCAGGCTGAACGAACGATCGAGCAGATCATAATAGGAGTCGCCATAATCGAGCGCAGTAGCCTCGTCATACTCCTCCTCGTGGTTAATTACATCTTTGATCAGCGAGATACTGCGACTACCCGCCGACTTCAATCGCTCAACCAGACTAATATCTTTGCGATTGGTCACGCTATCCAGAATTCCGCGCATTTCGGCGCGCGTAGATTGCTCGAAAGCCGTATCAGCAACCAGCGCCGCATTCTCGCGCGCAAGTATCGAACGAATCTCCACTACATCGACATCGTTCACATCGAAGGCCACCAAAATATCGCCCTCAGAGCGGACTACCCTATTCAGCGGCAGGCAATTGGCTATACAACCATCGACCAGCGTCGTCAGTCCGTATTTCACAGGGCGAAACAGTGACGGAATCGAGATCGACGCACGGATAGCCTCGAATAATTTTCCGCGATCGAACACCACCTCCTCACCCGTATAGAGATCGGTCGCAACTGCGCGGAACGGAATAGGCAGAGTTTCTATATCGACATCAGGAACAATCTCCATCATCGCCTCGATAATTCGCTCGCCCTTAACCAAATGGTTCTTGCCTATCGAGAGATCCATCAGCGTAAACACCTTCCACGCATCGAGCCCAAACAGCCACTCCTTGAACTCTTCGAGTCGCCCCGCAGCATAGATACCGCCAACGAGCGAGCCTATCGAGGTACCCGCCACCGAACCAATGCGATAACCACGGGCGATCAACTCCTCGATCGCTCCGATATAAGCAAAACCACGTGGTCCGCCACTCGACAATGCCAATGAAACACACTTATCCATAGCTTACAATAATTTCAAAATTTCATCTGCGCAATCAACCAAGTGAACTGCACCTGCATCGATCAGCTCCTCACGCGAGCGGAATCCCCACGTCACACCTACCGAGCGCACATCGGCCGCCACTGCCGTGCGCATATCGACTCCCGAATCACCAACATAGAGCACCTCTTCACGCGAAACGCCCACCTCGGACACAATCTGTTCTACCACCGTCGGATCAGGTTTAATCGGCACGCCCACGCGCTGACCATACACCGCCACAAAACGCTCGCAACCGAAAAAACGATCAATCAACATCACCGCTCCCTCGTGAAATTTATTTGACGCAACGGCCAATACCACACCTTGTTCCGCAAGCGCTTCGAGCAATTCGGGCACGCCATCGTAAGGATGCGAATAGTCGGATATATGTTCCTTATAATAAGTGACAAACGACTGTCGCACCTGCTCGACATACTCCGCTGTTTGACACTCGGCAGGCAGCGCTCGCTCGACCAATTTGGCAATTCCGTTGCCAACAAATTGACGATAGGCATCGGTTGGATGCGTCGGGTGGCCAAACTGCTCCAACGTATGGTTACACGACGCCGCCAAGTCGCCAATCGTATCGAGCAACGTGCCGTCGAGATCGAATATCACAAGTTTTGTTTTATTCATCTGTTTCGAGATTTCTTCACTACAAAGTAACAATTTTTTGCGCGAAAATCCTAATCCATTCGCCCATCTTTCGACGTGGTATGGGTTTTGCTCGTTGTTTTTGTATAAAACATTGGGACTATGGCTAACAAATTTCAACCGCAATATGCGCCCCTGCTGCGAATTTCGAGCATCGCCTCGCTCATCGCGGGATTGGCAATACTATTTTCTCTCTCGTACGACATTCTGCACAATCATCTATTTCTGCTCACGCCGGCATATCTCGAAGTGCAGCTCATCGCCTGCCTGGTACTACTATTTGACTTTGCGATGCATTGGATCGCAGCAACCAATCACACACGCTATTTCTGGCGCAATTTCGTATTTCTACTAGTGTCGATACCATTTCTCAATATTGCATTATGGAGCGGCGTGGAGCTGTCGCGCGAATGGTATTTCATATTGAAAATGGCACCACTGATTCGCTCGTTTGCTGCGGTGATTATCGTTGTGGCGTGGCTGGTCAACGGGCGTATTAAGATGTTATTCGCTGGCTATCTGTTTACCGTTGTGGCGTTTACCTATCTGTCGGCTCTGTTGTTCTATTGCTACGAATATGGTGTCAATCCAAAGGTCGATAACTTCGGCAATGCACTATGGTGGGCTTGGATGGGCGTTACGACTGTCGGAGCGGCGGTTTTTCCTGTGACGGCTATTGGTAAGATTTTGGCGGTTATGCTCCCTTCGTTGGGTATGATGATGTTCCCGATCTTCACGATATACGTCACGAACCTCATCACCCAAAACAAAAATTAGGAGTAGGTTAACTACTAACCTACTCCTAACTTGTAGCGAGACCCAGGATTGAACTGGGGACCTCATGATTATGAATCATGCGCTCTAACCAGCTGAGCTATCTCGCCATCTGCCTTAAAAGCGGTGCAAAGATACGACAAATTTCTTTCGCTGCAAATTTTTGAACCACTTTTTCGCAAAAAAGTTTCAAAATAATCCTGATTGGCAATTTTTATTTCGTTTTCTGTGCATTTTAGCGAGCAATTGACTACATTTGCCATTAGAAATATTAAGCACAGATACAGATGTCACTTTACATACCCACTCATTACAACAATCCTCTTCCCGATTTGGAGAGCACCGAAAAGGCAATCAAGCAGGTCAAAGATATGTTCCAGAACAATCTTTCGGCACAGCTTGCACTGCTGCGCGTGACGGCACCTATTGCCGTAATGAAGGATACGGGACTGAACGATGATTTGAATGGTGTAGAGCGCGCTGTAACCTTCCCAATAAGGAGTTTGAACAATGCCACGGCAGAGGTCGTACACTCTTTGGCTAAATGGAAGCGCCTGAAACTTGCGCAGATGCAGACTACTCCCGGTCGCGGCATTTATACCGATATGAACGCTCTGCGTCCCGAGGAGGACATTGACAACATTCACTCGATCTATGTCGATCAGTGGGATTGGGAGCAGGTCATCACACCCGAACAGCGCACGGTGGCTTTCCTGAAACAGACCGTTCGTCGCATCTATGAGTCGATCAAGGTTACCGAGAACAAACTCTACGTCGAGTTCCCTCAGATTCGCCCGCAACTTCCCGAGCAGATCCATTTCATTCACTCCGAGGAGCTGTTGCAGATGTACCCTACGCTGTCGCCCAAAGAGCGTGAGAATGAGATCGCACGCCAATATGGTGCTGTATTTATTATAGGTATTGGAGGAAAGTTGTCGAATGGCGAGGCGCACGACGGACGCGCCGCAGATTATGACGATTGGAGCACGCCGAACGAAGATGGTTACTTCGGCCTGAATGGCGATATTTTGCTATGGAATCCCGTTCTCGAATCGGCCTTCGAGGTATCGAGTATGGGTATTCGTGTTGATGATGAGGCGCTTATGCGACAGTTAAAATTGCGCGGCGAAAAGCACAAAGCACAGATGATGTTCCACCGTATGTTGCTCGCGGGCGAACTGCCGTTGACGATTGGTGGCGGTATCGGCCAATCGCGCTTGTGTATGTATCTACTGCGTAAGGCTCACATTGGCGAGATTCAAAGTTCGATTTGGGACGAGCAGATGCGCGCAGAATGTGCCCGCGCAGGTATGATTCTAATGTAATCCCCTACAACAACAATAATTCGCGCAGTCGATCACACGACTCCTCGCGCGGCTCAGTGAAATGGAATGTCGAAATTCCAAACTGCTCCGCCGCACGCAGGTTCGCTTCGCGGTCGTCGATAAATAGTGTCTCCGAGGGATTGAGCGCAAAACGATCGAGCAGAATGCGATAGATCTCCGCCTCGGGCTTGACGGTCTGCTCCTCGCACGAAACCACATCGCCCTCAAATTGTCGATAGACATCGAAACGTCGTATGTGCTCGATAAAATCCGAAGACATATTGCTCAGCACAAGCAGTCTATAACCTCGCTGCTTCAACTCCGCTATCAGCTGCTCAGTGCAGGGGATCGGAGCCTGGATATCGATCGCAGCAGCCATAGCCTCGTGGCAACGCTCTACGGAGCATCCCTTTATCTCGGCCATAATCTGCTCAACTTCGGCACGTGTTTTGGTTCCGCGATCATATTCCACCCAAAATTCGGGCATTGGCGTACAACATACAAACGCAAAGAAATCGGCAAACTCTTGGCTCACCTTATGACGGTCGCGGGCGACAACCACACCACCCAGATCGAATACAATATTTTTCAGAGTCTTCATCACTGCAAAGATAACTCTTTTTCGATTGCGTAGCAAGTCCTGTGACCCGATCGTGCCCTCCAATCATTCGATTGGACCAAATTATCAACACATAAGTTCGCGCACGCAATATTGGCACATAGTTTGGACACGCTATGGGCAATTCAGTCACAAAACATTTTGCTTATGATCAAAAAATTACTTCTCATTATCTCGCTCGCTGCGATCTTTTGTTCTTGCAACAAACAGCGCGAATGGAACCGCGAGCAGCGCCACCAAATGCGCCAAGACCTACGCACCTATCGCGATATGGTCTATCTGACCGACCTGAACGATGTCGAGTGGGAACTATTCGCCGACGACGTGGCCGTAGCTCTCGAAAATGATTATCCAGTCTATGCTACCTTTATCGAGATGCCATCGGTCGATGATACCGTTACGATGGTGGTTGTCGAAACCGTCGTCACTCAGCTCGAGGCCGACGCCCACAATATGCGACATCTGTTCCCCTATCGCCAGCTCGTAGCTGAGGGTATCCTGCCCGAAGGAATGACCCACCAACAGATCAAAGCATACTACACCTGTCTAGCCCAGAAGGTTGACAACTATTACAAATCGGTTGAACAATTCTTCGGCACTATCCTCGCAGGCAGTATCGACTCGACGCAGCTTGGTACGTTCCAGCGTCAATGCGCAGCCGATTTCGAGAGCATTATAATGACCGAAATTGACGTAGTCGAAACAAACTGACAAACTTCAATACTCCCTTTTTAGGATCGCGATCCGACGAAAATAGGTGTGCCCCGCTGTGGAGCACACCTATTTATTAAATACGTATTGTAGCGACAATTATTTCGTCAGTACACCATATCGTGATCGTGGACGCGGATGACGCTTCAACTCACCTTGCAGAAATCGCTCCGACACCACAACCTGAACAGCGCGATGCAGAATCGAATATTCGACAGGCGTTGTACCCAACTGCTCACCATCGATCTCGATCGGCACTTCGGGCGACGACTCGATACGAACCTTAGCACCTCGATAAAGGTTGATTTGTGGCAACGAGTAGATACCGCCATTAAACAAGCACTTCAATGCCTTAGGCACCTGATACCATCTAATTTTCGATATCACCGTCAGGTCAAACAGCCCATCATCAGCCACAGCCTCAGGCGTTTGCATCATACCTCCACCACTATACTTGCCGATACCGACCGATGTACTCAACACCAAGTCATTGACTATCTGCTTGTCATCAACCCAAATGCGCATACCCGTCGAGCGATAACCGAAAAACGTAGCAATCAGACTCAGCACATAGAGTATGCGTCCGCGATGACCGCGCGCCTTCAACGAATCGAAACCACGAACCACCGCTGCATCCAGTCCCGCTCCACCCACATTGGGCATATAGCGCGATTGGCGATAGCTCGACTCTTCGTAGCTCACCACGCCCACATCTTGCAGGAATGTGTGATTCTCGGCAATAGCACGAATCGCCTCGGAGTACTTGCGCGGTATGCCAAACATACGAATCCAATCGTTGCCCGTACCAACGGCAATAACCGCCACCTGTATCTCGGTTGTCGGCACGGCCTTCTGAATGAAGATACCGTTCACTACGTCGTGCAGCGTACCGTCGCCACCGACTACGATTATTCGTCGATAACCCGCACGTACAGCCTCGACCGTAAGTTGCGTAGCGTGGTGTTTACGCTCGGTAAACACCATCTCGCAATCAATTTTATACTCACGTAGCAGTCGCGATATCGTCGGCAGGTCTTCGAGCGCACGCCCCTGCCCTGCCACCGGATTAACTACCGTAAACCACTTTTCTTCGACTGCCATAACCTCGCTAATTATCTTCGACTACTTACGGGGAGCGTTACCCAGCGTGTGGCAAAGGAAATCCCAGAACTTCGCAACCGATGCAATCTCAACCTTCTCGTCGGGCGAGTGAGGATAGCAGATTGTCGGACCGAACGAGATCATATCCAAGTTAGGATAGGGACCGCCGATGATACCGCACTCCAAACCTGCGTGGATACCCACAACGCGAGGAGTTACGCCATACAGAGCCTCGTAGCTCTCGGTCATAGCCTTCAAGATGGGTGATGCCATATTGGGCTTCCAGCCGTCGTAGCCACCGCTCAACTTAACCTCAGCACCAGCCAACTCGAATACCGAGCTGATAGCGTCGCCCAGATCAGCCTTCTCGCTGTTCACCGAGCTTCGCAACAAGCAGTGCAGTTTCACGGTCGAACCGTCCGATACGATACGAGCCAAGTTGGTCGAAGTCTGTACCAGACCCTTCATCGACTGGCTCATCGACTGCATACCGTCGGGGCAAGCAACTACTGCCTTCACCAACTTCTCAGCAACAGCCTTCTCGATCATCTCAGCGGGAACAGCAACCTCCTCAGCCTTGATCTGGATCGAATCCTCGATACCCGAGAACTCAGCAACTACCATATCAATGAACTCAGCAACCTTCTTCTGGAACTCATCCCACTTAGTAGCTTCGACCATAACCGTAGCCTTAGCCTCGCGCGGAATTGCATTGCGCAGACCGCCACCATCAACCGAGCAAAGCAGCAACTCCTGCTGTTTCTTAACGGCGTTGATCAGACGGAACATCAACTTATTAGCATTAGCACGCTGCAAGATGATCTCGATACCCGAGTGACCACCCTTCAAACCCTTGATAGTGATCTCGGCAGCACGATAACCCTCAGCGGGAGTAGCCTCAGCCTTATAGTTGAAAGTTGTGCTTGCGTCCAAACCACCTGCGCATCCAACATACAACTCACCCTCGGTCTCCGAGTCAAGGTTCAACAGAACGTCGCCCTTCAACAAGCCGCCCTTCAAACCGAATGCACCGTGCATACCCGACTCCTCAGTTGCAGTGAACAGAGCCTCGATAGCACCGTGCTTGATATCTTTCGACTCCAAAACAGCCATAATAGCTGCTACACCGATACCATTGTCCGAGCCAAGCGTAGTGCCGTTAGCAGTTACCCAATCGCCGTCGATGTAAGCCTCGATAGCGTCCTTCTCAAAATCGAATACCTTATCGCCATTCTTCTGAGGAACCATATCAACGTGAGCCTGCAAAACGATACCCTTGCGATCCTCCATACCCTCGGTTGCGGGTTTGCGAACCAATACGTTGTGAGCCTCGTCCTCCATTACTTCCAAGCCCTGCTCCTTAGCAAAAGCGATGATGTGAGCACGAATCGCCTCCTCGTGAAACGAGGGGTGAGGTATCTGGCATAAATCCTGGAAATGTTTCCAAACCAACTGCGGCTCAAGTGCCGCCAAATTCTTGTTCATAGTTTATTAGTTTTTAAGGTTTTAGTTATCAATTTAGTTTTAGCGCAGACGAGCAATCATATTTGCGATGTTAGCCTGCATACGCTCCATACGGTCGCCATTAGCCTCGCCCTTATCGAACTTCTCGCCCGTAATGTTCTCATACAGCTCGATGTAGCGATCCGAGATGCTGCCTACGATTTCGGGAGTCATTTCGGGAACCTCGGCACCCTCCTGACCCTGGAAGCCATTAGCCATCAGCCACTCACGAACGAACTCCTTCGACAACTGACGCTGCTGCTCACCGCGAGCGAAACGCTCCTCGTAACCTGCGGCATAGAAATAACGCGACGAATCGGGAGTATGGATCTCATCGATCAGCGTGATCTCGCCATCGCGCTTACCGAACTCATACTTGGTATCAACCAAGATCAGGCCGCGCTCAGCTGCCATCTGCGAGCCACGCTCGAACAATGCCAAAGCATAACGCTCCAATACCTCGTAGTCCTCCTTCGATACCAAACCACGAGCGATGATCTCCTCTTTCGAGATATTCTGGTCGTGAGCACCGATCTCAGCCTTGGTTGTGGGAGTGATGATAGGCTGCGGGAAACGCTCGTGCTCGCGCATACCCTCGGGCAACTTCACGCCACAGATCTCACGTGCACCAGCCTTATAGTCACGCCACGAGCTACCGGTCAGATAACCACGTACGATCATCTCAACGGGGAAAGTCTCGCACTTGTAACCTACGGTAACCATAGGATCGGGCGACGCAATTTTCCAGTTGGGGCAGATATCTGATGTCGCATCGAGGAACTTAGCCGCAATCTGGTTCAGCACCTGACCCTTATAGGGAATACCCTCGGGTAGCACCACATCAAATGCCGAGATACGGTCAGTTACGACCATCACCAAATACTTGTCGTCGATATCATACACATCGCGCACCTTACCAACGTAGAGGCTCTTCTGACCCTCAAAATTAAAATCGGTTTTTACAATTGCACTCATTTTCTTTTTCGTTTATTTAGTTGTTACTTTTTTGTTTCACGATTTTTCAACGCATCTTCCATTGTGGCACGCTTTTCGAAAGCCTCTACAATGTGTTTCACCAGCGGGTGGCGCACAATGTCGCTCTTGTCGAACTCGACCGAGGCGATGCCTTGGATATTATCGACCATCTTCATCGCACGCAACAAACCCGAATCTCCCGCCTTCGGAAGATCGATCTGGGTCACGTCGCCCGTAACGATAAACTTGGCATTGCGACCCATACGCGTCAAGAACATCTTGATCTGCGGTAACGTGGTGTTTTGTGCCTCGTCAAGAATCACAAAAGCGTTATCCAGCGTGCGACCGCGCATATATGCCAGCGGAGCAATTTGAACGGTACCCTCCTCCATATATTTCGACAACTTTGCCGCAGGAATCATATCATTCAGCGCATCATACAGCGGTTGCAGATATGGATCCAGTTTCTCCTTCATATCACCAGGGAGGAAACCCAATTTCTCGCCCGCTTCGACAGCCGGACGAGTCAGAATCACGCGACGCACCTGTTTCTCTTTCAGTGCACGCACTGCCAGCGCAATCGCCGTATAGGTTTTACCCGAACCCGCAGGGCCTACGGCAAACAGCAGATCATTCTTCTCAAATAGTTCGACCAATCGACACTGATTCGCCGTACGGGCACGAATGATATTTCCATTATTGCCATAGACTATCACGTCGCCATCAGCCGCAGGGCGCTCATCGGCCGCCATTCCAGCCGTACCAAAACATTGACGAATCACCTCCTTCGACACGTGGCCATATTTGTCGTAATAGGCCTCGAACTGCTCGAAACGCTTAACGAATTGCGAGATCAGTCGATCCTCGCCCATCACCTTCACTTTCGAGCCACGCGCGACAATACGGAGTGCAGGATACTGCTCTCGAATCATTTCGAGATAGGTATCCTGCGCGCCAAATAACTCTCGGGGATCTGCCCCGTCAATATGTAACGTCTTTTCTGTCATCAATTGTTGTTTAGAAGTAGAATCCTACGCCAAGTTGCCACGTACTCACCTGCATCTTCATCAGATCGTCGGTCGTCTGCACCTTATTGAACGCCACGCTACTCTCGCTCTGACGGAAGAAGCCATTATAACGAGCCACAATATTGAAGTGGCCCAAATCGACGCCGATACCAAGCAGATAACCCAATGCCTGCGTTGACGCTGAAAAACGGAACGGTTTATCCTCACCCTTCACACCACTATCGGTCATCACATTGATATTGATACCGCCCTGCAACTTCAACGGGCCAATGAGTTTCACTCCCAAAATAACAGGCACATCAATCGTATTGAGGTAGGCAATTCCACCCGTACCAACACTTGGGATCAAATTGTACGAGTTGCGCGAAAACACCAACTCGGGATCAATTGTAAATACACGCGACACCTGCCACGACGCCTGCAAACCAGCGTGCCAGCCCACTCTGTTTTTGGCATCAACTATATCTCTTCCCAGATTTGTAGGCTCGCCCACAGTATGATAATTCAAACCAGCCTTCACTCCCCATTTAAGCGAGTTGCCAGCCTGCGCTCCCAGTCCAATCATAAGAGCCGCTACGAATAATATCAACTTCTTCATAGTACAAAAAATTTAACTTCGTTAAACTTAACGGCAAATATACTAAATTTATTTTAGCCAACCATCAGTCTAACCGACATTTTTCAGCAAAAAAGCAGCCACAACAAACACTTCGACGTTACCACTTGACATTCTCGCTTACAACAACAGCCCTTTGAACTTGTTACGCGTCTTTTTCTGTAAAATTCTTATGAACAAAGGTGGTTTGAAAGTTTTTTGCGTATATTTGTAGTCCACAAAACAGATAAAGAGTTCGAAATGATCGATCAAACTACCATTGATTTTATTTTTATGCTGCTTGCCTTGGGTGTAATTGCGCTGACGATTACACTGATTGCTATTGCCGTCAAGCGTCGTCGTCGCAGACGTATGATCGATCCGATTGATCATCGAAGACACAAAAGATAACTATACAACAAAGCGCAACAGGATTCGTACCGTTGCGCTTTTCTTTTACAAAAATTGTGGGGACTAAGATACTATCTCAGTCCCCACTAGATTATCAAGTTATTTCAGCCTTAGCCTACTTGAACTCAACCAAAGCCTTACCGGTCATCTCCTCAGGCTGCTCCAAGCCCATCAACTTCAAAACGGTCGGAGCTACATCAGCCAGAACACCGTTCTCAACCTTTGCTACGCGATCCGAAACAATCACGATGGGCACGGGATTCAGCGAGTGAGCAGTATTTGCCGAGCCGTCCTCGTTAATAGCGTTATCAGCATTACCGTGGTCAGCGATCTGCACAACCTCATAGCCATTAGCAACAGCAGCCTCAACAACAGCCTCAACGCACTCATCAACCGCCTTAACAGCCTTAACAATAGCGTCGTAGATACCCGTGTGACCAACCATATCACCATTAGCGAAATTCAAGCAGATGAAGTCATACTTCTGCTCGCCCAAAGCCTCTACCAACTTATCCTTAACCTCGTAAGCGCTCATCTCGGGCTGCAAATCGTAGGTAGCAACCTTAGGCGATGCAACCAAGATACGCTCCTCATTCTCGAACAGCTCCTCGCGACCGCCGTTGAGGAAGAAGGTAACGTGAGCATATTTCTCAGTCTCAGCAATACGCAGCTGCTTCAAGCCCTGCTTCGACACGTACTCGCCGATGGTATTCTGCACGTTCTCTTTATCGAATAGGATGTGCAGACCCTCGAACTTAGCATCATAGGGAGTCATACAGCAGTAGTACAGCGGCATAGTCTTCATACCCTCCTCTGGCATATCCTCCTGAGTCAGCACGATAGTCAACTCCTTAGCGCGGTCGTTACGGTAGTTGAAGAAGATCACAACGTCATTAGGCTTAATCGTACCGATAACCTGACCCTCAGCGTCGATTGCAACGATAGGCTTAACGAACTCGTCGGTAACGCCCTCGTCATACGACTTCTGCATAGCCTCGACCATATCGCTCGCGGGCTCGCCAACACCATTAACCAACTGATCGTAAGCGATCTTCACACGCTCCCAACGCTTATCGCGGTCCATTGCATAGTAGCGACCGATGATCGACGCGATGCGACCGGTCGACTTTGCCAAGTGATTCTCCAACTGCTCGATAAAACCCTTACCGCTGCGAGGATCGGTATCTCGACCGTCCATAAAGCAGTGAACAAAGGTATTCTCGATGCCGTACTCCTTCGAAATGTTGCACAGCGTGAAGAGGTGATCAAGCGACGAGTGAACGCCACCGTCCGATACCAGACCCATAAAATGAACATTCACACCGTTAGCCTTAGCATACTCGAACGCTGCAACGATCTCCTTGTTCTGCATAATCGAGCCATCGGCTGCTGCGCGGTTGATCTTCACCAGATCCTGATAAACGATGCGACCTGCACCAATGTTGAGGTGGCCCACCTCCGAGTTACCCATCTGACCGTTGGGCAGACCAACATTCTCGCCATCGGTACGCAACTCAGCGTGAGGATACTTCTCGGTCATAGCCGAAATATAGGGAGGATTGACCGTGTAGATCACATCGCCCTTAGTTTTGTTGCCGATACCCCAACCATCGAGGATCATCAGCAAAACCTTCTTGTTTTCCATTGTGTTTTTTATCTTTTTTATTTGTTCAACTCATTTTTGATCAACTCAACTGCAACGTCGATAGCCTTCTGCAT